>NZ_JBFBEZ010000023.1:0-141833 GCF_040701725.1 Streptomyces sp. NPDC093109
CCCACCGAGCGCCCAGAAAGCGCCCCCGCACTACCCAACACCACCAACACGACCGCCACTTGATCGGCTACACCACTCGACGGGACATGACCCGGGCGCCCGTAGGGAATCCTCCGTACGGGCATGAACGGACCGCCCTCCGGGCGGACGACTCCCCGGCGCCTCGCCCCGGGCCTCCATGGCTCGTAGGCGTACGCGGCTCCGTGGACCTCACGGACGGGGCAAGAGGAGCACGCCTCCCCCGGGTGCTCCTCTTGTCTGTCTGGCGACGACCCAGCCGCTCCTGAATAGCCGTCTGTGCCGAGTCCGGCCGAAGAGCGAAGAGACCACCCGGGCCCGGGCGGCGGATGGTCTCTTCAGGAAGGGGCGAAGCGGCCGGACGAACGGTTCCGCTTGTGGAGGGGACCACCTCTTACTAGAGAGTTAAGAGGAGACAGCGTCCGCAGCGTCCGCAAGACCAGCCGCGCCCTGTCTGACCAGCGATAATCGGGCGGACGCTAACCAAAATGCTTAGCGTCCGGCAGCGTCCGCAGCGTCCGGACACGCTCTGCTACCTAAGAGGCATTATCCCAGGTCAAGAACCTCTTAGGCAGGGGAGACGTGCGGACGCTGCGGACGCTGTCTCTCGTCACGAACGGCTGTAACACCAGGGGGCAGCCACTCCGCTTGCAGGTGTTTCAGCCGGGCGCACTCGGCTGGCGAGCAACCGCGCCACGGCGCCCGGCATGGGCGGCGCCGGTCGCGCGCGAGCGGAGCGAGCTGCCAAGAGGATGTGCGGCTATGCCGCCCCTTCTATCACCCTACGTAGCAATGCCGGGCGCGCCGAACACCGCTAGACCTAGCACCACACCCTGCTAGGTCTAGCGGCACCGCTAGCGGCCCATATGCGCTCTGATCAGCGATCTAGCAACTAGCGGGCAGATCGGCAGAGCCCCGGATTCGCTCGGAATCCGGGGCTCTAGGGGTGTGCGCACGCTGCTAGCCTCCGATTCTGCAACGTCACGCAGGGTTAGCTCTACTGCGGAGGGAGGAAGCCCGGTTTCTCTTGGCCAAGCGCGCGCAGATGCGCCAAGTAGTCCTGCGCTGCCGGTTCGTCGCTGTACCGGCGCCTGATCTGCGCGGCCAGCTCACGGCTCGTCATGATGAGCGAGGGAACAGACTGCCGGTTCCCCTCAAGCGCTCGTTCCCCCATCAGGAGGGCACCCTCCAAGTCCCCTTCGCGCGCTGCGGCAACACCCAACGTCACCCGGGCCTCAGCGTTACGCATAGGCGCCCGTTCGGTTCCGTCAAAGTCCGTACCGGCCCTGAGTACCTCCTCTGCGAGCGTGCGCGCGATCTTGTCTTCTCCGACCAATCGATAGCAGTCCATCGAATAGAAGTCGAATTTAGCGGGATCAACGACGAAATGATTATCCAGATTCTCAGGGTGCGGCATTCCCTCCAAGAGTCGCCGCCCCTTGTCCAACGCAACCTCGACTTGACGACGGTCCCCCAACCGCGCCCACGCTTTGGCTTCCTGACCTGCAAGCTGAACCGCCACACCATGGCTTCCCGCCACCTCGGCCCCGGCCCGTGCTGCGGAAATGACTCCGCGATAGTCGCCGGTCGTCAGCGCAAACCAGGCACGCATTTCGTGCGCCCATCCCGCAATCTCGGCGTGGTCGGATTCTGTCGCAATCGAAAGGGCTGCCCGCCGCGTCGATTCGGCCGCGTGACGATCACCCGAGTCGTATTCAACGCACCCGACCAAAAGAGCAAGCCAACCCGAAAGCGCGAGCACTTCGCGATGCTGCGAAAGGGTAAGGCTCTTCGAGTGGAGTTCAACAACTCGGCGCAGCCACTGGCGCCCCTCAATGAGGAGTTGAGCACTCGGCATAAATGGGTACTCGGAACAGAGCCGATCCGTCGTGATGCGGAGCGCGTCCAACGTAGCGCCATCAACGTCAGATCGGTTGAGGCGACTCACGATCTCCAGCGTCTCCATACCGCTTGCGGCAAGGATCTCCCGCTCGCCATCCCGGCGGCTCGCCACGGGGAAGATCGCGTGCGTAACGGTCCCGAAGACAGCCGCAATTATGGGCTGATAGAAGTCGTTGGGAACGGCGCCAGCCTCCCAGCGCTTCCACTGACGGATCATGCTCTCGTCAGACGGCAGCTCGGTGGGGGCATGCGCCCGGAGCGCGCGTACCGCGTCGCGCTGAGACCAGTCCCGCGCGTTCCGCTCAGCAGCCATACGCCGCGCCCATGCGGGCCTGTCGTCACCCATACGCCCTCCTCCGACTAGCTACCCGCGAGTCTGGCCCATCCCCCAGGGGGACACACAAGGGGACAGGGTGGGGACACCCACTCTGTCCCCCCGCCTATCTCACTGCCCCCAAGCTGTCACCTGTTCCACACGCTCTGTTCACCGCATGGTTGTTGCAGATCACGCACCACCGGCTGCCGAGCGCGATTCCAGCTCCGCAACCCGTTCAGTCAACGCCTGAATCTGGGAGCGAATTTCCTTGATCTCGACACTCACACCTTCCTGCGCGCCACCGCCGCTGACGAAGTTCCCCAGGTTGCCGGCCGACTCGATTACCCCTTCAGCTCGCAGCATTGCCAAGCCGTTCTGAACGGTCTGTCCGGCGTACCCGAATCGGTCTGCCAACTCCCGCTGAGTCGGGAGTCGTTCACCCGGTTGCATCCTCCGGATCTCCTCCCTCAGCGCATCGGCAACCAGCACGGCCTTCGACTTGGGCCCTCTCGTCACAGTCATACTCCCGAGCGTACCCACCAGAGCGAACTAGCGCACACCACCGCACGAGGCTTGCGAACTAGTCTGGACTAGTGCAAGCTAGCTAGCAGATGCCCCGCCGGTTCCTCGGCAGGGAATCAGCAGGAAAGCGCTGGTCAAAGCCAGTGCCTGACAGGGAGCGGCGCCCAAACCGGCAAGTGAAGCCGCCGCTCCCCGACCCACAGAGGGGTAAATCCATGATGCCTGGAATCGTTGCTGAACGTCGTACCTCGCAGGTCACGGACGGGGTGCTGGTGGAGCGTCGGCGTGCGGGGGAGCTCTTCCCGCGTGTGCCGGTCGGCCCGGTGGAGCTGACGCGGGAGCAGGCGGCGGCTGGACTGTTCACGCAGCTCGACACGCTGCCCTCGCTGCCCGAGAGGCCGACCGACCTGGACTTGCTCCGGGCGCTGGACCGCGCTCTCGGCACGCTCGGGGTCACGGGGCTGGACAGGGTACAGCGGGAGCTGGAGGCACTGCCGCTGTTCACGCCGGGGGCCGGTACCGCGTGGGCGTTCGCGTACCGGCTGTGCGTCGAGTACTGGTACGAGGGTGCGCTGTGCGAGCCGCTTGGTCAGGGCGAGATGACCGTGGCGCTGTACACGTCGGACATCGTCGTCTCCCGCCGCCGTCGCGGGTGGGCCGACCACGTGGTCGACGGTCACCTGATGGAGGGCGTGGCCCGGATCGGCAGCAACGGGCTGGTCACGTTCGCGGACGAAGTGGGCTGGGAGTTCGGGAAGTTCGCCGGGCCCCGGGTGGCAGCGCTGGACCTGAGTGCCGAGTACCGGACGGTTATGCCCGACGCCCGGCGTCGGAAGTTCTGCTACGACATCGCGGTCGACCGGTGCTTTAAGCCCCGTCCGCTCATGGCCTGCTTCAACGACGGAGGGTTCGCGGTCGGGGCCGTTCCGCCGGAGTCGCCCCACCTGCTGGAGATGTTCCGGGACATCCGCGCCGGGCGTGCGTCCGCTGAGCGGGAGACGGTGGCGTGACGATGGCCCTCGCACCGTTGGGTGACGAAACCTGTGACGCGTCCCCCGTGGAGCAGGTGAGGCGTTCGGGTTCTCAGCTCAAGAAGCACCGGCGGTCGATGCTCGCCAAACGGGATGGCAGGCAGTGCTTCTACTGCCACCAGCCCTTCAACTGCCGCTTGACCGGCGCGACGATCGACCACGTCGTCCCCCGCAGCCTCTTCTCCACCAACGCGCAAGTCCACCTGGTACTCGCGTGCTTCTCGTGCAACCAGGCCAAGGCGGACCGGCTCCCGCTGTCGATCGCGCTGCTCCTGTGCGCCTACGCGGACGGGCGCCGGCCGGACACCGTGGCGGACACCCGTGACGCGGTGGACACCCGTACGACCTGGAGTGTTCCCGAGACCGTGAGGCCCCCCGTGCGGCCCCCGTACGGCCACGTCACCGGGTGTGCGGACGGTGTGCGGACACCCGATCCGCACACCCCGCACGGCCACCGTGCGGGCGATCCGCACACCCCGTACGGACCGGCCACCGGCCGGGGTGACGGGTCGACCGTCCACCCCGGTGTCACCCCGGAGTTCACCCCCGTCACCCCGGTGGCCGGGGTGACGGGGTGGGCCGGTTGGCTCGCGCTGGCCCGGCTCGCCGCCGCCAACGAGTCGGCCCAACGGTCGACCCATGACCTGCACCGGTCGACCCCCGCCGCCCAGGAGATCCCCCCGACCACCACGGGGACGTCCCCCGACCGGCCGGAGGGATCCACCACCCCCGACCACACCGACCGCCCCGACCGGGCCGACCGGTCGACCCTCCTCACCCTCGTACGCACCCGCCCGACCGATCGAAAGGTGGCCGCGTGACCACCCCGACCGCACCCGTGAACGGACACCTGCACCCCGGCATCCCCCCGACCGTCCCCCACGCCGACACGGCGCCGACCGCCGGTCCGCCCCCCGACCGGCAGACCCCTGACCAGCGTGACGCGCCGCGTCACACCCGCCGTCACACCCCCGACAACAGTCCGGAGACCGGGGGCAAGAAGCCGTCCGCCGCGTCCCGGTTGGTGACCATGGCGCGGGAGGAGTTCCGGTTCGTCGTGTCGACGGACGGGCGTCCCTACGCCGTCGCCATCGACGGCCCCTCGATCGTGCTTCCGTTGCGTGGCAGGGGCGGACTGCGCCAGCGCCTCGCACGCAGGTACGCCGACGCTTTCGAGGGGGACGTGGCCTCACAGTCCGCGCTGGCCGATGCCATGGCCGTACTCGAAGGGATCGCCGAAGATGGCGACCCGGTCCCCGTGCATCTGCGGGTGGGACCGGACGAGACGGGCGGCATCGTCGTGGACCTCGGCACGGCGGACGGGCGTGCGGTGACCGTGGGCGCCGGCGGGTGGCGCGTGGTCGACCGCTCCCCGATCCTCTTCCGCCGCTCCGGCGCCATGGCACCCATGCCCACCCCCGTCCTCGACAGCGACGGACTCGCCAAGCTCCACGGTCTGCTCAACATGGATCAGGACGCGTTCCGGCAGCTTGTCGCGTGGATGGTCGCCGCGTGGATCCCGACCATTCCCCACCCGGTACTCACCTTCAAAGGGGAGCAGGGGACGGGGAAGTCGTGGGCCGCGCAGATGGTCGTGAACCTCATCGACCCCACCCCCGCCGCCAAACGGTCCCAGCCCCGCGACATCAAGACATGGGCCACCCAGGCGTTCAACTCATGGGCGCTGTGCCTGGACAACGTGAGCGTCATCCCGCCGTGGCTGTCCGACACCCTGTGCAAGGCCGTCACCGGGGACGGCATCGTCGACCGCGCCCTCTACACCGATGACGACGTCGTCGTCCTCACCTTCCGCCGCGTACTCGCCATGACCACCATCGACGCCGGAGCGTTGGCGGGGGACCTGGCCGAACGTCTCCTCATGGTCGATCTCCAACTGATCGGGGAAGACCAGCGGCGCAGCGAGGAAGAGCTGAACGCGGCCTACACGGCGACGCGTCCGGCGGTGCTGGGAGCTCTGTTCGATGTGCTGGCGTGTGTGCTGGCGGTGCTGCCCACGGTGCGGCTCGACTCCATGCCGCGCATGGCGGATTTCGCCCGGGTGCTCGCCGCCGTCGACACGGTCATGGAGTGGCGCACCCTGGACTCCTACCTCGTAGCGTCGGCGGCCGTCGCCGGAGACGCGCTGGAGGGCGACGCGTTCGGGTCCGCCGTCGCCGCCCTGGTCGACACGGCAGGGACATGGTCGGGCACCGCCTCCCAACTCCTTGCCGCCCTCGGTACCGGGGAGGGGCACCGGCCGCAGGGCTGGCCCAAGGACCCCACCCGCGCCAGCGGCCGGATCAAACGCCTCGCGCCGCTGCTGCGGTCGATCGGCATCACCGTGGACGACACGCAGCGTAGTGGCGACCGGACCCGTCACAAGCTCATCGTCCTCTCCCGTACGCCCCCAGCGTCCGCAGCGTCCGCACCCGAGCAAGACGGACTCTGGCCACCCGTCGCACCAGTCGGACCCCACCCCGACACACCCTGACCAGCACGGACACCAGCATGGGCACCCGGACCGGGCCTCAGGAAGAGGCCCGGAAACGGGCGGACGCTGTGCGGACGCTACGAAACCCAGCGTCCGCACAGCGTCCGCACCCCACACCCCTCCTGAACTGCACAAACACCAGACTGCGGACGCTGAGACCCTGCGGACGCTGGAATACGGCCCTTCTCTAGGACCGCCACCCCACACCCCCGCACGCCATCCGACGGACACGAGGAGTCACCACCGCCATGGCCACCCCCTCGCACCAGGACCCGCGCGCCATCCTCCGATCCGGACTCCCCGACCGCTACCTCACCCCCGAAGATCTCGCCGCGATGCTCGCCGTCTCCATCGAAACCGTCTACGGCTGGCGCAAGAAGCGGACTGGGCCGCCCGGCTTCCGCGTCGGCAAACACGTCCGCTACGACCCCCGCGCCGTCGCCACCTGGATCACCGAACGGACCGCCCTCACGGACGCTGCCTGACCCTCCGGCCCCGGAAGAACGCCCCCACCGCGCCGCTATCGATAGCAGCCGCACCCGCTATCGATAGCCCCCCCAATAGCACGCCCACACCCTCGCTGATCAGGCCCCTAGCAGATAGCGGGTCTACCCCCGCACACCCAAAAACCGGCCGGAGAGCGCCCACACAGCGCTCCCGCACCCGGCTATCAGACACAGGAGTCCCACCCATGGCAGGCCACATCCAAGACCGCTGGTTCAAGACCGAGACCAGCACCAACGGCAAGACCACCCGCGTCAAGACCGACCGCCACGGCACCGGCATGCGCTACCGCGCCCGCTACATCGGCCCCGACGGAACCGAGAAGTCCAAGAGCTTCCCCGACAAGCAGAAGCGCCTTGCCGAGAAGTGGCTGTCCGGGATCGAGGCGGACATGTCGCGCGGTCAGTACATCGACCCCCGGGCCGGTCGCCTCACCGTGCGGCAGCACGGTGAACGGTGGTTGGCCTCCCTAACCATGGACCCCAGCACGTACGTGAGCACCGAGACACGCATCCGTCTGCACGTCCTGCCGCATCTGGGTAGCCGATCGCTCGACTCTCTGAGGGCGATCCACATTCGCGAGTGGCTCCGGAAGCTTGAAGACGCGGGATTGGCCCCTGCCTATCAGCGGGTCATTTTCGCGAACCTCAACGCGATGCTGGCGGCTGCCGTTGACGATCTCCTGATCCCGCACAATCCGTGCCGATCGTCATCTGTGAAGGCGCCCAAGCCGGAACCTCGCCGGATCGTGCCATGGGGGCCCGCACGCGTGCTGGCGGCGCGCTCGGCACTGCCAGAGCGGTACCGGGCCATGGTGGACTTGGCCGGCGGGTGCGGCATGCGGCAGGGCGAAGTGCTCGGCTTGGCCGTTGACGATGTGGACTTCGCCGAGGGAGTGGTTCACGTCGTCCGACAGGTCAAACTCATCGCTGGACGGCAGGTGTTCGCGCTGCCCAAGGGAGGCAAGACGCGTACCGTCCCGTTGCCGGAGAGCGTTGCTCGGGTACTTGACGCGCACATCGCACAGCACCCGCCCGTGGCCGTGACGTTGCCGTGGCGAGCTGTCGACGGTCCACCGGTCTCCGTATCCGTCCTCTTCCGAAATGCTGAGGGCCGCCCGGTGAACCGCTACGCCTTCAACGAGAAGGCATGGAGGCCCGCCCTCGACAAGGCATGCATCCCGCGCGGCCGGGAGAACGGCATGCACGCGCTGAGGCACTTCTACGCGTCCGTCCTGCTGGACGCGGGGGAGAGCATCAAGGCGCTGTCCGAGTACCTGGGACACCACGATCCGGGCTTCACGCTGCGGACGTACACGCACCTGATGCCCGCCAGCGAGAAGCGAACGAGGGAGGCAGTGAACCGGGCCTTCCAGAGCGGCCCGGACACCGACGACGGCCCACAGACGGCCCAACGGGGGTGAGAAGCCCCGAAACGTGCTGGTCAGACCCTAAGTGGCTTCAGTAGCGCTGGTTCAGATACCCGAGCAGCTCCTCGTGGAGCACCCCGTTCGACGCCGCCGCGTTGCCGCTGTGCGGGCCCGGACGGCCGTCAAGGCCGGTGAAGCTGCCGCCCGCCTCCTGGACGACGATCGCCGTCGCGGCCATGTCCCACAGCGACAGCTCGGGCTCGGCGCAGATGTCCACCGAGCCCTCCGCGACCATCATGTACGGCCAGAAGTCGCCATACCCGCGCGTACGCCAGCACGCTCTGGTCAGATCCAGGAAGCCGTCAAGGCGCCCCTGTTCCTCCCAGCCGGTCAGCGAGGAGTACGCGAACGACGCGTCCCTGATGTGTGCCACGTTCGAGACGCGCAGCGGCGTCGCCGAGGTCAGGCTGCGCCCGGTGTACGCGCCCCCGCCCTTCGCCGCCCACCAGCGCCGGCCCAGCGCCGGCGCCGAGACCACGCCGACGACCGGCTCGTACCCGCCCTCGGCGGCGACCATCAGCGAGATCAGCGTCGCCCATACGGGGACGCCCCTGACGTAGTTCTTGGTGCCGTCGATCGGGTCGATGACCCAGCGGCGCGGGCCCGTGCCCTCGACGCCGTACTCCTCGCCCAGGATCGCGTCGCGCGGCCGTGCCCGCTGGAGGTTGCCGCGGATCAGCTCCTCGGCAGCCTTGTCGGCCTCGCTCACCGGGGTCATGTCCGGTTTGGTCTCGACCTTGAGATCCAGGGCCTTGAACCGGTCCATGGTCACGGCGTCGGCGGCGTCCGCCAGAACATGGGCGAGGCGCAGGTCATCGTGGTAATCGGGCATGGGCGTCACAGTAGCGATCGGCCGCCCCTCCGGGCCACGGGGTCCGCTCCGTGGAAGGCAGGCCCGTCCGGTGCGGGTCCGGTGGGGATATGGCGGACGATGCGGCGTGAACTCGACGACGGTCTTGACAGAAAGCGACGACCCGTCAACTCTGAGCGCATATTCCAGCCCCAGAGTCGATTACCCAGCCGAGCCACGAGCCGAACCCGGCCCCGGAGACAACGATGCCAACAGCGCGCGAAGCCCTGCTCGACGCCGCCCTCTCCGCCCTCGCGGACCTGCCCTGGTCCGCGGTCAGGATGGTCGACGTCGCGTCGGCCGCCGGGCTCTCCCGGCAGACTCTGTACAACGAGTTCGGCACCAAGGACGGGCTCGCCCGCGCACTGCTGCGCCGGGAGGCGGACCGTTACCTGTACGGCGTGGAACGGCTGCTGCGGGAGCGCGCCGACGCCGCCGACCGGCTGGTGGCCGTCGCCGAGTGGACCGTCGTCGAGGGCCGCTCCAGGCCGCTGCTGCGGGCGCTGCTGACCGGCTGCTGGAGCGAGCGGCTGCCCGAGCCCCGGCCCGTACGGCCCACCGCCACGCCGTCCGTCGTCCCCGCCCAGCGCCGCGCCGACGCGGGCCCGCCGGCCGCCACCGAACTGGTCGCGCTCGTACGGGACAGATCGGCGGCGGCCCTGGGGCGCCGCCCGGCCGAGCCCCTGCGCAACGAACGCAGCGAACGCAGTGAACGGAACGAGCCGCCGCGCCCCGATCACCTGCGGCCCGAGCCGGTGCGCGGTGACCCGGGGCGGTTCGGCCGGGTCCGGCTCGACCAGGGCCGCGCCGAACTGCTGCACCGCTGCGAGCTGGCCGTACGCCTCGCGCTCGCGCATCTCGTCGCCCCCGGCGGTGACTCCGTGGGGCCGCTCGTGCGGACGGCCGTGACCGCCGTACCGTCCGCGCTGCTCAGTGCGCCGAGCCCGAGAGCTGGAGCCCGATGACGCCGATGATCACCAGCGAGATCGAGACCAGCTTGAGCACGGACACGATGTCGCCGAGGAAGACCATCCCGTAGATCGCGGTGCCGGCCGCGCCGATGCCCGTCCACACCGCGTAGGCGGGCCCCACGTCGAGCTTCCGCAGCGCCAGCGTCAGCAGGCCGAAACTGCCGAGGGCGAAGGCCGCGAAGGCGATCGTCGGCCAGAGCCGGGTGAATCCGTGGGAGAGCTTGAGACAGACGGCGAAGCCGGTCTCCAGAATCCCGGCGACGACTACCAGCAGCCACGCCATCGTGAAGGGCCTCCCCGTAGTGACCTTGTCCTGCCTGGTGTGATTATGGCCTTACCAGTCCGGGTTGATCGCAAACGCGCACGACTCGGACGGTCGGTCTCAGTCGCCTTCGCGTCGCTCCCGGGTGGCGAGAAGCCGGCGCAGCGAGTAGAGCCGGGCCGGGTCGGCGTGGCCCTCGGCCACCCACGCGTCCAGCGCGCAGTCCGGCTCGTCGTGGCTGCACGCGCGCGGGCAGCCCTCCGTGCCGGGCACCAGCTCGGGGAAGGCGAGGATGACCCGGGACGGGTCGACGTGGTGCAGCCCGAAGGAGCGGATGCCCGGCGTGTCGATCACCCAGCCCTCGGCCCCGGCCAGCGGCAGCGCGAGCGCCGAGGTGGTGGTGTGCCTGCCGCGGCCCGTGACCGCGTTGACCAGCCCGGTGGTGCGGTGCCTGTCGTCCGGCACCAGCGCGTTGACCAGCGTCGTCTTGCCGACGCCGGAGTGACCGACGAACGCGGTCGTGCGGCCCGCCAGATACTCGCGCACCCGGTCCGCCGCGTACCCGTCGGCCAGTTCGTCGCGGCGGGTGACGACATACCGGATACCGAGCGTCAGATACGTCTCCAGCAGCTGCTCCGGCGCCGCCAGGTCCGACTTCGTCAGCACCAGCAGCGGTTCGAGACCCGCGTCGTACGCCGCGACCAGACAGCGGTCGATCAGCCGGGGCCGCGGCTCCGGGTCGGCGAGGGCGGTGACGATCGCCAGCTGGTCGGCGTTGGCGACGACCACGCGCTCGTAGGGGTCGTCGTCGTCCGCCGTGCGCCTCAGTACAGAGGTTCGCTTCTCGATCCGTACGATCCGCGCCAGCGTGTCCTTCTTGCCCGACAGATCCCCGACGAGGAAGACCCTGTCGCCCACCACGGCGGCCTTGCGGCCCAGCTCGCGCGCCTTCATCGCGAGGACGGGCCGGTCCTCGACGAGACACGTCAGCCGGCCCCGGTCGACGGTCAGGACCATGCCCTCCGACGCGTCCTCGTGCTTGGGCCTGATGTTCGTGCGCGGCCGGTTGCCCTTGGGGTTGGGGCGGGTGCGGATGTCGTCCTCGTCCGGGTTCTTGCCGTAGCGGCGCATCGCGTCAGGCTCCCGCTCCCGCGAGCATGTCGGTCCACATCCGGGGGAAGTCGGGCAGGGTCTTCGCGGTCGTACCGACGTTCTCGATCTCCACCCCGTTCACCACCAGGCCGATGATCGAGCCCGCCGTGGCCATCCGGTGGTCCTCGTACGTGTGGAACACGCCGCCGTGCAGCGGGCGCGGGCGGATGTGGAGCCCGTCGGCGGTCTCGGTGACATCGCCGCCCAGCTCGTTGATCTCCTTGGTGAGCGCGGCGAGCCGGTCGGTCTCGTGCAGCCGCAGATGGGCGACGCCCCGCAGGGTGGAGGGCGAGTCGGCGAGCGCGGCCACGGCCGCGATGCCGGGCGTCAGCTCCCCGACCTCGCTCAGATCGAGATCGACGCCGTGGATCCGGCCGGTGCCGGTGAAGGTGAGGCTGGTGCCCTCGGCGGTCTCGGTGAACTCGCAGCTGCCACCCATGGCGGTGAAGATCTCCCGCAGCGCGTCACCCGGCTGGGTGGTCCGCACCGGCCAGTCAGGCACGGTCACCCGGCCCCCGGTGACCAGCGCGGCGGCCAGGAACGGCTGGGCGTTGGAGAGGTCGGGCTCGACGGTCAGATCGCGGCCGAGCAGCGCGCCGCTGGAGACCCGCCAGACATTGGGCTCCCCGCCGGTCTCGGGCTCGTCCACCTGCGCGCCGGCCGCGCGCAGCATGTCGACGGTCATCCTGATGTGCGGCAGGGACGGCAGCGTGGCGCCCACGTGCCGTACCTCCACGCCCTGGTTGAAGCGCGCGCCCGAGAGCAGCAGCGCCGAGACGAACTGGGAGGACGCGGAGGCGTCGATCTCCACCGGGCCGCCCTCCAGCGCACCGCCGCCGTGCACCGTCAGCGGCAGGGAGCCCCGGTTGTCGTCGTCGATCCGGGCGCCCAGGACGCGCAGCGCGTCGATGACGCTGTGCAGCGGACGCTCGTACGAGCGGGGGTCGCCGTCGAAGCGGACCGGGCCGTCGGCGAGCGTCGCGACGGGCGGCAGGAAGCGCATCACCGTACCGGCGTTGCCGACGTCCACCGTGACCGGGCCGTGCAGCCCCGAGGGGATCACCCGCCACGCCTCGCCGGTCGTCGTACCGTCGGCGGTGGCGGCGGAGCTCGCGCTGGAGCTGGACGAGACGGTCTCCTCGATGCGGACGCCCAGCGCGCGCAGCGCCTCGGCCATCAGCAGGGAGTCGCGCGAGCGCAGCGGGCGGCGGAGCCAGCCGGGCTCGGCGGCCAGCGCGGCGAGCACCAGCCCCCGGTTGGTGACCGATTTGGATCCGGGCACGGTGACCGTCGCTTCGACGGCCCCGCTCGCGTAGGGGGCGGGCCAGAGGGCGGGCTGCACGGAGCTTTCGGTCATGGCCAACACTTTAGTGGCTCTTGACGGGCCCTGATCCTGATCAAATACGCTGAAACCGGGGCGTAATCGGAGGGTGATAGAGCAGTTTCCGCCGGGGCAGAAGGCTCTCAGGCTTCCAGCAGCCAGCGTCCGCCGCCGATGAGCGAGCAGAGCGAGACCGCGTGGAAGAAGAGCAGCCACGCGAGCGGCGGCGTGTGCGTCAGCCGGCCCAGCTGGTCCGCGTCCGAGTCCCCGGCCCCCTCGCGCCGGCGCTTGGACTGGAGCTCGAACGCCGGACGTACACCGCCCAGCAGCAGGAACCACACGGCGGAGTACGCGAACGCCGCCTGGACCTCGGGTCCGGTCAGCCACGATACGAGCAGGAACGCCGCCCCCGTGACGACCACGGTCAGCACGCCGTACGCGTTGCGGATCATCACCAGCATCGCGACCAGCAGCGCCGTCGTCAGCCAGAGCAGCAGCGTGATGTGGTGTGCGGCGAGCAGCCACGCGCCGCCGAGCCCGAGCAGCGGCGGCGCGGTGTAGCCGGCCACCGCCGTCAGGATCATGCCGATGCCGGTCGGTTTCCCCCGGCTCACGGTCAGCCCCGAGGTGTCCGAGTGCAGTTGTATGCCCTCCAGCCGGCGCCCGGTCACCAGGGCTATCAGCCCGTGGCCGCCCTCGTGCGCGATGGTGATGGCGTTGCGCGAGAGCCGCCACACCGGGCGCGGTACGACGGCGGCGAGCGCGACGACCGCCGTCACGATCACCAGCCACTGGTCCGGTGCGGGCTGGCTCCCGAAGACGCGATCCCAGAGATCGCCGATCGAGGCGGGGTCGATGCTGGCCATGGCTCGGTGGGCTCCTCAACTGGGTTCGCGTCGTGGCAGTCTGGCACTCAAGTGCGGTGAGTGGAAAAGACGCTCAACGGCCCCCGGCCGTTCCCCGGGTCCCGGAACGCACAGCTGATCCACAGGGGGCGGAACGGGAATGTGCGGACGGTACGCGGCGAGCCGGCGGCCCGAGGACCTTCAGGGGCTCTTCGGCGTGGAGAAGTGGGAGCCCGAGGAGACCCTCGCCCCGGACTGGAACGTGGCGCCCACCAAGGAGGTCTACGCCGTTCTGGAGCGCCCTCTCAAAGAGGCGCCCGATCCCCGGCCGGTCCGGCAGCTGCGACGGCTCAAGTGGGGGCTGGTGCCGTCCTGGGCGAAGAGCCCCGAGGGCGCGGCCCGCATGATCAACGCGCGGTCGGAGACCGTGCACGAGAAGCCCTCGTTCCGGCGGGCGTTCACCGCGCGCCGCTGCATCCTGCCGGCCGACGGGTACTACGAGTGGGTCACCGGCTCCGACGAACGGCAGCTGGAGGAGCAGGGGCGCAAGAAGCGCTCGCGCAAGCAGCCGTACTTCGTCACCCCCGCCGACGGCTCCGTGATGGCGCTGGCCGGGCTGTACGAGTTCTGGCGCGACCCGGCGCTGCCGCCCGACCATCCGGGCGCCTGGTGGGCGACCTGCACGGTCCTCACCACCGAGGCGGAGACCACCCCGCTCGGGGTGGCGCCGGCCGACGGGCCCCGCGCGCTCGCCGACATCCACCCCCGGATGCCGCTGATGCTGACCCCGGACCGCTGGGACGCCTGGCTCGACCCGGCCCGCGCCGACCCCGAGGAGCTGCGGCATCTGCTCGTACCCCCGCCGGCCGGGCTGATGCGGGCGTACCCGGTGGCCACGGCCGTCAGCAACGTCCGCAACAACGGTCCCGAGCTGCTGACGGAGCTGGCCGCGCCCGAGGAGTCCACGCTGTTCTGAGCGGGGGCTCGCGGCGGGCACCATGGCCCGGTGACCACCACAGACACCCAGACCGTCGACACCCCCGCCGGGGACGCCAGGATCACCTGGCACCCCGCAGTCGGCCCCCGCCCCCGTCTCGTCCTCGCCCTCGGCCACGGCGCCGGCGGCGGGATCGAGGCGCGCGACCTCCGCGCGCTGGCCGCCGCGCTGCCCGCGCACGGCGTCACCGTCGCCCTGGTGGAGCAGCCCTGGCGGGTGGCGGGCAGGAAGGTGGCGCCCGCGCCGAAGACCCTCGACACCGGCTGGCGGGCGCTCTGGCCCGCGCTGGCCGCGGCCGGGCCGCCGGTCGTCGCGGGCGGGCGCAGCGCGGGCGCGCGCGTGGCCTGCCGTACGGCCCGTGAGCTGGGCGCCCGCGCCGTACTCGCCCTCAGCTTCCCGCTGCACCCGCCGGGGAGGCCCGAGAAGTCCCGGGCGGCCGAGCTGCTGGGGACCGGGCTGCCCACGCTGGTCGTCCAGGGCGGGAACGACCCCTTCGGGAAGCCCGCCGAGTTCCCCGACGAGTTCACGGCCGCGTCCCGGGACGGGGGCTCCGGGGAGGCCGCCAGGGAGATCGTCGAGGTGCCGTACGGCGATCACGCCTTCGCCGTACCCAAACGCGCGCCGGTCACTCAGGACGCCGCGCTGGAGGGGCTCACCCGGTCGGTCGCGGAGTGGCTGGCGGCCCTCCGGGACGCCTGAGCGGGAATGCGGAGCGAGGTGTCTCTGTTGTCAAGGGCGTGTCGTTGGTCTCAAGGGCACCGGCCAATCACGCTTCGAGAGGGAGTCCGTCGTATGGGTTCGACCATCTGCCCGCGCCGCTCAGACGCCACTGACCTGGAGTGGACGGTGCTTTCCGCGGCCAAAACCACCTCGCAGGGGGTGGCGGGCGGCACGGGCCGACAGGCCCCGTCGCGACAAGGTCGACTATTCTCCGATTCGAGTGGGTCCGCATTCGGCCCCGCCGCGGTGTTGGAGGAGGTGGGTCAGGTCACAGGGACCGACGGGACGACCGATGACGGACGGGCCGAGGAGACCACCGCCGAGCGCAATGCCCGGTTCGAGCGGGATGCCCTGGGCTATCTCGACCAGATGTACTCCGCCGCGCTGCGGATGACGCGCAATCCGGCCGACGCCGAGGACCTGGTGCAGGAGACCTACGCCAAGGCGTACGCGTCCTTCCACCAGTTCCGCGAGGGGACCAACCTCAAGGCGTGGATGTACCGCATCCTCACCAACACCTTCATCAACTCGTACCGCAAGAAGCAGCGCGAACCCCAGCGCAGCGCCGCCGAGGAGATCGAGGACTGGCAGCTGGCGCGCGCCGAGTCGCACATGTCGACCGGTCTGCGCTCCGCCGAGTCCCAGGCGCTCGACCACCTCCCGGACTCCGATGTGAAGTCCGCCCTCCAGGCGATCCCGGAGGAGTTCCGAATCGCGGTGTATCTCGCCGACGTCGAGGGCTTTGCGTACAAGGAGATCGCGGACATCATGGGAACCCCCATCGGTACGGTGATGTCTCGACTCCACCGTGGCCGCCGCCAGTTGCGCGGCATGCTGGAGGACTACGCCCGTGACCGCGGGCTCGTCCCGGCGGGTGCCGGGGAGTCGTCGGACGATCGGAAAGGTTCGGACTCATGAGCTGCGGAGAGCCGCATGAGACGGATTGCGCCGAGGTCCTCGACCATCTCTACGAGTTCCTCGACCACGAGATGCCGGACAGCGCCTGCACCAAGTTCGAGGTGCACTTCGAGGAGTGCTCGCCCTGCCTGGAGAAGTACGGGCTCGAACAGGCCGTGAAGAAGCTGGTGAAACGGTGCTGCGGCCAGGACGACGTACCGTCCGACCTGCGCGCCAAGGTCATGGGCCGGATCGACCTGATCAGATCGGGCCTCGCGGTGCCCGAGCACGACGTCGCGGTGACCCCGGACGAACCGGCACGAGGGCCGGCGGCGCGCGGCCTGACGACACACGAAGTGTCCCCGGCGGGCGCGGACTTCCCCGGCGTCGCCAAGGAGTAGGGCGTAGCAGGGCGTACGGCACGGGGAGAGATGGCCCCTGGCCCATGGCGATGAGGGCGTACCACGCGGTATACGGTGCGCCCTCGCCCGTACCCCCGCTCTTGTCCCCCTTACCACCCTTGTCACTCGAAGGTGCTAATCAACGGCATTCTTCCGATCGTCGCCCCCCAACTCGCTAGCCTGACCCTCTGTTCGGGGCGGGCGATGCAGACGGGGAGGGGCGAGGACGCGTGAGGGCCATACCGGGTGCGGCGGGCGCGTACATCCTGTGCGTCGTGCTCTGCGCCGCCGCCTGTATCCACCCCGCGCTGCGCGCCGACACCCCCTGGGGGGCGGTCGCGCTGCTGACGGCGGTGTACGCGTTCTGCGAGATGCCCGCCACCGGCCGGCTGCTGCGCGGGCCGCTCAACGGATCCGTGCCCGTCACCCCCGGGTCGTTCTTCCCCGTCCTGCTCGCCGCCGCGTTGCTGCTGCCGCCCGCCGCCGCCGCACTGGTGGCCGTGCCCGGCGCGCTCTGCGGCCGGGTCGAGCGCGCCCCGCGCACACCCCGGCGGATCTGGCGCGCGGCGCAGCTCGCCGTCGCCACCTGGGCGGCGTCGCGGGCACAGGTGCTCTTCGGCGGCCCCGTGGCGCTCGGCGGCGGGGGATACGGCCTCACGGCGCCGGACTTCCCGTACGTCCTGCTGCCCGCCGGCGCCGCCGCGCTCACCTTCTGCCTGGTGCTCTGCGCCCTCGACGGCGGCATCCTCGCCACCGCGGAGCGGCTGCCGGTGCGTACCGCCTGGCGCGGGCTGCTGGCGCGCTCGCTCGCCCCGCACGGCGCGCACGGGCTGGCCGGGCTGATGATGGCCGTCCTGTGGCGCTCCCCGTACGGCCCGCTCCCCTCGCTCTTCGTCCTGCTGCCCATGTACATCTCCTGCTGGGTCTTCGCCCAGTACCACCGCGAGCGCGCCGCCCACCAGGCCACCATCAGGGCGCTCGTGCAGGCCGTGGACATCAAGGACACCTACACCCGGGGCCACAGCGAGCGGGTCGGCCACGCCTCCGTGCTGATCGCCGAGGAAATGGGCATGGAACGGGAACGGATCGAGACGCTCCGCTTCGCCGGGATCCTGCACGACGTCGGCAAACTCGGCGTCCCCACGCGCGTGCTGCGCAAGGACGGACCGCTGACGCCCGACGAGCGGCGGGTGATCGAGCTGCACCCGGAGTACGGGCACGAGATGGTGCGCGGCATCGGCTTCCTGGGGGAGGCGCGGTCGGCGATCCTCCACCACCACGAACGGCTGGACGGCAGCGGCTACCCCTACGGGCTCGCCGGGGACCGCATCCCCGAGTTCGCGCGGGTGGTGGCCGTCGCCGACGCCTTCGACGCGATGACCTCGACCCGCTCGTACCGGCGCGGCCGGCCCGTACCCGCCGCGGTGGCGGAGCTTGAGCGGTGCGCGGGGACACAGTTCGACCCGGAGATGGTGCGGGCGCTGGTGCGGGCGCTGGACCGGCACGGCTGGCGGACGGCGGTCACGGCGGACGAGGAGGGGACGGGCGGGGCGGCTGGGTCCGCTGGAGCCGCCGGGGCCGCCGGGGGCGTTCCCTCGCCCGCCGGGCCGCCGGCCTCCGGGAGGCCCGCTCCCGCCGCGCCTCCGGGGGCCGTGCCCGAGCCCGCCTCCGCCGCGCGCGGAAACGTCCCTTCTGCCCTCCCTTCGGCCCTTCCCTCCCCGCCAGGCGGCGGCGGCGGTACGGGATGACGGCCCCGACCACGGTCGGCGCCACCCCCGGCCGCGACCACGACCACCGCCACCGCCTCCCCGGCACCGTCCTCGCCGTGTACGGAGGGGCCGCCGCGCTGACGGCCGCCGCGCTCGGCTCCGTCCTCCGCGACGGGCTCGCCGAACCCCGGATCGCCCTCGCCTTCGGCGTGCTCGTCGCCGTCGGGGAGCTGACCCGCTGGGGCGCGCCCTCCGGCCAGCGGGAGCCCGCGCCGCTCGCCGCCGCCGGGGCGCTCGCGTACGCGCTCCTCGGCGAGAACGCCGGGCAGGCCACACACCACGGCGTCCTCCAGACCGTCGCGGTCGTCCTCGCCGCCGGACTCGCCGGGGCCGTCCCCCGGGTGACCAGGGGCGAGGGGCTCTTCGCCCTGGACCACCCGGTCCGCCGCGTCCTCACCGTCGGCTTCGCCGCCGTCTGCTTCCAGCCCCTCTACAACGCGGGCGAGCTGCGCCACCAGCTCGGCGCGGGCCCCGGCTACGCACTGCTGCTCGTCCTCCTGCTGGCGCTCACCGCGCTCTGCGACGCCGTCCTGGCCGCGCTGCTGGTGCGCGCCCGCACCCGCCACCCCTTCGGGCCGCTGCTCCGCGACGAACTGCGCGCGCTGCCGCACATCGGCTCCGCCGTCTGCGCGACCGGCGCCGTCATCGCGCTCGGCGTCGCCGTCGCCGGACTCTGGGCGCTGCCCGTCTTCTGCGTACCCCTGCTGCTCACCCAGCTCTCCTACCGCCGGTACGCCGCCGTGCGCACGACCTACCGGCAGACCATCGCCTCGCTCGCCCGCGCCACCGAGATCGCCGGATACACCCGCCCCGGGCACGCCCGCAGGGTCGCGGAGCTGAGCTGCGCCGTAGGGCGTGAGCTGGGGCTCTCCGGACCCGAACTGACCGTTCTGGAGTACGCCGCCCTCATGCACGACATCGGCCAGCTGTCCCTCGTCGACCCGGTCCCCGAGGGCGCCACCGCGCTGCTGCCCATGGCCGAACAGCGGCGCATCGCCCTGCTCGGCGGCGCCGTCGTCCGGCAGACCGGAGTGCCGGCCGCCGTCGCCACCGTCGTGGAGCGGCAGGCCGACCCGTACCGGGAACAGCCGATGTCCGCCAGGATCGTCCGCGCCGTCAACGCGTACGACGACCTGGCCGGGGAATGTGCCAGTGCGAGTGGACCGCTCAGCGCACTGGAACGGCTGCGCCTCGGGACGGCGTACGACTACCAGCCCGAGGTGGTCGAATCCCTCGCGCGCGTCCTGTCCCGGGGCAGCCGGGCAGCGGGCCGGACGGGATAACCGATGGGTAATGAGCGGGCGTCCGACCGGGCATGGTTGGATGCGAAGAAGAGGGTGTACAGGGGCACTGACCCGAGCGACCGGCAGGCGGGAATCGTGAGGATCTTCGGGAAGGTACGGCATCGGCCCTCCGCCTCGTGGCGGCAGGCCACCGACCGCGCGTTCACGCTGATCGGTGACGGCCGGTACGAGGACGCGGGGGCGCTGCTGACGCGCGCGGCGGACCTGGAACCGTGGCTGGCCGAGTCCTGGTTCAATCTGGCGCTGCTGCACAAGTTCCGGCACGACTGGGAGCAGGCGCGCGCCGCCGGGCTGCGCGCCGTCGCGCTGCTCGACAAGGACACCGGCGCTCCCGACTGGTGGAACGTCGGGATCGCCGCCACCGCGCTCCAGGACTGGCCGCTGGCCCGCCGTGCCTGGCAGGCGTACGGGCTGCGCGTACCGGGCAATCCGGTCGGCGCCGTACAGACCGCGCACACCGGCGAGGCCAACGGCGAGCCCGACGGTATGGAGCTGGGCAGCGCGGCCGTGCGGCTCTCGCCCGAGGGCGAGGCCGAGGTGGTGTGGGGCCGCCGGCTCGACCCGGCCAGGATCGAGGTCCTGTCCATCCCGCTGCCGTCCTCAGGGCGGCGCTGGGGCGAGGTCGTCCTGCACGACGGCGTACCGAACGGCGAGCGCACGACGGCCACAGGACCGGCCGGCACCACGCGCGCGTACCCCGTCTTCGACGAGATCGAGCTGTGGGCGCCCTCGCCCGTACCCACCTGGGTCGTGCTGCTGGAAGCGGCGACCGAGGCGGACCGGGACGCCCTGGAGCGGCTGGCCGCCGACGCGGGCTTCGCCGCCGAGGACTGGTCCTCGTCCGTACGGCTGCTCTGCCGGGCCTGCTCGGAGAGCCGGATGCCCACCGCCGAGGGCGACGGCGAGCACCTCGACCCGCACGACCACAGCGAACCGGGCCACCCGGGGCCGCTCGGGCACCGGACGGCAGGGGAGCAGTGGGCGCCGGAGCGCGAGTGCGGGATCGCGGCGCCGCCGGGGCTGGTGCGCGGGCTGCTGGACGGTTGGGTCGCGGACAGCCCGGACACCCGGGAGTGGCGCGATCTGGAAGAGGTCTGCTGAAGGGGCCTGCTGAAGGCGCTGCTGAAGGGGTCTGCTGACGCCCGCGCTGCCGTCTTACCGCTTCAGGGGGTTCTGAACCCCTCCGGGGAGTCCGGGCGGACGGGCCGGTTGACCGGAACGTGCGGTGCGCCCCCGAGAGCTGCCCTTAGGCTGTACGGGCACATCGTACGGATCGTGCAGGCAGCACATCGGGTACCGAGGAAGGCGTACTGCGGACATGGCGCAGCAGGAGACGGACCAGCGGATCGACAGTGGCACCTCGGTGGCGGAGCCGGGTGACGGGTTCGTCGTGGACACGGAGGACGCCGAGGCGCGCGAGCTGGCGTACCGCGAGCGCGGCACTTCCCGCCCCATCACGGTCGTCGGGAACCCGGTGCTCCACAAGGAGTGCCAGGACGTCACGGAGTTCGGGGACGAACTGGCCGCGCTGATCGACGACATGTTCGCCAGCCAGCACACGGCCGAGGGCGTGGGCCTGGCCGCCAACCAGATCGGCGTTGACCGCAAGGTCTTCATCTACGACTGCCCGGACGACGACGGGGTGCGTCACGTCGGCGTCGTCTGCAACCCGGTGCTGGAGGAGCTGCCCCCGGCCGAGCGCGTGCTCGACGACTCCAACGAGGGCTGCCTCTCCGTACCGACGGCGTACGCGGCGCTCGCGCGCCCCGACTACGCGGTGGTGCGCGGCCAGGACGCTCGGGGGAACCCCATCAGGGTCAAGGGCACCGGCTACTTCGCGCGCTGCCTCCAGCACGAGACGGACCACCTGTACGGCTACCTGTACATCGACCGGCTCTCGAAGCGGGACCGCAAGGACGCGCTGCGGCAGATGGAGGAGAACACGCCGCGCTACGAGGTCGTGCCCAACGCCTGAGAGCGCAGCGGCCGGGAGCCCAGCGGCCGGGAGCCCAGCGTCTGTGTGCCGAAGTCGGGTCCGAAGCGGTCGGGCCCGAACTGGCCGTCGTCGACAGGATCGTCGCCGGCCGGGTCCTCGGTCGAGGTGTCGTTGCCGGCGGGGTCCTCGCCGGCCGGGGTCTCCTCCACCTGGATGTCGCCCGCCGGGTCGTCGCCCGCCGCGTTGTCGTCCGCCGGGACCTCGGCCTCGGGCTCCGTGGGGGTGACCGGGAGCGTCGGGGTGAGCGGGACCGTCACGAAGGAGTCCGGCGCCACCTCAAGCTGGTAGTCGCTCCAGATCTGCGGCGGGAATATCGTGCCCCGCGCGGACTCCGCGCCGCCCACGCCGTCCATCCCCAGCAGCTGCGACGTGTCCGGCGACGTACGGAACATCGTGACCGAGGTGCTCAGCACCTTGGTGGCGCCGATGAACCACGCCGAGTTCATCCCGTCGTCCGCCCCGGTCGCGCCCGCCCAGACCGGGGCGCCGAACCACTGGTCCCGCGTCGGCCCGAGCGTGGCGGGCCCGAGCGTGCTCACGCCGAGCTCCTGGAGCGCCACACCGACCTCCTGCGCCACCGCCGGGTCCATCGCGCGCCGCGCCTGGGGCGGGCTGAAGCCGCTGAGCACGGTGCCGTTGCGCTCCACCCGCGTCACCGAGTACGGCTCGTGCCCCGTACCGTCGCCGGAGAACGCCGTGTACGCGCTCGCCAGCCGGACGGCGCTGGGCGTGGAGGTGCCGACGGGGAACGACGGGTCCAGCTGGGCCATGCTGTCCTCGCGCAGCCCGGTCGCGACCGCCATGTTCTTGACCCGGTCGAGGCCGACGTTCTCGCCCGCCGCGATGAACGCCTCGTTCTGCGACCGCACCAGCGACTCGCCGAGCCCCGGCTCGGACGGCACCCCCGAACTGTCCGCCGGTACGAAGCCGGGACCGCCGAACTCCAGCGCGGCGGCGTACACGAACGGCTTGAACGCCGAGCCCGCGGGGACCCCCGAGGTGTCGGCGTTGTTGGTGAAGTGCGTGACGGCGTCCTCGCCGCCGTACACCGCGACCACCGCGCCGTCCTCCACCCGTACCGACGCGGCGCCCACCTGCACGTTCCGGTCGCTCTCGCGCGTCTCGGGCGCCAGGTTCTCGCGCCGTACCCGGTCCACCGCGCCGGCCAGCGCGAGCACCTTGTCCTTCTCGAACGTCGTGTAGATGCGCAGCCCGCCGTCGGCGAGGTCCTGGTCCGTGAGGCTGGAGCGGTTCTTGAGGTACTTGTTGGCGATGTCGACCAGGTAACCGATCTGGCCCGCCTGGCTGTTGGGCTTGACGGGCAGCTTGGGCTCGGGGAACACCGTGTACGTGGCGCGCTCGGCGGCGGTCATGGCGCCCGTCTCGACCTGCCGGTCCAGGATGTACTTCCAGCGGCGCTCGGCCCGTTCGTGGTGGGCGGGGCTGAGGGACGGGTCGAGCGAGTCGGCGCCCTTCAACAGGCCGGTGAGCAGCGCGGCCTGACTGGCGTTCAGATCCTTGGCCGAAATGCCGTAGTACGCCTGCGCGGCGGCCTGGATACCGTACGAATCCCGCCCGAACCAGCTGGTGTTGAGGTACCCCTCCAGGATCTGCGGCTTGGTGCGCTGGTTGGTGATCTTCAGCGACAGGAAGAACTCGCGGGCCTTCCTGCTGATCGTCTGGTCCTGGCTGAGATAGGCGTTCTTCACGAACTGCTGCGTGATGGTCGAACCGCCCTGGGTCTCCTCGCCCTTGAGCATGTTGAGCCCGGCGCGCGCGATGCCCTTGTACGAGACGCCCGAGTCCGAGTAGAAGCCCGCGTTCTCGGTGGCCACGACGGCGCGCTGGACGGCGACGGGCACCTGGTCCAGTGCGACCTCCTGCCGGTTCACATCGCCGACGCTGACCATGCGCTTGCCGTCGGCCCAGTAGTAGACGGTGGCCTGGCGGCGGGCGACATCGTGCTCGGCGGGGATCTCGATATTGACGTAGATGAGCGCGCCCAGGCCCAGCAGCCCGCCGAACGACAGCAGGACGGTCCCCGAGAAGAGCCGCCAGGAAGGCACCCAGCGCCGCCATCCCTGCCGCCCGGCCCGGGGGAAGTCGATGAGCCGCCGTCCGTCGCCGCCGTCTCTCCCGCCCCCGAAGCCCATGCCGTCCGGACGGCCCGGGTGGGGCCAGTCCGCGTCGGACTGCGTGGCGCTGCGCGTGTGGGGCGGATTCATCTGCGCGGACCTCTCTCCTCAGTCATGAGAGCGGTACGTAATAGCGGGCGTATGCGTTCAATGCTCCCGTGAACAGGCCCCGGGGGAAACGGAATCAGGCCACCGGCACGGGCGCGGCGGCGGCCGGCGGCACGAGCACCCCGTTCCCGATCGGGCCCCGCTCGTCCCACCCCGGGGTGGTGGGCACGTACGGTGCCACGGTGGCCCGGTAGTCGAACCGGATCCGGGGCGGGAAGACGATGCCCCGCCCGGAGTCCTCCCCGCCCACCCCGCTCATGGGCAGCGGCCGGGGCTCGTCCGGCGGCGCGGAGGCGAGGACGAACGGCTTGAACGCGGACCCGGCGGGCACTACGGCGCGTCACTCTCACGCCACGTGCGAGGGGTCCACCTCCCGCACCCCCGCGAGGGCCGGGCCCCGGAACGTACGGCGGTAGGTGTGCGGGGTCGTCCCGAGCGTCCGCAGGAAGTGGTGGCGCAGCCCGGCCGCCGTACCGAAGCCGGCCCGGCTCGCGA
Source organism: Streptomyces sp. NPDC093109 (assembly GCF_040701725.1). Taxonomy (NCBI): domain Bacteria; kingdom Bacillati; phylum Actinomycetota; class Actinomycetes; order Kitasatosporales; family Streptomycetaceae; genus Streptomyces; species Streptomyces sp. NPDC093109. The sequence continues at coordinate 24,437 of NZ_JBFBEZ010000023.1, forward strand.
CGCTGTCGACCGTCTCGTCCGTCGCCTCCAGCAACTCCTGCGCCAGCAGCACCCGTTGACGCAGCAGCCAGCGGTACGGCGTGGTGCCGGTCTCCTGCTGGAAGCGGCGGGCGAACGTACGCGGCGACATGTGCGCCCGTGCGGCCAGCTCGTCGACGGTCATCTCGCGGTCGAGGTGCCGCTCCATCCAGCCGAGCACGTCCCCGACCGTGTCGCAGCGGCTGCGGGGCAGTGGGTGCCGGATGAACTGCGCCTGACCGCCGTCCCGGTGGGGCGGTACGACCATACGGCGGGCGATCGCGTTGGCGACCTCGGTGCCGTACTCCTTCCGTACGAGATGGAGGCAGGCGTCGATCCCCGCCGCCGTGCCCGCCGAGGTGATCACCGGATCCTCGTCCACGTAGAGCATGTCCGGCTCGACGACGGCCAGCGGAAAGGCGCGCGCCAGCTCGGCCGCGTGCCGCCAGTGCCCGGCGCACCGCCGCCCGTCCAGCAGCCCGGCGGCCCCGAGCGCGAACACCCCGGAACAGACGCTGAGCACCCGCGCGCCACGGTCCACGGCACGGCGCAGCGCCGCCAGCAGCTCGGGGGGAAACTCGCGGGTCGTGTACGCGTCACCCGAAGGCACCGCGATCAGATCGGCCTCCTCCAGCCGGTCGAGGCCGTACGTCGTGCCGATGGTGAACCCGGCGTGGGTGCGGACCACCGGCGCCTCGGCGGAGACCACGGCGAAATCGATCAGGGGCACGCCCTCTTCGGTCCGGTCATGCGCGAACACCTCGCAGACGACGCCCAGTTCGAATGGATGGACTTGGTCGAGCACTACTGCGGCCACATTCCTCAGCATGGAGTCAGTGTGGCAGTAATTCGAGGGTCGATGACAGTCCTGCCACTGCTTTCCGTGGCGCGGAAACGCGACAGTAGAGCCATGGACACCAACACCTTTCCGACCGTTCTATCCCTCCTCGCCCTGTTCGCGGTACTTGCCGCCGGGCCGCTGTACTGGCACCTCAAGGACCGTGCGATCGACCGCCAGCTGCGCGCGGCGGAGCGCCCGACGCAGCGCCCGGCGGCGACGCCCGCCCGCTCCGCAGCGACGTATGTACTGCCCAGCACAGCCCCGCGCCTACGGCGTACCACAGCAGGTCAGGCGCGTTGAACGTCGACCCGAGCACCAGCCGGGCGACCACACCGCGCCCGGCCAGCTCGGCCGGCACCCCCGTCAGCTGGAACAGCTCGACGGCCCAACTGAACGCGAGCGCCCCCGATGCGGCGACAACGGGCCGCACCCGGGGGCGCGCGAGCACGACGAGCGTGTACACCAGCACGGTATAGAGCGCGTCCCCACCGAACTTGGCGACATCCCCGCCCCCAACGGCCCTGACCCCGAGCCCGGCGGCGACGGTCAGCAGAGCGGCGACGGCAGCGAAGACGCGCGTACGCGCGGGGTGCCCCATGCGCGGCAGCTTAGACCGGTCGGCTTACGGCGACGCATCGGCGGGAGCGGCGTGGAGGGCAGTGAGGCGGGCCGCCTCGTCATCACGGAAGTCCGCGACCTCCCGGCACAGCCGGCTCATCACGAACTCTCCGAGAGATACGCAGAGGTCCATGCGCTGAATGCAGACACCGACCATGAAGGGGCCGTCCTGGGCCCGGTAGAGCCGCACACCGTAGAACCCCTCCTGGCAGTCCTGGTCGTTGTTGAAGCGGCAACCGGCGCAGGTGGCCGGCAGCCGCACCGGACGGATGCTCTTCGCGTACAGCGGGCGGCCGTCGGGCAGACGGTAGCGGGTGCGCTGGTCGGAGGTGCCCGCGGTGAGGACGCGCTGTTCGGGGACGGCGCCGAGGTGCTCCACGATCTGCCGCATGGCGGCCAGCGACGCACCGTTGTCCGCCAGCGAGACCAGCATGCGCACGACGACCCGCTGTCCGTGCTCCTCGATGACGCGCAGCACGCGCTCCACATGGGCGACATCGGGGACCACGATGTTCGCGGCGACTCTCACCCCGTGCCGCGAAGCGGCTTCGATGGTGGCGCCGAGCGCGGCGAGCTTCCGTGCCGCCCGATCGGGTGAGGCGAGGCGGGGAGCTTGGACCGCGGCCAGCTCTTCCGGAGTCGTGCCGAAGACGCTCAGATTGATCCGGTCCAGTCCCGCCGCCGCGCACTCCGGCAGAATCGCCGCTCCGTTCTCCCCGTTGGACGTGACCCCGACGGTGAGGCCGAGACGGTGAGCGATGTCGATCAGAGCGGGGAGACCGGGGTGCAGAGTGGGCTCACCTCCGGTGAAGTGGACTTCATCGGTGGGCAGACTCCCGCGTACGGCTGCCAGGGCGAGGGCGAAATCGGCGTCCGCCTCGATTCGCCGGGGCAGGAAGGCGGCGCGGTTGGTGCGCAAGTAGAGGGAGACCCGGCCGGTGCGGCCGGGGCCGCCGGTGAATTCCGCGGCCGTGCGCCCAAGGTTGTCCGCCGCCACGGGGGTGCCCTCGTTGTGGCAGAAGGTACAGGCCAGCCCGCACGCGTCAATGACCTTGACGCGGAGGGTGCGATCGGGCACCACCGTCACAGGAATCCGGTGTGCGTCGTACGTCATCGTGTCACCTCCTGATCGGACCAGGACGGGATACCGCTCAGAACCGCAGGTCGGCGATCGACTCCAGATCGATGCCGTAGCGGGCGAACACTTTGGTGGTGTTCTCGCTGGTCAGATCGTCCAGCGGAACGTCCAGCCGCTTCGCGGACGCCCAGACCTCCGCCGCGCTGTCGGCCTCGATCTCCAGGTACGGCGGAATGAGCGGCCAGGAATCGATCTCCAGCCGTACGCCGCCCAGGAGCCAGGAGCTCCGCCGGTTCTCCTGGTAGGACTTGGGCGAGATGCCCATCCGGCCCAACAGCGCGTGCGCGGTGCCGAAGTCACCCACCGTCGTCTCGGTCTCACGGGTCCCGTCGACGGTGTCGGAGGTGATCTCCTTGACGCACAGCGTCACTTCGTCACCGGTGTCCCGAAGCCGGATCCACCGTCCGTGAGCGGGGGGCCGGGTGTCGTAGACGTACCGGCGCATGAGCCGGTCCGCCATGTGACGGCCACCCGCGTCCGCGATCCGGGCCGCCATCGCGAGGGGATCGACGTTCAGGAACTTCGCTTCGTACTCGACAACTGACATGCCGTGACCGTAGGGAACGATTCGGTCAACCGGCAAGCAGATTGCGTGAGTTTGCGGCACATGCGTTGACAGGGGTAGATGCCTGCCCGACGATCGGTTCACCGCACAATGATGAGCAAGTCGGTGAACGGGAGAGTGGCAATGAAGCTACGGTTCCTCGGCAAGAACTCCACTCCTGGAGACAGCCCCACCCTGTACGTCAGCGACCAGGACAGTTACGTGATCCAGGGCTGGAGGGTGTACGCGCGTGATCTCCTCGCACAACTCGACGTGCCCGATGGTCACACTGTCGTCGAGGTGCCGATCGAGCTGTTCGAACATCTCGTGAAGGACGGGGTGCCGTCCGGCGTGATCAGGAAACTGGCGGCCCCGATCATGCTCGTCACCGAAGAGGGAACGTGCCTTGTCCAGGGGCCGCGGATGTGCGACGCCGAGGCGCTGGGGCACATGCGCATGCCCGACTACGAGACCTGCGTCGAGGTCCCACGGTCCTCGGTCATTGCCCTGCTTGAGGAGAACGGTGAATCTGATCACCAGCGCCCAGCGCGACGAACTGTTCGACAGCTTCACCCATGACGCGTTCCATCTGGAGCTACGGGACGACTACGGGTCTCCGGTGGAGGACACTCCTTATGCCCGGTGGCAGCGAGGAGAGCCGGACGACTTCGGCTGGCTCGATCCCTGGATGGGGCGCATGAGGCGGGCCATCGGATCGGGTAAGTCGGTGCGACGGGTCCGAGTCGTATCCGAGCCGCACTCCCCGTACGTCAGGTGGGAGCACTCGCTCACCCGGCTGAACCTTGAGGCCGGCGAGGACATCCGCTGGGTTCCCCGGCACCAACTGCCCGAAGACACGCGCTTCCCCGTGACCGGCAACGACTGGTGGCTCTTCGACGACCGCCTGTTGGCCGTCGGTCACTTCGACCACGAGGGCCGGGTACTCGGGTCCGAGTTGCTGGAGGATCCCGAGACCGTGGCCGAGTGCATCCGCGTACGCGATCAACTCTGGGACATCTCGATTCCGCACGTGGAGTACAGGTTCTGACGCGTCAGTGAGCAACGAAGCGAAGGAACTCCGCGAGGCGCTGGGAGCCCGGCTGCGCACACTCCGCAAAGACGGCGGATTCGCGAGCGGCCGGGCATTCGCCGCTGCCACGAAGTGGCAGGAGTCAAAAGTCTCCCGGATCGAGAACGGCAGACAGAACGCCAGCGAAGAGGACATCCGTCTCTGGTGCCGTAAGGCCAATGCCCCGGACCAGATCGAAGATCTGATTGCCACCGTCCGGCATATAGAAGAACTGTGGCTGGAGTGGCGACGTCAGCTGTCGAACGGCGCTGCCCCAAGGCAAGAACGGGCGCTTCCGGTATACGCGAAGACAAAGGTCTTTCGTATCTGGCACCCCACGGTGATCTGGGGAACGCTCCAGACCGCCGAGTACGCGGCCGAAACGTTCAAGCAGGTCATCGACTACTACGAGATCCCCGACGATACCGAATCGGCCGTCGCGAAGAGGCTGGAGCGCCAGCAGTATCTGTACCGGGGTGACCGCATGTTCCATGTCGTTCTTGCGGAGCAGGCTCTCTACACCAATGTCGGCGGCCCGGACGTGATGAGAGGCCAACTGGACCGACTCCTGGCCGTAATGACGCTGCCCCGATTGAGCCTGGGGATCGTACCGAAGCAGGCGGAGATGCGGATCTGGCCCGGAAACTCCTTTTCGATGTTCGACAGCAAGCTGGTACTCGTGGAGACGTACTCGGCAGAGCTTTCCGTCTCTCAGCCGCGTGAGATCGCCCTTTATGCCAAGGCGTTCGACCTGCTGAAAGCATCTGCCGTTTATGGCCGACCTGCCAGGGGACTGATCGGGTCGGCTCTCGACGCACTGGGATAGAGCCCTGCTCCGGCCGTGGATTTGATGCCGACGGATCGCTCTGGATGCGTGTGCGTGTGCGCGGGGGCGGGCACGGTGGTCGTGGTGGCCGGACTCGCCGTCGGTACGGTGCTGCTGACCTGGCGTCGCCGGCTGCGGGTCAGTACCAAGAGGTAGACAGGGGTGGGCCGGTGGCGGGGGTCGTGGACGTGGGGCCGCCCCTCCTGGTGTGAGTGTCGCGTCTCCGGGACAGGTGTAAAGGGCGCTCCTGCGTCGCGTCGGCTGCGCCGATTGCGCTTCGCTGCACCCTTGACACCTGTCCCGGAGTCGCAAGTGCGGCTTATCGGGAGGGGCGGCCGGGTGGGAGGGGGTTGCCCCGGGGGCCGGTTGTTCTGCCGCTCGGTTCGGGGTCCGGCGGGCCGGTGGGCCCTGCGGGGCTGCGCGGCAGAGGAGAGGGGCGGTCCGACACCGGCTCGGCGGCTGACAGTCCGTTGTTGGTTGCGACTCATGCCCCGCCGGTCGCTCCGGGTGGGGGAGGGGTTGATGGGGCATGTGCGGCGGTAAGTGGGCTTCCGGAGGCGGTCTTTGCCTCCAGAAGGGCGTCTAACGCACCTGAGGACACATGTGTCGTCCGGAGGGGCTCCCAATGTGCCCGTCATACCATCCCATATGGGGCATATTGGCGGGGGTGGGGTGCTTGATCCCGAGGACTGTGACGTTGTAGCCGTCTGACGTGCCGGAAGTGGCTCTAACGTCGCACTCCTGCTCTCGGGCACCGCCCGGAAACCCCGCGCCGGCCCGGGGACCCCGACCGGACAGCAACTCCCGCCCAGCTCCCGGGCACCACAACGCAACAGTGACCAGCGGGGCATGAGTGCCGGCCAACCGGCGGCCGTCAGCCGCCGAGACAAGCCCAGCAGCCCCATGCCACTGCCGCGCAGCCCCGCAGGGCCCGCCCGCCCGCCGGACCCTGAGCCGAGTGGCAGAACAGCAGACCTCTCGGGCCCCCTCACCCCCCGGCCGCCCCTCCCGAAAAGCCGCACTTGCGCCGGAAGGGCAGGTGTCAAGGGTGTAGCGAAGCGTAATCGGCGCAGCCGACGCGACGTAGGAGCGCCCTTTACTCCTGTCCTGGAGGCGCGAAACTCACAGCTGGAGGGGCGGCCCCACGTCCACGACCTCCGCCACCGGCCCACCCCTGTCTACCTCTTGGTACTGACCCGCAGCCGGCGACGCCAGGTCAGCAGCACCGTACCGACGGCGAGTCCGGCCACCACGACTACCGCGACCGCCACGGCCACCGTGCTCGCGCGGGGTAGGGCTGATCCCGGTCCGGAGTCGTCGCCCGTCACGGTGAGCGTGATGGTGGCCTTGTCGTTGGACGGGGCCTTGTCGAAGGGGCGGGCGGCGCCGGCGAGTGCTGCTGAGCCCTTGGCGCCGTCCACCTTCTTGTCCATCCGTACCTTGAACGTGTACGTCTCGCTGCCGCCCTCGTCCACCCACGACTGGCTTGTGCCACACGTGTAGCTGCCCGCCGCCTTCTTGGCGCAGTACCCGTTGGCCTTGGTGACCGTCGTACCCGGTGGCAGGTCGATCAGCAGGTCGGTGGCGGATGTACCGAGGTCCCTCAGCACCCAACCCGGCCCGGTGTTGGTGAAGGTGACCTTCAGATCGACCGTGTCCCCCACGGCCCCCTTCATCTCCGCGCCGGAGACCTGGAAGTCGGCGGTGTTGTCCGCCGTCACCGTGGTGTCGGCAGCATCCCAGCCACCGCGCCCGCCGGTCGCCGGGATGTCGTCGGGCCGCTCGACCAGCTTGACGGCGGCGCCGGTTCCGCGCACCGGCGCCGAGGCGTTCTCGTCGGAACCCATGAAGTCGGTCCTCACGACCACCCGGAGCCGGTCGTACAGGGCGTGGTCGGTGGCTTTGAGCGTCAGCGGCCTTTCCGGCGCGTAGACGGCACCGGGCTTGAGGGGCTGGTCGAACGCGCAGACCGCGTCCGACTTGCCGGGCTCCTCGTCGTGTGAAGGGACAGCGTAGAGGGAGCAGTTGGAGGGAAGCTCGGTGTGGCTCAGCCCGCGCGTCACGCTGTACGACAGATAGATCTTGTCCAGTGCCTCGATGCCCGTGTTGGTCAGTGTGACCGGCACCTCGAAGCTGCTGCCGGGCTTGATCCCCTTGATCAGGTCGAGCCTGCCGAGGGCGACTTCCGGAATGGGGTCAGCGGCGGTTGCGGGACCGGCACCGAGCGCGAGCAGCGCGACGGCCCCGACCGCCGCGGCGCCCCGTCGGAGCGTACGGCGGCCGGAGGAGGTCTGGACCGTTCGCGTCACGGCCTGCCGGCGAAGGCGATGAAGTCCGTCCAGGCGGGGGTGGGGACCTGGAGGGCGGGGCCGTGGCTCCTCTTGGAGTCGCGGATGTGGATGGTGGTCGTGGCCATGGCCACTTCTACGCAGTCCCCGCCGTCGGAACCGCTGTAGCTGCTCTTGGACCAGGCCAGGCCGGACAACTGGGACGCCGCGTCTTCGGTTTTCATAGTTCTCCTGCCATACGCTCGATCAATTGCGCCGACGCCTGCGCGCTCAGGGCCTGCGCGCGCAGCTTGCCATAACGGAGGGCGAAGCCACTGACCTGCGCGGCGTCGGTGACCACCAGACCCACCCCCTGGGACTCGATGTAGCCAACCTGGCGGTGCTCCAAGGTCTCCATCAGGACCATGGGCCCATTTAGACCGAGATGGAATCCTCGTTCCGATGGCATTACCTGGATCTCCACGTTGCGCATCGACCCCTGCTTCAACAGGTGCAGAAGCTGGCTCTTCATGATGCTGCTACTGCTGCCTGCCATGCTCGTCAGGGCCGACTCTCCGATGATGAAACAGGTGTCCACCATAGGCGTTCTCGTCAGCAGCTTCTGCCGGTTGATCCGGGCTTCGAGGTTCTGCTCGATCATCTCCTCGCTGAGTGGAGGAGTGTGTGCCGAGAACAGAGCCCTCGCGTACCCCTCGGTCTGGAGCAGACCCGGGATCAGTAGGGGCTCGTAGCACGTGCGACTGATGGCCTCTGTCTCGATGAGGGCGAAGTCCTGGAAGAACAAAGGGAGTTTTGCGAGATCCACATCATCTTGCAGCGCGTTCAACGTTCCCTGCGCGTCCAGTGTCACCTCGGCTTTCTCCGTGAACGCGGCCTTCGCGGGCCTGCGGCCCTGCTCGATCGACGCGACCAGTTCGACTGAGTAGCCCACCGCCTCTGCAAGCCCCTCCTGTGTCAGCCCGGCCCGATTCCGGAAGAGCTTCACGAGCTTTCCGTAACCCACCCAGATGGCCGGCCTGTCGTCGTTCTGTGAACGTACTCGCTTCTGTTGGCTGGTTCCCATACGTCTCACACCCCAATGTGTGTGCCGATGCAGGCATTGCCTTTTGTGCTGCAACGCCCGGCTCGCCGGGACCGTTACGGCTCGCGACCCGTACAAAAACCGCCCCGCCCCGTACACGGCCACCTGGTACGGCCATCCTCCCTGGTGAGGCTAGCCGTGCAACGGGACCGTCACCCTATGAAGTCGGAAACTCCCCCCGCCGCCGTCTCCGCCGTCTCCACCGGCCCCGCCCTCCCCGCCGAGCTGGTCTCCCCGCCACCCCTCGTCCCCCTGTACCCGCCCTCCCGGATCAGGCTCAGTTCCAGCCATCGCGGCGCCCGTCTCGCCCGGTTGCTCGCCACGCAGCAGCTCGACGAGTGGGGGATTCCCCGTTCGACGTCCGACTCCGCCGTGATCGCGGCGGTCGTCGCCGAGCTGGTCGCCAACGCCGCGACCCATGGGCGTACCCCCGGGCGCGACTTCGAGTTGCGGATGACGCTCGCGGCGGAGCTGGTACGGGTCGAGGTCGTCGACACCCGGCCCGACCGGCTGCCCAAGGCGCCCGGGATCTCGCCCCGGCCGCCGGCGTTCTCGACCAGCGGGCGTGGGCTGCTGCTCGTCGCCGCCTACGCCGACCGGTGGGGGTGGGCCGTGCGCGACCCGTACACCAAGGTGGTCTGGGCGGAGGTGGAGTGCCGGGGGGACCTGTGACGCCGGGTGCGGAGGCGCCCCCCATCCCTTCCGCACCGCCATCCGGTAGCTCCCACGGATCCGTTACGGTCCCGTCACGGCCCCGGTATGATCGCCCACCGCGCGACGCCGGTGACGTCCGCCACCGTCGGTCGCACGCCGGCTGTGCGGCACAGCAGCTCCAGGTCGTACTCGAAGGCGGCGTTCAACGGGTCGTCTGCGCCCATCGCGTCCAGCGCCGCCTGGACCTCGGGCGTGGTCGGTTCCGCGCTGCCGTTGTCGGAGTGGTCGGCGATCACCTCACCGTCGCGCGACACCACGAAGCTCGCGTCCGCGTTGACGCTCATGTAGCAGGACACGGCGAACGTGCCCCGGGACAGCTGCGGACTGCTGACCCCTGTCCACCCGTTGTCCTCCACGAGCAGCGTGTGCGGGCCGAGCGCGAACGCGGCGACGACGAGGTCGTCGATGTCGACCCCTTCGATCTCGCCCTGCGTCCGCAGGTCGTCCCAGGTGCCGGTTGTGATGCGGTCGGGCTCGGCGCCCAGTCGGCGTAGTGCTTCGTCGGGTGTCGTGTGGTGGATGACGGTGGCGCAGTACGCCTGGCCGCCCGTCAGCTCGTCCATCCAGGATTCGAAGTCGTCGGCGTCATCGTCGTCGGTGTTGTCGGTGTCGTGGGATCCTTCGGAAGGCGGTGTCCCCGGCTCGGGTTCGGCCACCTCCGCACCGTTGCGCCACACCACGGTCCCGTCCGCGCGGCGCAGTTGGACCTCGCCCGCCAGCACCCGCAGCTCGTCGGCCGGACCGCCCAGCTCCTTTTCCACACCGCCGTCTTCGGCCCGGACTCGCAGCATGCCGTCCTCGTCCAGCACCAGTGCCGACCGCTCCGCGTCCCACCCGCACGCGTTCCAGATCCAGTCTCCGTCGGCGGCGTGGAGCACCAGCCGTCGGTCCTCCCGGTGGACCAGCACCGTGCTCCCGTCGGCGGAGGTGAGTGACTGGCGCTGGAGCGTCTGCCCCCGGCGCAGCACCGAGCCGCGCGCGGTCGTGCCGCGCGCGGTGTTCATGCCGGGCCCGGTGTTCATGCCGGGCCCGGTGTTCGTGCCGGGCCCGGCGCAGGACGTGTGCGCGTCCACCGCCCAGACCTCCACGCCGCCGGTGTCCCGCAGCGACACGCGGCCGTCGTCACCGACCACGAGCCGCCGCCCGCCCGAACCCGCCGTTCCGGAACGCCACACCGTGGCGCCGTACGGATTGCGCACCGCCAGGTCGCCGTCGACCGTCAGCTCGGCCCAGCCGCCACCGGACCACCCGGTGCCGGTGGACCACACCGCGCGGTGCGCCGGATTGCAGTGGAGCACCAGGTCGCCGTCCTCCTGGTGGACGAGTGTGTGGGTCCCGGAGGGGGAGGTCAGCGACTGGTGGCGCAGCCGCCCGCCGGCGCCGAGTTCCGGACCGCCGTACGCGTGTGGCTCCGCCGGAGGCAGCGTGGTTTCGAGGGTGAGCCTGCGCTCGGACCAGAGCACCGAGCCCTCGGAATCCGTCAGACAGAGCGTCCAGCACCTCGACTTACCGCCTTCCGGCAGTAACCGCCAGGTGAGTACGGTCTCGTTCTGCTCCAGCCAGTGGACCAGCGGCCCGGACAGGGTGTAGCTCATCCCGCCGTTCCTGGAGTGCTCGCAGACCCGCAGCGAGCCGTCCTGCTCGCGGGCGACGGTCCGGCGCAGCTTTCCGTCCTCACGCAGCAGGAAGCGGTCGGCGGTGATGTCGGCCGCGGGCGCGGAGCCGTGCGTCGCCCGCGCTTCCACGGGGCCGGTGCGGGAGTTGAACAACCGGACGCGCGCTCTGTCGAGCAGCTCCAAGTCACCCGCGTCCGTGAGGATCAGTTCCTGTGCCCCGCTCGCGGCGATCCCCGACCGCCAGATCGTCTCGCGGTCCCCGTCCACTCTCTCGACCTGTATCTCGTACCCGTTCCCGAGCAGCAGGTCCCCGGCCACGGGTCGCCCCTCCTCGCCCGCCCGCCAGGTGGTCCCACCCGTTCTCGTGTCCGTGAGAACCGCGGCACCGTCCGTGTCGTAGTGCAGCACGAACCGCCCGGACGGCGACCGCAGCGGATCGTCCTCCCGAAGACGCTCGAACTGGTTCAACTCCCGCATGGTGGCACTCCCTCGCCAGGCGAATCGCCAGGTCAATGCCGGGCGAACCTTCGACGCCACCGATCCTGCCACCGACCACTGACAATCGGCCGGGGCGCGGCATGGCGGGGCACGGAGCTGGGGGAGGTGGTGGAGCTGGGGGAGCTGGAGCGGCACCGCGGCCGGACCGTCGAGGCCCTCGACGGTCCGGCGCCACCACAAGACCCGGCCAACCGCGACTCGTCTAGAAGTCGTCGTCGAAGCCGACCGTGCCCTCCACCGCCACCTGGTACGCCGACGGACGCCGCTCGAAGAAGTTCGTCAGCTCCTGCACGCCCTGCAACTCCATGAAGGAGAACGGGTTCTGCGAGCCGTACACCGGCGGGAAGCCCAGTCGCTGGAGGCGCTGGTCCGCCACGCACTCCAGGTACTCGCGCATGGACTCCGTGTTCATACCGGGCAGGCCCTCGCCGCACAGGTCGCGGCCGAACTGGAGCTCCGCCTCGACCGCCTCCTTGAGCATGTCCGTGACCTGCTGCTCAAGCTGCTCGTCGAAGAGCTCCGGCTCCTCCTTGCGTACGGTGTCCACGACCTCGAACGCGAAGTTCATGTGCATCGTCTCGTCGCGGAACACCCAGTTCGTGCCCGTGGCCAGGCCGTGCAGCAGCCCGCGCGAGCGGAACCAGTACACGTACGCGAAGGCGCCGTAGAAGAACAGCCCCTCGATGCAGGCCGCGAAGCAGATCAGGTTGAGCAGGAAGCGACGGCGGTCGGCCTTCGACTCCAAGCGGTCGATCTTCTCTACCGAGTCCATCCACTTGAAGCAGAACTGCGCCTTCTCGCGGATCGACGGGATCTCCTCGACCGCGTCGAACGCCGCCGCCCGGTCGTCCGGGTCGGGCAGGTACGTGTCCAGCAGCGTCAGATAGAACTGGACGTGCACGGCCTCCTCGAAGAGCTGGCGCGACAGGTAGAGCCGCGCCTCCGGGGAGTTGATGTGCTTGTAGAGCGTCAACACCAGGTTGTTCGACACGATCGAGTCGCCCGTCGCGAAGAACGCGACCAGCCGGCCGATCATGTGCTGCTCGCCCGGTGTGAGCTTGGCCAGGTCGGTCACGTCCGAGTGGAGGTCGACCTCCTCCACCGTCCAGGTGTTCTTGATCGCGTCCCGGTAGCGCTCGTAGAAGTCCGGGTAGCGCATGGGCCGCAGGGTCAGCTCGAAGCCCGGGTCCAGCAGGTTCTTCTGTACGGAAGTGCTGGCGGAAGTGTTGTTCGTCATTACTGGCATGCCTCGCAGGACTCGGGGTTCTCCAGGGAGCAGGCGATCGCGTCCTCCGTGGACACTGCCTGCGCGGGTACGGGAGCGGCCGTGGCCGTGGCCGGCTCCGGCCTTGACGCCGTCTGCTGCGAGCCCGCCGCCCGTGCGATGCGCGTCGCCGGGCGCGACCGCAGGTAGTACGTCGTCTTCAGGCCCTTCTTCCAGGCGTACGCGTACATCGAGCTGAGCTTCCCGATGGTCGGAGTCTCCAGGAACAGGTTCAGCGACTGGCTCTGGTCCAGGAACGGCGTACGCGCCGCAGCCATGTCGATCAGGCCGCGCTGCGGGATCTCCCACGCCGTACGGAACAGCTCCCGCACCTCCGCCGGGACCCAGGTGAAGCCCGCCACCGAGCCGCTGGACTCGCGCAGCGCCTCGCGGGTCTGCGCGTCCCAGACGCCGAGCCGCTTCAGCTCGTCCACCAGGTACGAGTTGACCTGGAGGAACTCGCCCGACAGCGTCTCGCGCTTGAAGAGGTTGGAGACCTGCGGCTCGATGCACTCGTACACGCCCGCGATCGAGGCGATCGTCGCCGTCGGGGCGATGGCGAGCAGCAGCGAGTTGCGCATGCCGGTCTTCGCGACGCGGGCGCGCAGCGCGTCCCAGCGCTCCGGCCAGGTCAGCTCCACGTCGTAGTGGTCGGGGTGCAGCACCCCGCGCGCGGTGCGCGTCTTCTCCCAGGCGGGGAGCGGGCCGTTGCGCTCGGCGAGGTCGCAGGACGCCTCGTACGCGGCGAGCATGATGCGCTCGGCGATCTTTGTGGAGAGCGCGGCGGCCTCGGGGGAGTCGAAGGGCAGGCGTTTCTTGAAGAAGACGTCCTGGAGGCCCATCGCGCCCAGGCCGACCGGGCGCCACTTGGCGTTGGAGCGGCCGGCCTGCTCGGTCGGGTAGAAGTTGATGTCCACGACGCGGTCGAGGAAGGTCACGGCCGTACGGACGGTCTCGTCCAGGCGCTCCCAGTCGATCTCGCCGTCGGCTTCTCTTACGAACGCGCCCAGGTTGATCGAGCCGAGGTTGCAGACGGCCGTCTCGCCGTCGTCCGTGACCTCCAGGATCTCCGTGCAGAGGTTCGAGGAGTGGACGGTGTGGCCGGGCTCGGCGGTCTGGTTGGCCGTACGGTTCGACGCGTCCTTGAAGGTCATCCAGCCGTTGCCGGTCTGCGCGAGGGTGCGCATCATCCGGCCGTACAGCTCGCGCGCGGGGAGGGATTTACGGGCCAGGCCGGCCGCTTCCGCCTCGCGGTACGCGGCGTCGAACTCGTCGCCCCACAGGTCGACCAGCTCCGGCACGTCGGACGGCGAGAACAGCGACCAGGTGCCGTCCGTGTCGACCCGGCGCATGAACTCGTCGGGGATCCAGTGCGCGAGGTTTAGATTGTGCGTACGACGCGCCTCCTCGCCCGTGTTGTCGCGCAGTTCGAGGAACTCCTCCAGGTCCGCGTGCCAGGTCTCCAGGTAGACACAGGCCGCGCCCTTGCGCCGGCCGCCCTGGTTGACGGCCGCGACGGACGAGTCGAGCGTGCGGAGGAAGGGGACGATGCCGTTGGAGTGGCCGTTCGTCCCGCGGATCAGCGAACCGCGCGAACGGATGCGGGAGTACGACAGGCCGATCCCGCCCGCGTGCTTCGAGAGCCGCGCCACCTGGTGGTAGCGGTCGTAGATGGAGTCCAGCTCGTCCAGCGGGGAGTCCAGCAGATAGCAGGAGGACATCTGCGGGTGCCGGGTGCCGGAGTTGAAGAGCGTGGGGGAGGAGGGGAGGTACTCCAGCCGGCTCATCAGCGTGTAGAGCCGGCCGACCTCGGTCACGGCCCGGTCGCTGTCGTCCTCGGCGAGGCCGGCGGCGACGCGCGCCATGAAGTGCTGGGGGGTCTCGATGACCTGGCGGGTGATCGGGTGCCGGAGGAGGTAGCGGCTGTAGAGCGTCCGGAGCCCGAAGTAGCCGAAGCGGTCGTCGGCGGCGGGGTCGATCATCGCGTCGAGCCGGTCCGCGTGGAGCGCCACGAAGGAGGCCGTACGGTCCGCGATGAGGCCCTCGCGGTGGCCGACGGCGACGGAGGCGGAGAACGACACGGCGCCCTGGGTGGCCGCCTCGTCCGCGATGGCGCGCGTCAGCAGTCCGGCCGCGAGCCGGGAGTACGCCGGGTCCTCGGAGATCAGCCCGGCCGCCGCCTCGGTGGCGAGCCCGCGCAGCTCGGCCGCGTCCGAGCGGGCGTTCCGGCCGCGCAGCGCGGCGGCGGCGACCCTGCCCGGATCGGTGTCGGGCAGATCGGCGGTCAGCTCGGTCAGGGTCCGCAGCAGCGCGGTGCCGGGACCGTCGGACGGCTCGGCGACCACTGCGGAAAGGTCCGCTGCGGAAAGGACTGAGGCCGGATCCGCTGGCGCGATGCTCACGGGGTGCTCTCCCTCGCTCGGCTCCGGGCCTGTACGGCGGGAGGGGAACGGGGGATCGCGGGCGCGGCGGTACGGCCCGGAGGCGGGCAGCACAGCGCGGCGCGTCCACCGGCCCAACCGCGAGGCCCGGACGTCTGGGCGTCCGGTTCGGGTCGAGCCGGACGCACCGTCGGCAGGTACCCGGACTCATGAGGGTGCGGCAAAGCGCACCATCACACACCGTTGCGGGACAGTTCCGGATTCGCACCGGATTCCCCTGCGTCGACAGCGAGGTTGAGCATACATCTGGGGGGCGGCTGCGATGCCACCCCCCAGATGTTGTGTCGCACGTCATTCTGGCGGCCTGTGTCAGACCTCATCGCTATCGTCGTACGCACTAGGAGGTGTCCCCTGTGACGGTCATCGATTACGAGTCCCCGATCCTTCCCGATGAGTTCGACGAAGCCACTCGTGTACTGGCCCGGACCACCCCGAGTATTCGGCTGGAACTCATCGACGGGAGGATCAGGAACAGGGTCCTGCCAGATGGGGACCACGGGCGCATCATGCAGTGGCTGACGCGCGTCTGTGTGCGGTCATGTCCCGAGCTGTGGCTCTATCCCCGGCAGGGACTCCAGGTACAGGCGTACCGGAAGGGCCGTGCCCGACCGGATGGCTCGGTGGCGCCCAGCGGCGCCTTTGTCGGTCAGGGCGAGTGGGCCGATCCGGCGCCCGTGCTGATGGCGGTGGAAGTCACCTCGTACGACTCGGACACCGACAGCCGTGACCGGGTCGAGAAGCCCCGGGCCTACGCCGAGACCGAGATCCCGCTCTATCTGCTGGTCGACCGCGAGCGCTGCGAGGTGACGGTCTACAGCGAGCCGGACGGCGGGCGCTACGAGAATGCCCACACGGTGCCGTTCGGCAAGGAGATCACGCTCCCTGACCCGGTGGGTGTCACGCTGGAGACGGAGCAGCTCAAGAACTGGGTGCGCTGACGCCGGGGGCCGGGGTGGCCCGGCTCCCGTAGTGGGTGCCGGGCCGCCCCGGCCGGGGCGTGATCCCGCTCAGCAGCAGCGGAAGCCCTCGCGGGGGTCTGCCTCGCGGGCGTCTGTGCGGGTGCGTTCGAAGGTTCGGCGGTCCATGATCTGGGCCGTGGGGGCGTGGGTTCGGGTGTGGGTGACGTAGTGGTCGTACGCGGATTCGCCGGTCAGCTCGCGTACGTACCAGCGGATCCGGGATGCTAGGTGGCGCAGCCGGGGGGTTGCCATCACGGGGTGCCGTTTCCGGTGCCTGCCGCCACCTTGGAGGCCTCAGCCGCTTCCGCTTCCGCTTCCGCCGCTGCCAGTTCCGCCTTCTCCTCCTGCGTGGGGATCAGGCCTGCCGGGGCCACGATCCGGGACTTGACGTACGGGGTTTCGGAGAGTTTCACGCTCTCCGGGTGACGGATCGCCTTGACGCAGACCCGCCCCGCGTCCGCCAGGACCACCAGGATGAGCAGCGCGAAGATCGCCGTGAGGACGCCGTCGACGAGGGAGTTGGTGACGACGGTGTGCATGTCGTCCATCGACTTGGCGGGTGGCAGGATCTCGCCCCGGTCGATGCCCGCCTGGTAGACGTCCCGCTGGGTGAAGAAGCCCACCTTGGGATTGTCGGAGAAGATCTTCTGCCAGCTCGCCGTGAGGGTGACGGCGGCGTCCCAGGCCAGCGGTACGGCGGTCACCCAGGCCCATTTCAGCCGGCCGGACTTGATGAGCAGCGTCGTGCAGACGGCCAGCGCCACCGCCGCCAGCAGCTGGTTGGCGATGCCGAAGAGCGGGAACAGCTGGTTGATGCCGCCCAGCGGGTCGTGCACGCCGACCCAGAGGAAGTAGCCCCAGCCGCCGACCACGACCGCGCTGGCGAACCAGACGCCCGGCTTCCAGCTGACCTGGCGCATCGGCTTGTACACGTTGCCGAGCATGTCCTGGAGCATGAAGCGGCCGACGCGGGTGCCCGCGTCCACCGTCGTGAGGATGAAGAGCGCCTCGAACATGATCGCGAAGTGGTACCAGAACGCCTTCATTCCGGCGCCGCCGATCACGGACGAGAAGATCTCCGACATGCCGAGCGCGAAGGTCGGCGCGCCGCCCGTCCGGGACAGCAGGCTGGCCTCCTCGACGTCCTTGGCGGCCTGCGCGAGCTGGTCGGGCGTGATGGTGAAGCCGAGGTTGGCGACCGCCTGGGAGGCGGATTCGACCGTACCGCCCATGAGTCCGGCGGGGGAGTTGACCGCGAAGTACAGCCCGGGGTCGATGATGCAGGCCGTGATCATCGCCATGATCGCGACGAACGACTCGGTCAGCATCGCGCCGTACCCGATCATCCGGATCTGCGTCTCCTTCTGGACCATCTTCGGCGTGGTGCCCGAGGAGATCAGGGAGTGGAAGCCGGAGAGCGCGCCGCACGCGATGGTGATGAAGACGAACGGGAACATCGAGCCGGCGAAGACCGGGCCGTTGCCGCCGCTCGCGAACTCCGTGACGGCGTCCATCTTCAGCGTCGGCAGCGCGATCACCACACCGAGCGCGAGCAGCACGATCGTGCCGACCTTCATGAACGTCGACAGATAGTCGCGCGGCGCCAGCAGCAGCCACACCGGCAGTACGGAGGCGAGGAAGCCGTACGCGATCATCCAGATGACGAGGGTGCCGGCCTCCAGCGTGAAGGTCCCGGCCAGCGACGACTCGGCGATCCAGCCGCCCGAGACGATCGCGAGCAGCAGCAGCGCCACCCCGATCAGCGAGACCTCGGTGACCCGGCCGGGCCGCAGCACCCGCAGATACACGCCCATGAAGAGGGCGATCGGGATGGTCATGGCGATGGAGAAGACGCCCCAGGGGGAGTGGGCGAGCGCGTTGACGATGACCAGCGCCAGCACCGCCAGCAGGATGATCATGATGACGAAGACCGCGATCAGCGCGGCCACCCCGCCGAGCGGCCCTATCTCGTCACGGGCGATCTGGCCGAGCGAACGGCCGTCGCGGCGGGTGGAGAAGAACAGCGTCACCATGTCCTGCACGGCGCCCGCGAAGATGACCCCGGCGACGATCCAGATGGTGCCCGGCAGATACCCCATCTGCGCGGCGAGGACCGGGCCCACCAGCGGCCCGGCGCCCGCGATCGCCGCGAAGTGGTGGCCGAACAGGACGCGCCGGTCGGTGGGGTGGAAGTCCACACCGTTGTCCAGCCGTTCGGCCGGGGTGGCGCGGGTCCGGTCGACCTTGAGCACGCGGTTCGCGAGGAAGCGCGAGTAGAAGCGGTACGCGATGGCGTACGAGCCGAGCGCGGCGGCCACCATCCAGGCGGCCGAGACCTCCTCGCCCCGGGAGAGCGCGAGCACGCCCCAGCCGGCCGCGCCCGCCAGGGCGACGAGCGACCATATGACGATCGATCTCGTTGTGAGGCCGCTACGGGCCTTGTCCGGTGCGGTGTTGGGCGGTGCGGGCTCTGTCACGGCGGTTCCGTCCCCTCACTCGGTGATCACCTGCGGTCACGCGCAGGAAATCTAAGCGAGACGATCGGGCGCCGTCACCCCCTGTCGCCGGATCTGCACAGAAACAGCGTTTCCGGCCGGGCGGGCCTGGCCACGCACCCGCCCGATCAGCGCGGCGGGCGCTTCAGGCGCGCCACGAACTTGTAGCGGTCGCCCCGGTAGACGGACCGCACCCACTCCACCGGCTCGCCGGCCCCGTCCAGCGAGTGGCGCGAGAGCATCAGCATCGGCAGGCCGACGTCCGTACCGAGCAGGCCGGCCTCGCGCGGGGTGGCGAGCGAGGTCTCGATGGTCTCCTCGGCCTCGGCCAGATGGACGTCGTACACCTCGGCCAACGCCGTATAGAGGGACGTGTACTTGACGAGCGAGCGGCGCAGCGCCGGGAACCTCTTCGCCGACAGGTGCGTTGTCTCTATCGCCATCGGCTCGCCGCTGGCCAGCCGGAGTCTCTCGATGCGCAGGACGCGTCCGCCGGTGGTGATGTCGAGCAGCCCGGCGAGGGTGTCGTCGGCGGTGACGTAGCCGATGTCCAGCAGCTGCGAGGTGGGTTCGAGGCCCTGGGCCCGCATGTCCTCGGTGTACGAGGTGAGTTGCAGGGCCTGCGAGACCTTGGGCTTGGCGACGAAGGTGCCCTTGCCCTGGATGCGTTCCAGCCGGCCCTCGACGACCAGCTCCTGGAGCGCCTGGCGCACGGTGGTGCGCGAGGTGTCGAACTCGGAGGCGAGGGTGCGCTCGGGCGGCACCGGTGTGCCGGGCGGCAGCGTGTCGGTCATATCGAGCAAGTGCCGCTTGAGCCGGTAGTACTTGGGCACGCGCGCGGTGCGGGTGGGGGTGCTGGGAATGCTGGGGATGCCGGGAGGAGTGCCGCTCTCGGTGTCCGTACCGCCCGCATCCGTGGCCATGGCCCGCCTTCCCGAGTCGTGCGCTGCTGCCGTCACCGGCTCCTCCGTCTGTCGCGGCTCACATGGTGGCACGGTCCTGCGACGAGAGTGCCATCCGATATGGCCCGCCCTCAGATGTCGGTCCGGTAACGGACCTGACTGCCCTTCTTATACACCCTTGACACCCCTAAAGGTCTAGGCCAAGCTCCCGGTACTGGTCTAAACCATTAAAGACCAGGGGTACGGGCATCCCTGAGGAGGGTGGCGTGAAGCGCAAGTTCATCGCGGCGATGGGCGTCGCGGGCATGTTGGCCGGCGTAGCGGCGTGCGGCTCGGGCGATTCGGGCGACTCCAAGGGCGGCGCGGCCAAAGGCGAGTCCGCCAAGGAGTTGACCGTCTGGCTGACGGTCGATGCCCAGAACAACTGGCCGGAACTGGTCAAGGCCGCCGACGCGGCCGTCACCGAGAAGCACCCGGGCATCAAGATCAAGCACGAGTACTACGGCTGGCCCGACAAGAACACCAAGCTCGACGCCGTCCTCGCCACCGACAAGGCACCCGACGTGGTCGAGATGGGCAACACCGAGATGCTCGGCTACACGGTGAAGGGCGCCTTCGCCGAGCTGGATCCGGCCGCGTTCGACAACTCGGACGCCTGGCTGGACGGCCTGAAGTCGTCGGTCACGTACGGCGGGAAGACTTACGGCGTGCCGTACTACGCGGGCGGCCGGGTGGCCAACTGGCGCAAGGACGTGGCCGCGGCGGCCGGCGTCAAGGCCGTCCCGAAGACGTACCCGGAGCTGACCGCCGCCCTGGACAAGATCCAGGCGAAGAACGGCGACAAGTTCAGCGCCTGGTACCAGCCCTCGCGCGACTGGTACGCGGCGATGTCCTTCGTATACGACGCCGACGGTGCGATCGCCGAGGAGAGCGGCGGCTCGTTCAAGGCCACGCTCTCCTCGCCCGAGTCGGTCAAGGGCCTCAAGGAGTACAAGCGGGTCCTCGACGCGTATATGAAGGGCGACAAGACCAAGGACGAGTCCGACCGTTACATCGTCTACGGCCAGGGCAAGTCCGGCATGATCTTCGGTTCGGCCTGGGAGGGCGGCGCGGCCGAGGACCCGAAGGCCGACAAGACCGGCAAGCTCAAGGGCAATCTGGAGAACTTCGTGATGCCGGGCCCGTCCGGCGGGAACATGCCCGTCTTCCTCGGCGGCTCCGACCTCGCCGTCCCGGTCAAGTCCAAGGCCAAGGCCGTAGCGGCCGAGTGGATCAACGCCTTCACCGGCGGCAAGGGCCAGCAGGGTCTGATCGCCAAGGGCAACCTGCCGAACAACAAGACCGATCTCGCCACGCTGAAGGGCGACCCGGCGACCGCCGTCCCGGCCACCGCCGCGGAGTCGAGCTGGTTCGTGCCGATGGCTCCGGGCTGGGGGCAGGTCGAGAAGGCGCAGGTCCTCCAGACGATGCTCCAGTCCATCGCCACGGGCAAGAAGTCGGTGGAGGAGGCCGCGAAGGACGCGGACACCGCCATCGACAAAGTCATCAACACCAAGTGACCCGACGGTGCCGCTGAGGAGCGCGCGATGAGCGCCGTGGAGACAACGACCCCCGAGCAGCCGCCCGTACGGCGCGATCCGGCGCGCGGCGGCGGGGGACAAGGGGAAGGCCGAGCCCGGGTACCCGGGCAGGGCGTGAAGAAGCCCGGCGCGGGCGCCGGAGCGCGCGCCCGCGCCGGCGCGGCGCCCTGGCTGCTGCTCGCGCCCTGTCTGGGCGTCCTGCTGCTGGTCCTCGGCTATCCGCTGACGCGGCTGGTCACCCTCTCCTTCCAGACGTTCGGCCAGTCCCAGCTCTGGGGCTTCCAGGCCCCGGAGTTCACGGGCTTCGACAACTTCGCCGGCATCCTCGGCGACGGTGAGTTCTGGGCGGTCGTCGTCCGTACGGTGCTCTTCGCGGCCGGCGCGGTGATTCTCACCATGGTGCTCGGCATGCTGGTCGCCCTGCTCCAGCAGCGGGTCTCCCGCTGGGTGCGGACCCTGGTCAACATCGCGCTGGTGGCGAGCTGGGGGATGCCCGTCCTGGTCGCCATCACCATCTTCAAGTGGATGTTCGACTCGGACTACGGCGTCCTCAACTGGGTGCTCAGCAGGCTCCCCGGGGTCGATCTGATCGGGCACAACTGGTTCGCCAGCGGCCCCCAGGGGCTCGCGGTGATCATGCTGCTGGTGGTCTGGGGCGCCGTTCCGTTCGTCGCGATCACCCTCGGCGCCGGACTCACGCAGGTCCCCAAGGAGCTGGAGGAGGCCGCCCGCCTCGACGGGGCGGGCGCCTGGGGCGTCTTCCGCCATGTCACCGTACCGATCCTCAAGCCCATCATCGTGATGCTCGCGACGCTCTCGGTGATCTGGGACATGAGCGTCTTCCCGCAGGTCTTTGTGATGCGGGGCGGCCACCCGGAGGCCGAGTTCCAACTGCTCACCACGTACGCGTACGACCGGGCCTTCGTGGTCAACGACTACTCCCAGGGCTCGGCGATCGCGCTGATCACGGTCTTCCTGCTGCTGGGTGTGATCGCCGTCTACATGCGCCAGATGCTCAGGATCGGAGAGGTGGAGTGACCGCGAACGCGCCCACCGCCACAGCACCCCGTACTCGTCGGCCGGGAAACAAGTTCGGCTGGAACCTGCTCGGGCTGCTCGTCTTCCTGGTCGCCGGCTTCCCCGTCTACTGGATGCTGAACACGGCGTTCAAACCGGCCGGGGAGGCGATCGACCCCGACCCGCACTTCTTTCCCCGTACGTTCACGCTGGACAACTTCCGCCGGGCGCTGAACATCGCCGACTTCTGGGGGCCGGTCGGGCGCTCGCTGCTCGTCTCGTCCGTCGTCGTGGTCATCGGCATCGCCGTCGGGCTGCTGGCGGCCCTGGCCATCTCGCGGTTCGCCTTCCGGGGCCGAAAGATTGTGATCGTCGGCATCCTCGCCGTACAGATGGTCCCGCTGGTCGCCATGATCATTCCGGTCTTCCTGCTCCTCAACGACCTGGGGCAGTACGACAGGCTCTCCGGTCTGGTCATCACGTACCTGACCTTCATCCTGCCCTTCACGGTGTGGACGCTCCGGGGCTTCATCGTCAACATCCCCAAGGAGCTGGAGGAAGCGGCGATGGTCGACGGCTGCTCCCGCACCGGCGCCTTCCTTCGGGTGGTTTTCCCGCTGCTCGCCCCGGGCATGGTCGCCACCTCCGTCTACGGCTTCATCCAGGCGTGGAACGAGTATCTGTACGCGCTGATGCTGATGAGCCAGCAGAATCAGACCGCGACCGTCTGGCTCTCGAACTTCTCCACCAAGCACGGAACCGAGTTCGCTCCGATGATGGCGGGCTCCACGATGATGGCTGTGCCCATCGTCCTTCTGTTCCTGCTGGTCCAGCGCAAGATGGCAGCGGGTCTGACGGCCGGCGCCGTGAAGGGTTAGGAAGCCGATGACGAAGCTCGCCCCCCGTACGGACAGCCTCACCCGCGACGCCCTCGCCGTCCTCCAGCCGGGTTTCGTGGGCACCACCGCGCCCGACTGGCTGCTGCGGCGGCTCGACGAGGGCCTCGCCTCGGTCGGACTCTTCGGCAGGAACGTCTCCTCACCCGAACAGCTCGCCGCGCTCACCGAGCGCCTGCGCGCCGAGCGGGACGACGTCCTCGTCGCGATCGACGAGGAGGGCGGCGACGTCACCCGGCTGGAGGTACGGCGGGGCTCCTCCTTCCCCGGCAACTACGCGCTGGGCACCGTCGACGACCCCGACCTCACCAGGAACGTCGCCCACGAGCTGGGCCGGCGGCTCGCCGCGTGCGGGGTGAACTTCAACTGGGCGCCGTCCGCCGATGTGAACTCCAACCGGGACAACCCGGTCATCGGCGTACGGTCCTTCGGCGCGCACCCCGAGCTGGTGGCCCGGCACACCGCCGCTTACGTCGAGGGCCTCCAGCGCGCCGGGGTCGCCGCCTGTACCAAGCACTTCCCCGGCCACGGTGACACCGCCGTGGACTCGCACCTCTCGATGCCCCGGATCGACGCGGACCCGAACACCCTGCACAAGCGGGAGCTGGGACCGTTCCGCGCGGCGATCGCGGCGGGCTCCCTGGCGGTCATGAGCGCGCACATCCTGCTCCCCGCGCTCGATCCGGAGCTCCCGGCGACCCTCAGCACGCGGATCCTGACCGGGCTGCTCCGCGAGGAGCTGGGGTTCCAGGGCCTGATCGTCACCGACGGCATGGAGATGCAGGCGATCGCCTCGACGTACGGGATCGAGCGCGGCTCCGTCCTCGCCGTCGCCGCGGGCGCCGACGCGATCTGCGTCGGCGGCGGACTGGCGGACGAGGACACCGTGCTGCGGCTGCGCGACGCCCTGGTGGCGGCCGTACGGGCGGGCGAACTCCCCGAGGAGCGACTGGCCGACGCCGCCGCGCGGGTGCGCGCGCTCGCCGACTGGGCGCTGCGGGGCAGGGGGACGCACGGGCCGGGCGCGGACACGCAGGAGGGGACCGCGCCCGGCGCGGGCGCTCCCGTCGGCCTGGTCGCGGCCCGTCGCGCCGTACGGGTGACGGGGACGGCCCAGCCGTTGACGCGGGCGCCGTACGTCGCCGCGTTCACCCCTGTCGCGAACATCGCCGTCGGCGACGAGACGCCGTGGGGGCCCGCGGCGGAGCTGGAGCGGCTCCTCCCGGGCACCGGAACCGGCTCGTACAGCGGCGACCGGAGCGCCGAGCGGCCGGTGGACGACCTGGTCGCGGAGGTACTGGCGGCGGCGGGGGACCGTACCGTCGTCGCGGTCGTCCGCGATGCCCACCGCCACCGCTGGATGGCCGAGGCCCTGACCGCGCTGCTCGCGGCGCGGCCCGGCACGTTCGTCGTAGAGATGGGCCTCAACGAGGCGGCACCCGCCGGAGCCCTGCACATCGCCACGCACGGCGCGGCGCGGGTGTGCGGGCGGGCGGCGGCGGAGGTCATCACGGGCGTCTCGCCTCCCGGCGAGGGGCCGTGGTCGGGTTTGGGCTGAGCCCGGTGGGCACCTGCGGGTTGCCTTCCGGCGGGGGCCGTGGCTTGTCTTGGGCGGGGCCCGGTTCGTACGTGCGGGTTGCCTCCCGGCGAGGGTCCGTGGTCTCGGGTGTCTTGGGGGGCCCGGTGCACACCTGCGGGTTGTTGCCGGGTGCCCCTCCGGGGGCACGTGCCCGGACTGCACGATTTACGCCGCGTGCGGGCCGGAACACACAGCGCGGGTCTCGTTCAGCGGCACAAATCGCACTTTACGTCCGGACACATACCCCCTGCGGTGCCCCCTTCACCGGCCCGTCACGGACCCACCCGCCCCGGCCGGGCCGGGTGGTTTGCGCGCGAGCCGACCAGCGACCCGAGGGGGCCGGGGTCGCAGGAGGTGACGTCCCCGGATGTAAAGCGCGATTTGTGCCGCTGAACGCACCCGCGGACTGAGAACCGGCCCGCACGCGGCGTAAATCGTGCATCCGGGGATGCGCCTCCGGAGTGCCCCGGCACCCGGCACCGGAACCAACCAGCCGCACCCCGCAACGCACCGCTAACCCACGGCCCCCGCCGGGAGGCGACCCCGCCCCGGCCCCCGGCACCGCGTGCACCGGCTCGGACCCCGCACCGTCAAAGACCACGGCCCCCCGCCGGGAGGCGACCCCGCTATATGTGCTGCCAGGCCGGCTTCGACGCGTACGTCGCACGGAAGTAGTCCGCCAGCTTCAGCCGACCGGCCGCCGCCTCGTCCACGATCACCGTCGCATGCGGGTGCAGTTGGAGCGCCGAGGCCGGTACAAGCGCGGCCACCGGGCCCTCGACCGCCTGGGCCACGGCCTCCGCCTTGCCTTCGCCGGTGGCGAGGAGCACCAGGTGGCGGGCCTCAAGGATGGTTCCGATGCCCTGGGTGATCACGTGGTGCGGCACGTCGTCGGGTGAGTCGAAGAAGCGGGCGTTGTCCGCGCGGGTCCGTGGGGTCAGCGTCTTGATACGGGTGCGGGAGGCGAGCGACGAGCAGGGCTCGTTGAAACCTATGTGGCCGTCCGTGCCGATGCCGAGCAGCTGGAGATCCACCCCGCCCGCCTCGGCCAGCGCCCGGTCGTACGCCTCGCACGCCGCCTGGACGTCCTCGGCGCTGCCGTCGGGACCGAGGAAGGCGCCCTCCTCCAGCCCGAGCGGCTCGACCACCTCGCGCAGGACGACCGAGCGGTACGACTCGGGGTGGCCGGGGGGCAGCCCCACGTACTCGTCGAGCTGTGCGATCCGGGCGCGCGACACGTCGACCGCGCCGGCCCGTACCCGGTCGGCCAGCGCCTGGTAGACGGGCAGCGGGGTGGAGCCGGTGGCCACCCCCAGCAGGGCATCGGGCTTGCGGCGGAGCAGGGCGGCGATGCTGTCGGCTACGAGCGTGCCGCCGGCCGGGGCGTCCTTGACGATGACAACTTCCACGCGGGAGACCTGCCGATCTGGGGCTGGGATGGGACGCACGGTACGAGCAGATGTGGTATAGACCAATTCTACCAGAGGGGGCCGGGCGCGTCCCATGCCCGGTGGCGGGAGTTCGACGGACCGTGGTCGACTGGGAACCGGGGGTTCCGGGAGCGTGAGCGACTTGGAGGCGATCCCGCATGTCTGCCGCGTATCCGGAGGACGGCCCCGTCGAGTGGCCCGGCCGGCTGATGTCCGCCGAGGTCACCGAGCAGCCCGCCGTGCTGCGGCGGATCCTCCAGGACGGCGAGCCGCGCATCCGCGAGGTCGCGGCGGTGATCGCGGCCCGCAAACCGCGCTTCGCGCTGCTCGCCGCACGCGGCACCTCGG
The DNA here is from genome assembly GCF_040701725.1 of Streptomyces sp. NPDC093109. Lineage (NCBI taxonomy): Bacteria > Bacillati > Actinomycetota > Actinomycetes > Kitasatosporales > Streptomycetaceae > Streptomyces > Streptomyces sp. NPDC093109. The sequence goes on from NZ_JBFBEZ010000023.1 coordinate 50,599, forward strand.
GCCACGCGGCCCTCTACGGCAAGTACCTGCTGGAGATCAGGCGCGGGCTGCCCTGCGGGCTCGCCTCCATGTCCACGACGACGACCTACGGGGCGCACCCGGATCTCACCGGCGTGCTCTTCGTCGCCGTCAGCCAGTGGGGCGGCTCGCCCGATCTCGTGGCGTCCACCTGGGCGGCCAGGGAGGCCGGGGCGATCACCGTCGCACTGACGAACAACCCCGACTCGTCGCTGGCGGCCGTCTCGGAGTTCCACATCGATGTGCTGGCCGGCCCGGAACGGGCGCTGCCCGCCACCAAGTCGTACACCGCCTCACTGCTCTCCCTTTACCTCTTCGTCGCGGCGCTCGGCGGCGGCGAGCTGGGCGGTCCCCACGACGACCGCCCGTCCCTCGCGCCGCTGCCCGACCTGGCCGAGGAGATCGTGGCGCGCCGGGAGGAGATCCGTACGCTCGCCGCCCGGTACCGCTTCGCCGAGCGGGTCGTCGTCACCTCGCGCGGCTACAGCTATCCGACCGCCCAGGAGGCGGCGCTGAAACTCATGGAGACCTGCTACCTGCCCGCGCTCGCCTTCTCCGGCGCGGACATGCTGCACGGCCCGCTCGCGATGGTCGGCGACACCTCGGCGGTGATCGCGGTCGTACCCGACGGCAAGGGCGGCGAGGCGCTGCGTCCGGTCCTCGACCGGCTGCGGTCCCGGGGCGCCGATCTCTTCGTGATCGGTACGGAGGCGGAGGTGCGCCGGGCGTCGACGGGCTTCGTCCTGCCGACGCGGGGGGTGCCGGAGCGGCTCCAGCCGATCCTGGAGATCCTGCCGCTGCATCTGCTGGCGTACGAACTCGCCCTCGCCCGGGGGCACGACCCGGACGTTCCGCGCGCGATGGCCAAGACGCCGGAATCCCGCTGATACTCCGCGGTGAAGCCACCCGCGGGCCGCGGCGCCGGGTCGGGACCCTCAGCCCGCTCGGCACCGCAGCCCGGAATGCTCGGCCGGCGGGTGTGCGGTCCCGCGCGGCCGTGGGAGAGGTCCCGTCGCAGTCAGGGCAGAGAGCGTCCGGGTCCTCGGTCCACCCTCCTGTGCGGGGAGGATGGGGGCTTTTGTTCGATCGTGGTTCCCATTGTGGACTAGACCGCTTCTCCCGGCCAGACCCAGGTCCGGGCGGATCTGGATGTGCCACGCGGGTACGCTCGCGGGTGTGCCCTCCATGAACGACCTCGTACGCCAGCACACAGCTCTCGGTGAATCCGACCTGGAGTGGCTGCATCTGCTGGTTTCGGAGTGGCAGCTGCTCTCCGACCTCTCCTTCGCCGACCTCGTGCTCTGGGTCCCCACCCGCGACGGCACCCGTTATGTCTCCGTCGCCCAGATGCGCCCCAACACCGGCCCCACCTCCTACCAGGACGACATGGTCGGCCATCTCGTGCCGCGCGGCCGGCGTCCGCTGCTGGACGCCGCGCTCGACGAGGGGCGGATCGTCCGGGAGGGCGACCCCGAGTGGCGCGAGGAGGTGCCCGTACGCGTCGAGTCCATCCCCGTGCGCCGTGAGGGGCGGGTCCTCGGCGTCATCGCGCGCAACACCAACCTGCTCACCGTGCGCACCCCGAGCCGGCTGGAGCTGACGTATCTCCAGTCCGCCTCCGACCTGGCCCAGATGATCGCCGCGGGCTCCTTCCCGTTCCCCGGCCAGCAGGTCGACATGGACTCCTCGCCGCGCGCCGGCGACGGACTGATCCGGCTCGACGCCGACGGGATCGTGCAGTACGCGAGCCCCAACGCGCTCTCCGCGTACCACCGGCTGGGGCTCGCCTCCGACCTGGTCGGGCACCATCTCGGCCGGACCACCGACGAACTGGCGCCCGCGCGCGGCCCGGTGGACGAGGCCATGGTCAAGCTGGCCAGCGGTTACGCGCCCCGGGAGACCGAGGTCGAGGGCGGCGACGGCGTCATCCAGCTGCGGATCATCCCGCTCAAGCCCAAGGGCGTCCGGATCGGTTCGCTGGTGCTCCTCCACGACGTGACGGAACTCCGTCGGCGCGAGCGCGAGTTGATCACGAAGGACGCGACCATCCGGGAGATCCACCACCGGGTGAAGAACAACCTCCAGACGGTCGCGGCGCTGTTGCGCCTCCAGTCGCGGCGGATGGAGTCGGAGCGCGGCCGGGCGGCGCTCAACGAGGCGGTCCGGCGCGTCGGTTCGATCGCGATCGTCCATGAGACGCTGTCCCAGAATCTGGACGAGCGCGTCGAGTTCGACGAGATCGCCGACCGGGTGCTGGCGATGGTCTCCGAGATCTCGCCGGGCACGGTCGTCTGCCGCCGTACGGGACGGTTCGGCATTCTGGACGCCGAGGTGGCGACGCCGCTGTCGATGGTCCTCACCGAGATTCTCCAGAACGCGCTTGAACACGCGTTCGCCCAGGGGGAGCACGGCACGGTCGATGTCTCGGCGGTGCGCGGCGGCGGCGAGGCGCAGGCGGGCCGGGGACGTGCGGCGCACGCGGACGACGCGCGCCTGATGATCACCGTCCAGGACGACGGATGCGGGCTGCCCGAGGGGTTCGATCCGCAGCGCGGCGGCAATCTGGGGCTCCAGATCGTGCGGACGCTGGTGGAGGGCGAGTTGGGCGGCACGTTCGACATGGTGCCGGCGCCGGTGCGCGGTACGCGGGTGATGCTGGACATCCCGGTGAAGCCGCAGAAGTAACGGAAGTGCGCGGAAGCGGTGGAAATCGCCGTGCACGGAGAGTAATTGTGCTCGTACGGCGACCGTTTGTGCACGAGGGCTCCGCGTGTACGAGGGCCCCGCGTGTGCGACCGTCCCGAACACAGCAGCGAGCCCCGGACCGTGGTGTCGGTCCGGGGCTCGGTTCGAAGCTCACACTGCGATGCGCATCGGGGGGTACTGCGCGCTGCGTTTCGGGGGCGGGGCTATGCGTACACGCTGTACGCTCCGCCGTCCAAGGCTTGTGGCAGGGGGCTTCAGGCGGTCGCGTTACGCGCCCGGTTGCGAGCGGCACGGCGCTTCATAGCGCGGCGCTCGTCCTCGCTGAGGCCACCCCAAACACCCGAGTCCTGGCCGGACTCGAGCGCCCACTGCAGACACTGCTCCATGACGGGGCAGCGACGGCAGACGGCCTTGGCTTCCTCGATCTGCAGCAGCGCAGGACCGGTGTTGCCGATGGGGAAGAACAGCTCGGGGTCTTCCTCGCGGCAAACGGCGTTGTGACGCCAGTCCATGGCTGCTACCTCTCTTGTGTATGACGTGCAGGTTGCTTGTGAATGTGAACGCTTTCACGAATCCCTCGACAAGGGAAGGGCCGACCGCCAGCGGACTGGTGTGGTCCTTGTGTTTGAGGAGGGGTTCTGGCTCCCGTGGAGGCCGATGTTGCGGGCCGTCCCGATCGCCATGTAGAGACTCGCAAACCTCGGCGGCGGATACAACCCCTTCTGGAAAGTTTTTTTGGATTCCTCGGTGTCGACTAGGTCACAGCCGTACTTCCATGGGGTGGATCCCAGCCTAAACGTTCGAGTGAAAGGAGTTTCGGTCCTTCTACTCACACAATCACACGCAGTGCACGGCGAACGCCTGTGAACGTCACGCTCGTACGCACTCCAAGGTGGTCACCGTCCATCTGAAAAGGGAGGGGCGCCTTGGAATGCAAGGTGAAGTCGGTCAGGTCGTGCAGGGATACCGCGTGGCGCCCGTGGGGGCCCCGGTCGGGGGTCGATGTGAGCAGTTGAGTCCCATATATGGCGGCTGCCGAGGTCGACATGCTGGTCAGCCCGAGGACGTCGAGCGCCGAGTCGAAGGAGGCCGTGGGGGACGAGTACAGCGGGCGATTGCCCAGGTAAGTGTAGGGAGCGGTGTTGCAGATTATGGACAGCACGAGATCCTCGACAGGATCCTCACCGGGCCGTTCCAAAGTGATCATTCCGTGCCGGCGGTGCGGTTCCTCCAGGAACTGACGCATCACCTGTCGTACATAAAGCGCGTGTGTCGAACGCTTTCCGCGTTCCCGGTGCTGTTCGACCCGGCCGACCACTCCCGCGTCGAATCCGAATCCCGCGTTGAAGGTGAACCAGCGGGCCGGCGCGGCTTCGTCGTCCGAGCCCGGCGTGCCGGCCGCCAGTCCCAGACCGACCGTACGTTCGCTCCGCAGCGCGAGCGCGTCCAGGATCGCGCCGGTCGCCTCGACCGCGTCGTTCGGCAGTCCGAGCGCGCGGGCGAAGACATTGGTCGAGCCGCCGGGGACGACCGCGAGGCGCGGCAGCCGGTCCGGGTCGGGTCCGTGGTGCAGCAGACCGTTCACGACCTCGTTGACCGTGCCGTCCCCGCCGAGCGCCACGACCAGCTCGATGTCGTCGGACTCGGCGGCCCGGCGGCCCAGGTCGCGGGCGTGCCCCCGGTACTCCGTGGTCACGGCCTCCAGCTTCATCTCGCTGGCCAGCGCGTGGATCAGTACGTCGCGGGTGCGGGCGCTCGTAGTGGTTGCTGCCGGATTGACCACGAGGAGTGCGCGCATGACGAGCAGATTACCGGCCGAACGGGCCCCGGTCGCCCCCGGTCGCCCCCGGTCGTTCCCGGCCGGGCGGCGGACGGCGGCGGGCGGTGGCTACGCTGCTGGGGTGAGCAGCGACAAGAAGCGGCCCCGACCCGCGAGCGCCCCCGAACCGCCCGAGCCCGCCGGAACCGACGGCCCGGACGGTCCGGGTGATGCGGCCGGTCCCGGTGATGCGGGCGCGCGCCCCGGCCGGCTGACCGGGGCGGCGGCCGTCTGCGCGGTCGAGGCGCTCGCGCTCTTCGTCTGGGGGGTGTACCTGCTGGTGATGGGGCTGCTCGGGCGGCCCGACAGCCCGCAGCAGGCCGAGATGGGCGGGATCACCCTGATCGCGCTCGGCGCCATCCCGCTGCTGGCCGCACGCGGGCTGCTGCTGCGCCGTAGCTGGAGCCGGGGGCCCGCGCTGATCACCCAGATCATGGCGCTGCCGGTCGCCTACACGCTGCTGACCTCGACGGGCGGGCTGATCCCCGCCGGTATCGCGCTCGCGGCGCTCGCCGTGACGGGGCTGGTGCTGATCGTCAACCCGACGACCACCGAGGCACTCGGCATCCGGGGGCCGGCGGGCGGCGCGTAGGCCTGTCCTGGCCCCGCCCCGCCGCCGTACCACCGGGCCGTACGCCGGCACGTGTTTCCGTACCGACTGCTCCTCGTGGCTACTCCTCGACCAGCAGCCGCTCGCGCAGCTGCGCGAGGGTACGGGCCAGCAGCCGGGAGACATGCATCTGGGAGATGCCGACCTCCTGCGCGATCTGTGACTGCGTCATGTTGCCGAAGAACCGGAGCAGCAGAATCCGCTTCTCCCTGGGCGGCAGATCCTCCAGCAGCGGCTTGAGGGACTCGCGGTACTCGACGCCCTCCAGCGCCTCGTCCTCCGAGCCGAGCGTGTCCGCCACCGCCGGGGACTCGTCGTCCGTGTCAGGGACGTCCAGCGACAGGGTGGAGTACGCGTTGGCGGACTCCAGGCCCTCCAGCACCTCCTCCTCGGAGATGCCCAGCCGCTCCGCCAGCTCGTGGACCGTCGGCGACCGGCCGTGCTGCTGCGACAGCTCGGCCGTGGCCGTCGTCAGGGAGAGCCGCAGCTCCTGGAGGCGGCGCGGCACCCGTACCGCCCAGCCCTTGTCCCGGAAGTGCCGCTTGATCTCCCCGACCACCGTCGGGGTCGCGTACGTCGAGAACTCGACCCCGCGCTCCGGGTCGAACCGGTCGACGGACTTGATCAGGCCGATGGTCGCGACCTGGGTCAGATCGTCCAGCGGCTCGCCGCGGTTGCGGAACCGCCGCGCGAGATGCTCGACCAGCGGCAGATGCATCCGCACCAGCTGATTGCGCAGCTCCGCCTTCTCCGGGGAGCCGTCGGGCAGTTTGCCCAGGGCGATGAACATCGCCCGCGCCCCGCTGCGGTCGTGGGGATCGTGTCTGCTTCCGGGCCCGTTGGCGCGCTCGGAAGCGGGCGCGTCGGCAGGCGTGTCGCCCGGCGTGCTCGCGTTGCCGGGCGTACTGCCGGGTGTACTGCCGGGCGCCGCGCCGGGTGTGTCGCCTGGTGTACCGCCGGCGCCGGGCGCTTCCTCGCGCTGATTCCGCTGGATCTCGTGCTGCTCGCTCATAAGGGCCGCCCGCTCTGACTGCGCCTGCTCCGCCGCGGCCGTCTGGCCGTCACATCCGGTCCTCGGGAGGCCGTCCTCCGGGTGGGGACGGGCCTGCTGCTCCGGGATGCCCGCGGGGGAGCGCGCCGGCTCCGCCGGGGCGCCGTGGCCTCCCCGCGGCTCCCGTGGGATGTGTCCTTCGTCCCGCACCGGTCCGTCCCCGTTCGTCACGCCGGCCCGGGTCCCGCGCCGCGCTGTTTGTACAGACTGATGGTGACCGTACGGTCCTCGGCGACCGTCGAGTCGACCTTGCCGGCCAGCGCGGAGAGCACCGTCCAGGCGAAGGTGTCGCGCTCCGGCGCGCGCCCGTCGGTGGTGGGGGCCGAGACGATCACTTCGAGTGAGTCCTCGACAAGGCGGAACACGCAGCTGAGGACGGAGCCGGGCACGGCCTGCTGGAGCAGGATCGCGCAGGCTTCGTCCACCGCGATGCGGAGGTCCTCGATCTCGTCGAGGGTGAAGTCCAAACGCGCCGCGAGACCGGCCGTGGCCGTACGCAGCACGGACAGATAGGCACCCGCAGCGGGCAGCCGGACTTCCACGAAGTCCTGGGTCCCGGGCTCACCTGCGATCTGGGACACCCTCACCTCCAAGGTGGCACAAGCTCTTCAGGGCTCCGGGACGGGAAGTGTCCAGGAGCCTTCGCGGTACGCGTTATTACGTAGCCGGTCTGGACTGGCGACGCTATCGCGATCCATGGTGCCGTGTCGCCGGGACCCCCGATCGGCGTTGGTCACTCATGGTAAACATATGACCACGGAGTGTGGCTAGGGGTCTGTGGTGCCCAATTACGAAGAACCGGCGGAGGGTTGACGTACCCAGTCGTCAGACGATCGAACCGTCGACATAGCACCACCGCCAGCTCTCTCCCGGCTCGAAGCTCCGCATCACCGCGTGTCCCGTCTCCGTGAAGTGCTCCGTCGCGTGCCGGTACGGCGACGAGTCGCAGCAGCCGATCTGCCCGCAGACCAGGCACAGCCGCAGCTGTACGGGGTGGCTGCCGACGGCCAGACACGCGGGGCAGGTGTCGCCCCGGGGGGCGGGCTCGGGGCGCGGCAGTTCCGCGATGTGGACGCACTCGCTCATGATGACCAGGTTACGACGCATGTGAGGACTGCCGAATGGACGTACTGCCGCTGGTCGCGCTGGTGGCGGGCAGCGCGGCGATCGCCGGGGCCGCCCGCCGGACCCCGGTGGCCGCGCCGCTGCTGCTGGTCGCCGCCGGGCTCGTCGCCGCGTACATCCCCGGTGTGCCGGCGTACACCCTCGACCCGCACATCGTGCTGCCGCTGATCCTGCCGCCGCTGCTCTACACGGCGGCGGTGGACAGTTCGTACCTCGATCTGCGGGCGAATATCAGACCGGTGGCCCTTCTGTCGGTGGGTTATGTCCTCTTCGCGACGCTCGCCGTCGGCTGGCTCGTGTACCGGCTGGTGCCCGATCTGCCGCTCACCACCGCGCTGGTGCTCGGCGCCGTCGTCGCGCCGCCGGACGCGGTGGCGGCCACGGCGATCGCCCGCAAGCTCGGGCTGCCGAGCCGGATCACCACGATCCTCCAGGGCGAGTCGCTGCTGAACGACGCGACGGCCATCACCGCGTTCAAGGTGGCGCTGGCGGCGGCGGTCGGCGCGGGCGCGAGCTGGGGCGGTGGCGTCGGGGAGTTCGCGCTGGCCTCGGTGGGCGGGGTGGGGGTCGGGCTGCTGCTGATGGTGCCGCTGCACTGGCTGCGGACGCATCTGACGGAGGCCCTGCTCCAGAACACACTGTCGCTGCTCATCCCGTTCGTCGCGTACGCCGCGGCCGAACAGGTCGGCGCGTCCGGGGTGCTGGCGGTCGTGGTGGTCGCGCTCTATCTGGGCCACCGCTCGTGGCAGGTCGACTTCGAGACACGGCTCCAGGAGGCCGCCGTGTGGAAGATGGTCGCCTTCGTCCTGGAGTCGGCGGTCTTCGCGCTGATCGGGCTGCAACTGCCGGTCGTGCTGCGGGGGCTCGGGGAGTACGGGGTCGGGGAGGCGCTGGGGTACGCCGTCGGGATCTTCGTGGCGGTGGTGGTGGTCCGCTTCGTCTGGGTCTTCCCGGCGACCTTCGTGCCGCGCGCGCTCTTCCCGCGGGTGCGTGAGCGCGAGCCCGACACCGACTGGACGGCGCCGGTGGTCATCGGCTGGGCCGGTATGCGGGGCGTGGTGTCCATGGCGATCGCGTTCTCGATCCCGCTCACGCTGGACGACGGGAAGCCCTTCCCGGGCCGGAACCTGGTCCTCTTCCTGACCTTCGCCGTGGTGATCGGCACGCTGGTCGTCCAAGGGCTCACGCTGCCGCCGCTGATCCGGCTGCTGAAGCTGCCGGGCCGCGACCGGCAGGCCGACACCCTGGCCGAGGCGCAGGCCCAGAGCGAGGCGTCGGCGGCGGCGGAACGGCGGCTTGACGCGCTGCTGGCCGATGACGCCAACGCGCTGCCCCAGCCGCTGGCCGACCGGCTCCGCACCGTACTGGATCGGCGCCGCAACGCGGTCTGGGAGCGGCTCGGGGCCGTCAACGAGGTGACGGGGGAGTCCGCCGACGAGACCTACCGGCGGCTGTCGCGCGAGATGATCGAGGCCGAGCGCGCGGTCTTCGTGGAGCTGCGGGACCGGCGGCGGATCGACGACGAGATGATGCGGACGCTGCTGCGCAGGCTGGACCTGGAGGAGGCGGCGGTGTACCGGGAGGACGGCTCGGACTGAGCGGGCCGGGCCGCGAAACGGGCGGACCGCGTAAGCCCGGCGGGGGTACGGAGTTACGGCGCGTACGGGCTCATGTCCGGTCGGCCGGCTCGGGGCTGCCCGTGATGACGGCGGCGACGGCCGTGCCGGGCGGGAAGGCGCCCTCCGCCGCCAGCGTCGTCAGGCCGTACAGCATCTTGGCGACGTAGAGCCGCTCCACGGCCAGCCCGTGCCGCTCCTCGAAGTCCGCCGCGAAGGCGTCCAGCTCGGTGGGGACGCGCGCGAAACCGCCGAAGTGGAACCGGTCTTCGAGCCTCCACTCACCGGCAGGACCGGCGAACGCGGCGCGTTGGAGGTCCCGTATCCCCGCGTCCAGAAAGCCGCCCCGGAGGACGGGAAAGCCCAGCGCGCGGCCGTCCGTGCCCAGCCCGGCGGCCAGGCCGGCCAGGGTTCCGCCGGTGCCGCAGGCGATGGCGACGGTCTCGGCCGCGCCGCGCAGCTCCCGGCCGAGTGCGGTGCAGCCGCGTACCGCGAGGGCGTTGCTGCCGCCTTCCGGTATGACGTAAACGGAATCCGGCGCGAGGTCCGCGCCGGCGAGCAGCGCGGCCACCTCGGAGGGCTCCGCGCGGCGCCGGTAGGCCGTACGGTCCACGAAGAGCAGCCGCATCCCGTCGGCCGCGCATTGGGCGAGCGACGGGTTCAGCGGCCGGCCGGCCAGCTCGTCGCCCCGGACCACCCCGACCGTTGCGAAGCCCAGCAGCCGGCCGGCGGCGGCGGTCGCGCGCAGATGGTTGGAGTACGCGCCGCCGAAGGTCAGCAGGGTGCGCCGGCCGGCCTCGGCCGCCGTGCGCAGATTGGGCGCGAGCTTGCGCCACTTGTTGCCCGGCAGCTCCGGGTGGATCAGATCGTCACGCTTGAGCAGCAGCCGCACGCCGTGCCGGGCGAACCGCTCGTCCTCGACCGGCCGCAGCGGCGACGGCAGCCGGGGCCGCAGCGCGGCGAGGCCGGCGGGGTCGCCGGGGCCGGGCGTTCTGTGCGAGGTCATGGCCCCATTGTCGTATCCGCATGCCGGCGCGGGGGTGGCGACCCTGATGCCCCGTTTTTCGCAATCCATTCCCACTCGTATGAGTAATGGCGCGGATACGCCAAGTGATGGAACGATTCCCTGGCAGGTAGAACCATGATCGGGAAACGAGGGGGCACACTTCATGTCGGTTGCTGATGAGGTCCGTACGGCACAGATTCCGCCCCAGCAGAGTCTGGGTACGGACGCCGCGCGGAACCTGGCGACCACCACCAAGTCCGCGCCGCAGATGCAGGAGATCACCTCGCGGTGGCTGCTGCGCATGCTGCCGTGGGTGCAGGTGCAGGGTGGCACCTACCGGGTGAACCGCCGGCTCAGTTACGCCGTCGGGGACGGGCGCGTCACCTTCGTACAGACCGCCGACCGCGTCGCGGTCATCCCCGCCGAGCTGGGCGAGCTGCCCGCCCTGCGGGAGTACGCCGACGAAGACGTCCTGGCCGAGCTGGCGCGCCGCTGCGAGCAGCGCGAGTTCGCGGCGGGCGAGGTCCTGGCGGCGGCGGGCGACGCCGCGGACGAGGTCTATCTGCTGGCGCACGGCCGGGTGCAGAAGCTGGGCACGGGCCCCTACGGGGACGAGGCGGAGCTCGCGGTCCTCGCCGACGGCGCGTACTTCGGCGAGCAGGCGCTGGTGGACGGGGACGCCACCTGGGGCTTCACGGCCCGCGCGGTCACGGCGTGCACCGTCCTGGTGCTCACCCGGCGGGACGTGCTGAACCTCGCGGAGCGCGAGGACTCGCTGCGCGGCCACCTGGAGGCCTTCGCCTCCGTACCGCGGCAGCGGACGAACAAGTACGGCGAGGCCGCCATCGACCTGTCCGCCGGGCATGTCGGCGAAGCCGTCGTACCGCACACGTTCGTCGACTACGAGGGGTCGCCCCGCGAGTACGAACTGAGCGTCGCGCAGACCGTGCTGAAGGTCCACAGCCGTGTCGCGGACCTCTACAACCAGCCGATGAACCAGACCGAGCAGCAGTTGCGGCTCACGGTCGAGGCGCTGCGCGAGCGCCAGGAGCACGAGCTGATCAACAACCGCGAGTTCGGGCTGCTCAACAACTGCGACTACGGCCAGCGGCTCCAGCCGCACGACGGCGCGCCGACCCCGGACGACATGGACGAGCTGCTCTCGCGCCGCCGCGGCTCGAAGCTCTTCCTGGCGCATCCGCGGGCCATCGCCGCGTTCGGCCGTGAGTGCACCAAGCGCGGGGTCTACCCGGACAGCGTGGAGATCGCCGGTCACCACGTACCGGCGTGGCGCGGGGTGCCGATCTTCCCGTCCAACAAGATCCCGATCTCCGACGCGCGGACGACCTCGATCATCTGCATGCGTACGGGCGAGGCCGAGCAGGGTGTCATCGGGCTCCAGCAGAGCGGCATCCCGGACGAGATCGAGCCGAGCCTGTCGGTCCGCTTCATGGGCATCGACGAGCAGGCGATCATCTCGTACCTGGTCACGGCGTACTACTCGGCGGCGATTCTGGTGCCGGACGCCCTCGGGGTGCTGGAGAACGTCGAAGTGGGCCGCTGGAGCTGAGCGAGCCGAACAGCGCGGGCGGGCGGCGACAGGGGGCGCGCCCGCCCGCGTACCGGCCCGTACCCCTCGTGTCTGTGAGGTGAGGAAATGACCGTGACTGTGACCACGACCGGCGCGGACGTCGGCGCGGAGAGCCAGGACGCCGTGGCCCTCCTGGCGCGCACCCGTGCCGCCGTCGAACCCGAACTCCGCTCCGCCGTCGCGTCGTTGCCCCCGGCGATACGGCGGGTCGCGGCGTACCACTTCGGCTGGGAGCACGCCGACGGGAGCCCGGCGGACGGCGGGGCGGGCAAGGCGATCAGGCCCGCGCTCGTGCTCGCCGCCGCCCGTGCGCTCGGCGGGGATCCGGCCGGCGCCGTACGGCCCGCCGTCGCCGTCGAGCTGGCGCACAACTTCACCCTGCTGCACGACGACGTGATCGACGAGGACCCCACCCGGCGCCACCGGGCCACCGCGTGGACGGTCTTCGGCACCGCCGACGCCATCGTCGCGGGTGACGCCATGATGGCGCTCGCCCTGCGGCTCCTCGCCCAGGACCCGCATCCCGCCGCGTCGGCGGCCTCGGCCCGGCTCGCGGACTGCGTCATCGAGCTGTGCGCGGGACAGCAGGCCGACTGTGCCTTCGAGGAGCGCGGCCCGCACGAGGTGACGCTCGACGAGTGCGTCGCCATGGCGACGGCCAAGACGGGCGCGCTGCTGGGCACGGCGTGCGCGCTCGGCGCGCTGTACGCCGGCGCCGGGGAGGAACGGGCCGCCGCGCTGGACGCCTTCGGCCGGGAGGCCGGGCTCGCGTTCCAGCTCATCGACGACCTCATCGGCATCTGGGGGGACCCCGACCGTACGGGCAAGCCAGCCGGCGCCGACCTCGCCGCGCACAAGAAGTCCCTGCCCGTGGTCGCGGCGCTGGTCTCGGGCACCCCGGCGGCCGAGGAGCTGGCCGAGCTGTACCGGGGGCCGCTGGACGGACCAGAGGCGGTACGGCGGGCGGCCGACGCCGTCGAACGGGCCGGCGGGCGCGAGTGGGCACAGCTCCAGGCCGCCGACCGGATGTCGGCGGCTGTCCAGCAGCTGTCGTGCGCCGTGCCCGATCTGGCGGCGGCGGGTGACCTGCTGGCCCTCGCGGAATTCGTCACCCGACGCACCCGCTGAAATCCCCCTTCCGCCCCAACTCTAGGATCACAGAGTCAAGTTGGTGATCCAGGGGAGGGCCGGAACATGGACGACGTACGGATCAGACAGGCCGGGCAGGCCGACCGGGCGACACTGGTGCGACTGCTCGAAGACGCCTTCTACGACGACCCGGTGTGCAACTGGGTGTTTCCCGACGACGAGCACCGCCGCAAGGTCAACGGGCTCTTCCTCGGGGTGTTCGCCGATCTCGCCCTCGCCGAGGGCCGGGTGGACCTCCTGGAGGACGAGACGGCCCTGGCGCTCTGGCTCCAGATCCCGGCCGGAGCGCCCGAGGAGGAGGACGAGATCCCGGCCCGGATGCGGGAGGCGGCCGACCCGGACAACGAACGGGCCGAGCTGGTGGGCCGGTTGACGGGCGCGGTGCACCCCGAGGACCGGGCGCACGAGTACCTGCTGATGATCGCGGTCTCCCCGGAGCACCAGGGCCGGGGCCTGGGCCGCGCGCTGATCGAGCCCGTCCTCGAACGCTGCGACCGCGACGGGATCCCGGCGTATCTGGAGGCGAGCAGCGAGCGGAGCAGCCGGCTCTACGAGCGGCTCGGCTTCGACTTCGCCGAACACACGGTGGACCTCCCCGACGGTCCGCACATGTGGCCCATGTGGCGGGAGCCGAAGGCGCGTTGAGCTGTCGCGAGCACTGAACCGTAAGTGACGGACCCTCATGAAGCGCCGCCCCGCGCTGCGCCGGAAACGCGCCTACCGCTACAGTCCGCTGCCATGACAGCGGAGTCGACGGATACATGGGCGGGCTGGTACCGGGACCGCCAGGGGGCGGAAGCGATCACCCTCACCGCGGGCGGACGGCAGGTCCGCACCCGGATCAGGGGTGTGGAGTACGCGGGCGGCGATTTCGCCGCGCTCGAAGCGGTGGGTGAGGGCGAGAGCCTGTCGTCCTGCGTCATGGAGTGGGACATCCCGCTGCCCGTCAGCGCGGACGGCGCGGTCGAACAGGCCACGCTCAGCTGCCTGCTCGCCCTGGGCGAGCGGGACGCGGAGGGGCCGGTCGGCCGGGCGGAGCTGAGCCTGACGCTGCACTGCCGGGGCGCGGCGTACGCGTCGGGGATCGCCGGGGGCGGCTTCGAGGAGGCGCTCGGCCGGATCCGGAGCCAGCTGCCGACGGACACGGAACTGGCGGCGGAGCCGCTGGTGGGGGCGGCCTGACCGCAGTACGTGAGGTATGTGAGGTACCTGAAGTGCCGGATGGCCGTTCCCTCTTTGCCAGGGAGCGGCCATCCGCATTACCGCCCCGACCACTCCTCCACCCAGCCGCCGTCCGCCGCCGGATTGTCGTCGTACAGGACGAACTCTTCCTGGACGTCGACCGGTTGGAACCCCGCGCCGGTGATCCCGTCCAGCAGTGCCCCCAGCCGTACGCGCGCCACCGGCCGGCCGACACCCCGTACCCGCTGGGTCACGGCGCGCTCCTGCGCCCCGCCCGGCAGCGCCCGGCGGGCGTCACGGGAGAGATGCGCGGCGTGCTGCTCGACCACGGCCGTCAGCCGGCCCGCGTGGTACGGGATCGGCAGCCGCAGCGTGACGCGGTGCTCGAAGCGGCAGCAGGCGGGGAACGCGGCGGCCTCGGCGCCGTTCCGCGGTACGCCCTCGTTCCAGGGCGCCGCCGCGAGCCTGGTCCGTACGACCGTGAACCCGGCCTCCGCCAGGCGCCGTACGCACCGCTCGGTGGCGTGCCGCTGCTCGTCCAGACGGCCCGAGCCGCGCAGGGTGAGCGTCGGCCGGGACGGGGTGCGCCCGCGGTCCAGGACGACATGGGTGAGCCGCAGGCCGTGCGCGGCGGCCCACTCGTCGAGCGCGCCGGCCCGGTCGGTCCGGTCGGCCCGGTCGGCGCGCTCGACGCGGCCCCGGCGGTCGGCCCGTACGGTCAGCTGGGTTTCGAATTCGCCCTCGATGGTGCGGCCGAGATCGCGCCGGGGCGAGGCGCCGGTCTCCGCACGGAAGTCCACCGATCGACGTTACCAAGGCGGGGGCGCTGCCGCGCGTGGCTTGCTTACCACCTGCGCGGGTGGTTTGGGGCCGGTGATGAGTAAGAGACGGCCCATAGCCGTATGAGCGGGTAGACAGCTTAAGGAGCGATGAGATGGCCCACCGTATGACCGTGCCCGGTCTGTTCCCGCCGCCGGACTACGCGCACACCGCGGTCGTCGAGACGGGCCGGCGTCTGGCTTTCCTGGCCGGGTCCGTACCGCTCGACGAGGACGGCAAACTCGTGGGCCCGGACGACTTCGTGGCGCAGACCGAGCAGGTGCTGGCCAATCTGGAGAGCGCGCTGACGGCCGTGGGCTGCGGGACGGGCGATGTGGTGGCCACGACGGTGTCGGTCGCGACGAGCGATCCGGCGGACCTCAGCCGGGTCTGGGAGGTGGTGCGCGCGGGCGGGCTGCGCACCGGGCCGCACACGTCGACGCTGCTGGGGGTCGCCTGCCTGGGCTACACGGGGCAGTTGGTGGAGATCACCGCGGTGGCGGAGGTTCCTCCGGAGCGGTGAGGTGTACGGGCCGGGTCCGGTGATCGGGAGCGTAAGGAGTGTGCGGGACACATGCCGAAACGACCGAGTGACAGCGCGGGCACACGTACGAGCGGCGACGGTGGCGGCAGTGGGTGCGGTGGCGGTGACAGCGGGGGTGGTGGCGGCGGGCGGGGTGCCCGGGTCGCGGTGCTCTCCGATATCCACGGCGTCCTGCCGGCCCTGGAGGCGGTGCTCGCCGAGCCGGACGTCGCCGCCGCGGACCGGATCCTGGTCACCGGCGATATCGCGGCCGGCCCCCAGCCCGTCGAGGTGCTCGACCGGCTGGCGCGGCTGGGGGAGCGAGCGGTCCTGCTCGGAGGCAACGCCGACCGGGAGCTCGTCGAGGTGCGCCGGGGCGGGGTCGCGTCGATCCCCGACGGGATAGGCGCCTGGGCCGCCGGCCAACTGCGCGAGGACCAGGTGGCCCTGCTGGCCGCTCTGCCGCCCACCCGCTATCTGCGGGTCGAGGGCCTGGGCCAGGTCCTGTTCTGCCACGCGACCCCGCGCGACGACGAGGAGATCGTCGTGGTGGACTCCCGGCTGGCCCGCTGGGCCGAGGTCTTCGAGGGGCTGGGCGAGGACATCCGTACGGTCGTGTGCGGCCACACCCATATGCCGTTCGTACGGCTCGCCCACGGCCGTCAGGTCGTCAACCCGGGCAGCGTGGGTATGCCGTACGGCCGTCCCGGCGCCCACTGGGCGCTGCTCGGCCCCGGGGTCGAACTGCGGGTCACCGCCTTCGACATCGACGCCGCGATCGCCGGACTGACGGCGGACTGCGGCTACGGGGACATCGCGGAGTGGGCGGACTACTTCCTGCGCGCCCGCGCCGGCGACGCGGACGCGCTGGAGGCGTTCGCGCCGAAGGACGGGCGTACGGGGGCGGCCGGCTGACCGGCGGACCGGCCGTTGTCAGTGCCGTCTGCGAGAGTGGATGTCCGGCCGGGGATCGGGGGATCGGGGGATCGGTGGGAGAGAGGACGGACACGGTGGGGCACATGGACGAGGTCTGGCGGGTGACGGCGCGCACGGCTACGGACGGGTACGGGGACGGGTACGGGGACGGGGCCGTGCGGGTGGGCGAGATCCTGATAGACGACGCCGACTTCCCCTGGCTCCGCGGCCTGTTCACCCCGGGCCCCGGATTCGCGCCGCTGAAGCCGCTGTTCAACCGGGAAGTCGCGCTGCTCGGCCGGATCAACGAGGAGCCGGACGCCTGGGCGGCGGCGTGCGAGGAGATCGAGCGGTCGGTCGTCCTGGCGGCGCCTGCCGGGCCGGTGGCGGAGTTCCTGTTGCACATATCCGGCGACCGGGCGTGGTTCCGGTGGAGCGACAACCTGGTCACGGAGGACTGACGCGGGAGGGCGCTGGCGTCGGGCGGCGCGCATCGGTGGCGTCCGTGGCGGTGCCGGTGCCGGTTTGGGTGTCGGCGGGCAGCCGCGTCGCGAGGAGCGTGCCCGCGACGGCGACCGCCGCGAGGGCGGTCAGCGCCGGGCCCATCGAGGTACGGACGGCGCCCTCGGCGCCCGTCAGCATGGTCGCGGCGGCGACGCCCAGCATCGGGCCGACGTTCATCGCGGTCTGCTGGAGCCCGCCCGCGACACCGGCGGCCCCGGCGGGCGCGTGACGGACGACGACGGCGGTGGCGGTGACCATCACCGTGCTGAACCCTGCGCCCAGGACGAGGAAGCAGCCGCCGATCTCCGGGGCCGTCGACGCCGTGTCGAGCCGTGACAGCAGAAAGGTGCCGGCCGCGACGAGCGCCATCCCGGGCACGGCCGTGCGGCGCGGACCGTACCGGCGCAGGGCCACGGCGGCGAGCGGCGCCCCGGCGACCATCATCACGGCCAGCGGCAGCGCGCGCAGTCCGCTCTGGAGCGGGTTCAGAGCCAGCACGTCCTGGAGGAAGTACGTGGCGAGGAAGAGCGCCCCGAAGAGCGCGGCGGTCGCGGCCAGCAGCACACCCAGCGCCGAGGTGACGGTGGCCGAGCGGAACACGGCGGGCGGGATCAACGGGTCGGCGGTGGACCGCTCGTGCCGGACGAACGCGGCGGTGGCGGCGGCCGTGACGGCGAGCCCCAGCGCCGTCACCACGGGCGGCCCGCCCTCGGGCAGCGCGACGAGCGTGTGTACGAGAGCGACCAGGGCCACCGCGAGCAGCCCCGCGCCGGGCAGATCGAGCCGTACGGTACGGGCGGTTGCACCGGGCGCAGGCGCACCGGTCGTGGGCGTGCCGGTCGCGGCCTCGCCGCGCGCGGGCGCCGGGGTCCGTACGGCGAGCGCCAGCGCCCCGATGACCAGGGCCGGTCCGACGCCCAGGAAGAACACGGCCCGCCAGCCAAGCCTGTCGGTGAGCGCGCCGCCCACCACCGGTCCCGCGGCGGCAGCGAGGCCGATCGCGCTCGTCCTGAGGGCGATCGGCATGGCCAGCCGGTCGCTCGGGTACGCGGCGCGCAGCATCCCGAGCGTGGCCGGTTGCAGCAGCGCGCCGAACACCCCCTGCACGACGCGCAGGGCGATCACCCAGCCGACCCCGGGCGCCACCCCGATACCGGCCGAGGCAGCGGCGAAGCCCAGGATTCCGAGGGCGAAGACGCGCCGGTGGCCGTACCGGTCGCCGAGCCGTCCCGAGAAGACGAGCAGGCTCGCCACGGCGATGAGATATCCCGTGCTGACCCACTGGACCTGGGTGAACGACGCGCCGAGATCCCGCCGCAGGGCCGGCTGCGCCACCGTCAGCACGGTCCCGTCGAGCGCGACGAGGGCGGCCCCGGTGACGCTCATGGCGAGGGTGAGCCGCCGGCGTGCGCGGGGTTCTTCCGCGCGCATCAGTGCTCCGGTCCCAGGTGCGCGTCCAACGCGGCCCGCAGCAGCGGCTCGACATCGTCCGCGCCCGTCGCGAGCCGGAGGCTGCCCCAGGCCCACAGCTGGGCGATCCCGTGCAGATTCGCCCACAGAACGCCCGCCACCACGGCGGCGTCCGCGGCGTCTGCGTCGTCCCGTACCCCCGCTCGCCCGACCAGGTCCGTCAGCACGGCGAAGAGCGGCAGGCTGGTCTCGCGCAGCCCGAGCCGGCCGCTCTCCAGCAGATCGTGCCGGAACATCAGCTCGTACATCCCGGGCCGCTCCCGGGCGAAGCCCAGATACACCCGCCCCAGCACGGTCAACCGCCCCCGCGCCGTGCCCGGCGCGGCGGTCAGGGCCTCGCCCACCCGCTCGCCCAGATCGAGGAACCCCTGCCGGGCGATGGCGGACAGCAGCTCCAGATGGGTCGGGAAGTACCTCCGGGGCGCTCCGTGCGACACCCCCGCGTGCCGGGCGATGGCCCGCAAGGACAGTGCCTGTGCCCCCTGACCCTCCAACAGTTCGACGCCCGCCCGCACCAGACGGCCCCGCAGGTCGCCGTCCGGCTCACTCACAGCACTCACAGAAGACATAGACAGTGTCTACCAGGTGGTAGTAGACACTGTCTACGCTTCGGTGGTCCGCCGTGAGCGCCACGAGCGGGTCCGTATACTCGCTGGCCTGTCCGGCAGTGGGGACCGGGCGACGGGAGGGGCGCGACATGCCGGGTGCAACCGGGCCGATCCGGTCGGGGCTGGCGCTGGCCTCCGGCCGGTACCGGCTGGAGGAACAGATCGGACAGGGCGGCATGGCGGCCGTGTTCAAGGCGCACGACACGGCGCTGAACCGGACGGTCGCCGTCAAGACCATGCTGGCCACCCTCGCCCACGACGAGGTGCTCCGCGCCCGCTTCCGGCGCGAGGCCCAGTCGGCGGCCCGGCTCAGCCATCCCAGCGTGGTGGCGGTGCACGACACCGGCGAGGAGCACTTCGAGGGCGGGGAGCGGATTCCGTACCTCGTGATGGAGTTCGTGGCGGGAGGCACGCTGAGCGAACTGCTCGCCCGCGACGCGGCGCTCGGCCGGGGCCTGCCGCTGGACCGTGCCCTCGCCCTGTCGGCCGAGGTGCTGGCCGCGCTGACGGCCAGTCATGCCGCCGGAGTCGTGCACCGCGACATCAAGCCCTCCAACGTCGTGGTGGCGGCCGACGGGCGGGTCAAGGTGATGGACTTCGGGATCGCCCGGATCCTGGACGCGGTCGGGCAGGGATCACCGCGCACGGCCCTGACCGCGGTCGGCGATCTGATCGGCACCCCGTACTACATGTCACCGGAACAGTTCGACAGCCGTGGCCGGGCCGTCGACGGCAGAGCCGATCTGTACGCGGTGGGGGTCATGCTGTTCCAGCTGATCAGCGGCGGGTCCCGTTCGAGGGCGACTCCGGCTTCTCCATCGGGTACCTGCATGTCACCGTCGCGGCGCCGACACTGGCCTCGGTGGGCTGTCGGGTCCCTGACCCGGTCGAGGAACTGGTCGCCCGCGCCCTGGAGAAGCAACCCGAGGACCGGTTCCGGGACGCCGACGAGATGCGCGCGTACATCGAACACGTACGCGAGCGCGTCAAACCCGGACCGACCACCCCGTACCTACCCCCGAAGCCACCCACCGCCCCCACACCGATCCCCGGCCCCGCCCAGATCACCCCGACCGCCCCGGCTGCCCCGACCACCCCGGTCGATCCGGCGCGGGAGCGGGCGGACAACCGGATGCGGGCACGACGGCTGCGCCACGGATACCTCCTGCTCATCCCGGCCCTGCTGCTCCAGGGCATACGGCCGGGCTTCGCCCTTGTTCCGCTGGCATTCGCGATATGGGGACTCTGGGCCTCGGCCGTCGGCGGTGCGTCCCGCGTCGGTCAGCGGCGGGGCCCGGCGCTCGGCTTCTTCCAGGCGACAGCCTTCGTCCCGCTGCTGGGCCACCTGTTTCTCATCCTGGTGTCCCTCACCCGCCTCAACGGCTCGTAGAGGAGAGCCGGCTGTCGGAATGACGTGACCGACGGCCGGGGCGGTAGTGGTGGGCGCGCCCGGCCACCGCACGTCCGGGCGCACCGTCCGGCCACCGGGGGAGTCTCGGCGCCGGGAGTGGGTTGTCAGTTCTCTGCCGGAACGATGAACCAGCGCCTCGGCCCGTCCTCGGAGTCCTCGGCTTCGGCCTGCTTCATGGCCTCCACCAGGTCCGCGTACTCCGGATTGATCCACTCCATGACGCGCCTTCCCTCGGGACGGAGCAGCCTACTCGTCCTTCGGCTTTGGCTGGGGCTTCGGCTTCTTGGGGATCAGGACGATCGGTCCGCAGCCGCCCGGGGGCGTGTGCCAGGTGGACGAGCCCACCGTGATCCGGTTCTCGTCCGGACCCTGCCACAGTTCCAGATCCGGCGTGTACCCGGCTTCGGTGATTGTGGCGAGGGTGTCTTCCGTGACGCCTTGAAGGTAGCCGGACGGCTCGGGGCGCTGCGGGTAGTGGTGGACGAAGTCGCCGCCGAGGCGGGCGCACAGGTCGGCGTACAGGAGTGTGTGGAGGATGAGCGCGTGCCATCCCTCGTCGACCACGGGCGACGGCGCGATCCTGGCGTCCCGGAAGGCGGCGGCGGTCGCGACGAACGCCAGCGCCTGCTCCACGATCCGGCCGGCCAGTTCCGCCGTCATGTCCGGGTTGCTGTCCATGACCGTCGCGCGGACATCTGCGAACTGGGTGCGGGTGAGTAACGCGCGGGCGTCCCGTGTGGGGGTCGTCGTGGTGGTGGTAGTCATAGAGGTGCCTCCCTCTCTTGTGGGTGGGTGGTGGAACCCGTTCCGGCCGGGGTTTCCTGGCCGGAGTCGTCGGCCGGGACGGGGGCTCAGTGGGGGCGTGCGGGTACGTACCGGCGCCCGGGGGGCTCGTGGGCGCGCTGGTGTATGACGATCAGGTCCTGCTCGCAGGTGCGGCAGGCGAACAGCGGGGTCTCGGCGGCGTGTGTGGCGGCGAGGTTGATGTTCACGGCGTGCAGCCGCACGGGCAGGGCCGGCCCCTGGGCAGGTGAGGGCGCAGGCACGGCGCGGACGACGTGTCGGGGAAGTCGCCGTCCCCAATGGGATCTCCGCGCCACAGGAGTGTGATGCCGTGCTCTGTGCAACGCGTGAACGACGCCTCCTCCTCGGGAGAAGTCGTGACTCCCCTCCGGGTATCTGGTCACCGTGCCTCCCCGGGGGCGGCGAGTGTGGTGGCCTGGTCGTCGTCGCCGAAGGTTGTCGACGTATACCCGCCGGCTGCCGTGATCCGGTGCTGGTATTGGCCGCGGTTGCCGTGGCGGGTGAGCCGGTCCCAGTGGTGCACCAGGCAGATCAGGGAACGGCCCGGCGCCACTTCGGACATCTCCGCCATGTCCGTCACCAGCTCGTCGAAACGGGGGCGGTCCTCATCGGTGAGCGCCTGGTCGCCGAGGTCGACCCAACGGCCGACGATCTCCCAGCGCTGCGCGGCGGCCCAGTTCTGGCAGCCCTCCAACCGAAGGTTGAGGATGCCCCGGCCTCGCCCGAGTCGGCCGGGGTAGCGGTCGTAGATGAAGACGAGCGGTGGCTCGGCCTTGGTGTCGGACATGGTCGGCTCCATGTGACGGCTCGTACGGCATGTCTCGGCGACGGGCCTCAGAGCTCATCGATGAGTTGATATGAGCCCAGCGTCACTGCCCGACAAGCGAACAGCGCTCACAGCTTGTGAGTGCTGTGAGCGCTGTGAGCGTCCACACGACCACCTGCTACAGGCCCACCCAGGACGCCATGTGCGCCAGATTGTCCGGTGCCGAGCGGGCTCGGCGGACCAGACCCGAAATCGTCTCCTGGGCACGGGGGTGATAGCGCGTCTGCTCCGGGGCAGCCGCACGTGCTTCCACCAGATGCTTCAGCGCGGCGTCCGTGTGCCCGGTCTCCATCTCTACAAGCGCTCGGTCAACGAGGAACCGGGCTCGGCGACTCGTCAACGTGCCGGCCGGTAGCTTCATCCTCCGAGCTTGGACCAGCGCCCGGTCGTATTGGCGCATCTCTACGGCCGCACCCATCTCGTGGAGCGCGATGTTCGTGTGGCCGAAGCTGAGCCAGTGGATGTCGCCGGCTTCGCCGCCGACTCTGCCCGCCAGCTCGCGGGCGGCCCCGATGTGGGACGCCACGGTGGCCTCGTCGCCCGCCCGCGCCGCGACCGCGGAGGCTCCGAGGTGCAGCTGTCCGGCCACGGCCAACGACTCCCTGGACGATTCGAAGGCGAGCAGGCTGTGACCGGACGCGATGAGCCTCTGACCGACGGCGGGCGTACCGGCCTTGTGGTACCCGAGCGCACGCTTGTACTGCCGGATCGCCGCGAGACACGGATCCGACGCCCTCGCGGCAGCCCAGTCCATCCGGTCCAGTGCCACCACTGACAGATCGGAGTACCCGACCTTGACGGCGATGTCGTGTGCCGTCCGGTAGGCGCTGGCAAGTGCCTGCCACACGGGAGTGGACGGGGTCGTCCACGCCACGTGTGTCAGCTCAGCGATGACCCACGGGAGGTCACGAGCGGCTAAACGCAGGTGGGTAGCTCGCACCCGCTGACACACCCGATCCGCCTCGGTGACGAGAACCGTGGCCGGCCGTGCGGACAGGTCGGGATTCGCCCCCAGGTCGTACAGATCGAGCGCCTCACGGATAGGCCGAACCAGCGAGGCGAGGCGGTTCTGCCGCAGGTCGCTGACGTACGGCTGCCCCGTCAGTACGGTGGCGTCGATCCCGAGGGCGCGCGACACGGCTGCGACAAAATCCGAGGTCGTCGGCCGAGCGCCGCACTCGACCTGATTGAGGAGGCTGTACGAGTAGGGGATCCGATCTGCCGGCTGACGCTGCGTGAGGCGCGCCAGCTTCCGCTGTTCCTTGATGCGGGTGCCGGTGTGGTCGTCGTCGGGACATCTGGGCATACTTGTCTCCGTTCCTGACTCGTCATCTGGAACGGTACGCGCGTCGCCCCCCGATCCAACCCTGGTTCGGGGGCGGTTGCGTGTGGTCGACTTGGCCCATGACGTCGACTCTCTACCTGTTCAGCAGCGCGGCGCCGCCTGTCTTCGACGTGGCGCAGGTGATCGAAGACGCGCAGCGCCGAGGGTGGGATGTTCGCCTCGGGTTGACGCCTACGGCCGCGCGCTGGCTGGAGCCGCAGCGCGCCGAGCTGGAGCGGCTCACCGAAGGCCCGGTGCGCTCCGAGTACAAGATGCCTGGTGAACCGGATGTCTGGCCGAAGGCGGACGCAATCCTCGTGGCGCCGGCGACGTTCAACACGATCAACAGCTGGGCACTCGGGCTGACCTCCACATTCGTGGTCGGGGTGGCCGCCGAAGGCATAGGCAAGGGCATCCCCATCGTGACAATGCCGTGCGTGAATTCCGCCTACGCACAACACCGGCGGCTCGACAAGAGCGTGGAGGAGCTGCGCGACATGGGTGTGAACGTGCTGTACGGCGAAGCTGGGTTCGTCCCGAACCAGCCCGGCGAGCGGCGACCGTACCCGTGGGCGACGGCGCTGGACGCGATCAGCACGCGGACATGACGAGAGCGTCCTACGAGCTGCCCGTCGCCTCGTTCAGCAGCAGATACAGCAGGCCGACCAGGCTGCCACTGCTGACCAACTCGCGGCGGTCGATCATGCCCGGGACTTCCGAGATCGGGATCCACTCGATCCGGTCGGACTCGTTGGCCTCGGTCGGCGGGCCCGTACACGACGCGGCCTCAGCGCGGAAGACGAGTGCCCGGAGTCGGTGATGCCGTTCGGGGGCCGCGCGTAAACCAGCGGCTTGACGCGCTCCACGGACGGTCCACCGCATGAGCCCAACGCCCTTGTCCCGGTGAGGTATCCAGCATGTCACTCTGACGAGAATCGGGGGAGCTTCCGACGTGAGAGAGGGCTCGGCGGTGGTGGCTGCCGAGCCCTCTCTCTACCCGTCTGACCTGCTCTCTCGCCGTTGACGACGGTGAGAGCCCGGCGGGGTTCAGTCAGGCCTTCTTGGTCTCCCAGAAGATCTTGTCGATCTGGGCGATGTAGTCCAGAGCCTTCTGGCCCGTGGCCGGGTCGGTCGAGCCCTTGGCCGTGGAGAGGGCCTTCAGGGTGTCGTTGACCAGCTGGTGCAGCTCCGGGTACTTCTCGAAGTGCGGCGGCTTGAAGTAGTCGCTCCAGAGCACCGAGACGTGGTGCTTGGCCAGTTCGGCGCGCTGCTCCTTGATGACCGTCGCGCGCGCCTGGAAGTGGGCGTCGTCGTTGCCCTGCATCTTCTCCTGGACGGCCTTGACCGACTCGGCCTCGATGCGGGCCTGGGCCGGGTCGTACACGCCGCAGGGGAGGTCGCAGTGGGCGCTGACCTTCACCTTGGGGGCAAACAGGCGGGAAAGCATGGAGCTGTCCTTCCTCGTGATCGTCTTCTCAGGTGGGACATTACTCCGTGAGAAGAGGTATTTCGCAGGTGCCCCTGGGGCTTAGGACGAAAGTCCGGGGTCGGGACGGGACCCGGGTCGCACCGTACGGTGGGAGCGGAGGTGGCCGATGACGGAGGACGGGCGGGAGCCGGGGGCGCGCTGGGGCATTGCCGAGGTGCGCGGTCCCTCCATGTATCCCACGCTCAAACACGGCGATCAGCTGCTCGTGCGCTACCGCGCCTCGGTGCGGCCGGGTGATGTGGCGGTGCTGCGCCACCCCTTGCAGCAGGATCTGCTCATCGTCAAGCGGCTGATCGAGCGACGCGGCGGCGGCTGGTGGGTGCTCGGCGACAATCCGGGGGCCGAGGGTGACAGCCGGGTCTTCGGGGCGGTTCCCGAGGAGCTGCTGCTCGCCCGGGTCAGGGTGCGCTACCGGCCGCTGGGCGATCAGCGGTCGGCGCGCGCGGTGGCCTCCTGGCTGGTTTCCGCGGTGCGTCCGGTGGCGGCGGTGCGTTCGGTCTCCAGGCGTTTGCGGGCCCGGTAGGCGGCGACGTTGGCGCGGGTCGCGCAGCGGTCCGAGCAGTAGCGGCGCGACCGGTTGGTGGAGGTGTCCAGATAGGCGTTGCGGCACGGCGCCGCCTGGCACAGGCCTAGCCGGTCGACCCCGTACTCCGTCAGATGGAACGCGAGGCCCATCGCCGCCGTCGCCGCGTAACCGGCGGTCGCGTTGGACGGGTGCTCCGCGAGGTGCATGTGCCAGCGCGGCCGGCCCTCGGCGTCGAGGAGTTCGTGCCCGGAGATCTGCGGGCTGACGGGGAACTCCAGCAGCAGTGAGTTCAGCATGTCCACCGCTCGGACGGCCTCGCCGTCGTCCGCCGCGGTGAAGACCGCGCGCAGCCGCGTCCGTACGGACCGGAAGCGGGTGACGTCCGCGTCGGTGGCGCGCCGGGCCGCCAGGGAGTTGGGGCCGAAGAGGGCGCGGACGGTCTCGACCGAGGTCAGGGTGTCCGTGCCGCGGGCCGGTTCCTCGGTGTTGACCAGCCGGACGGCATAGTCCGAGTAAGAGGCCAGTTCCACTTGTAGTCCTTACGGGAGCGGGCTAGTGTCGGTTTCGCGGCGGTAATAGGTCGCGCCGCTTCCAGGGTATTACGTGGGAGGTTCTTGTGACGGATACGAACACGCGCGCGGATGTCGGTACCGGTACGGACTGGCGCGCCTGGCAGGAGAGCTGGGACCGCCAGCAGGAGTGGTACCTCCCCGACCGCGAGGAGCGTTTCCGGGTCATGCTCGACATGGTCGAGGCCGTGGTCGGCCCCGAACCGCGCGTGCTCGATCTCGCCTGCG
Source organism: Streptomyces sp. NPDC093109 (assembly GCF_040701725.1). Classification (NCBI taxonomy): domain Bacteria; kingdom Bacillati; phylum Actinomycetota; class Actinomycetes; order Kitasatosporales; family Streptomycetaceae; genus Streptomyces; species Streptomyces sp. NPDC093109. Next base: position 76,488 of record NZ_JBFBEZ010000023.1, read on the forward strand.
GTACGGGAAGTATCACGGCCCGGCTGCTCCACCGGTTCCCCCGCGCCGTCAGCACCGGCGTCGACCTCGATCCCGCCCTCCTCGCCATCGCCCGCGGCTCCTTCGCCGGTGACGGCCGCGTCACCTTCGTCACCGCCGACCTGAAGGACCCGCGCTGGCCGGAGCTGCTGCCGTACGACAGCTATGACGCCGTTCTCACCGCCACCGCCCTGCACTGGCTGCACGAGGAACCGCTCGCCGCGCTCTACGGCCGGCTCGGCGCGCTCGTCAGGGACGGCGGCGTGTTCCTGAACGCCGACCACATGCCCGATGACAGCACGCCCAGGATCAACGCCGCCGAGCGCGCCCACCGCCATGCCGCCATGGAGCGGGCGAAGGCCGCGGGCGCCGTCGACTGGGCCGGGTGGTGGGAGCTGGTCGCCGCCGATCCGGTCCTCGCGGGACCGGCCGCCGAGCGGTTCCGGATCTACGGGGAGCACGCCGAGGGGGACACGCCGTCCGTGGAGTGGCACGCACGTCAGCTGCGCGCGGCGGGCTTCGGGGAGGCGCGGGCCGTCTGGTCCTCGCCGTCCGACTCGCTGGTTCTCGCGCTCAAGTGACTCGGATACGGAACGGGGGCGGGAACGGGACCGGGGGCGGTACGAAAACCAGTACCGCCCCCGGTCCCGTTCCGGTTACAGCACCTTCGACAGGAACGACTTCGTACGGTCGTGCTGCGGGTTCGTCAGGACATCGCGCGGGTGGCCCGACTCCACGACCACCCCGTCGTCCATGAAGACCAGCGCGTCGCCGACCTCCCGTGCGAAACCCATCTCATGGGTGACGACGATCATCGTCATGCCGTCCTCGGCGAGCCCGCGCATCACGTCCAGCACATCGCCCACCAGCTCCGGGTCGAGAGCCGACGTCGGCTCGTCGAAGAGCATCAGCTTCGGCTCCATCGCCAGCGCGCGGGCGATCGCCACCCGCTGCTGCTGGCCGCCGGAGAGCTGCGAGGGGTAGTTCCCCGCCTTGTCGGCCAGCCCCACCCGGTCCAGCAGCTTCTCGGCGCGGGCGCGGGCCACGGCGCGCGCCTCGCCGCGTACCTGTACGGGCGCCTCCATGACGTTCTCGATCGCCGTCATGTGCGGGAAGAGGTTGAAGCGCTGGAAGACCATGCCGATGTCCCGGCGCTTCCTGGCGACCTCGCTGTCCTTCAGCTCGTAGAGCTTGTCACCCTTCTGGCGGTACCCGACCAGCTCGCCGTCGACCGAGAGCCGGCCGGCGTTGACCTTCTCCAGGTGGTTGATGCAGCGCAGGAAGGTCGACTTGCCCGAGCCGGACGGGCCGACCAGGCAGAACACCTCGCGCGGCGCCACCTCCAGATCGATGCCCTTGAGGATGTGGGCGGCGCCGAAGGACTTGTGGACGCCCTCGGCCTTCACCATCGGGGTTCCGGTCGTGGTCGCGGTCATGCCATTCCTCCCTTGGGCCGGCCGAAGGACAGCACCGTGGCCCGGACGCGCTGGAACGGGGTCTGCGGCAGGCTGCGGCTGGAGCCGCGCGCGTAGTACCGCTCCAGGTAGTACTGGCCGACGCTCAGGACCGACGTCAGGACCAGATACCAGGCGGCGGCGAGGAACAGCATCTCCACCGGGGAGCCGGACGCCTGCCCGATGTCCTGCGCGTACCGCAGCAGTTCGTAGAACTGTACGGTCGCCACCAGCGAGGTCGTCTTCAGCATGTTGATGACCTCGTTGCCGGTCGGCGGCACGATCACGCGCATGGCCTGCGGGATCACCACCCGGCGCAGGGTCTTGCCCTGGCTCATGCCCAGCGCGTGCGACGCCTCCGTCTGGCCCTCGTCGACCGAGAGCAGGCCGGCCCGGCAGATTTCGGCCATGTACGCGGCCTCGTTCAGGCCCAGGCCCAGCAGCGCCGTCAGGAACGGCGTCATGAAGCTGGACCAGTAGTCCTTGTAGATCGGCCCGAGGTTGATGTACTCGAAGACGAGCCCCAGGTTGAACCAGACCATCAGCTGGACCAGCACCGGGGTGCCGCGGAAGAACCAGATGTAGAACCACGAGATCGAGGAGACCACCGGGTTCTTCGACAGCCGCATCACCGCGAGGACGATGCCGCCGACCACACCGATCAGCATGGACAGGAGCGTGAGCAGCATGGTCTGCCCGACGCCCCTGAGGATCCGGTCGTCGAAGAAGTACTCGGGGATCGCACCCCAGTTGATCTTGCCTTGCGAGAAGGCGTACACGATGGCGACGAACAGCCCGATGACGATCACCGCGGACACATAGCGCCCGTAGTGCCGCACAGGGACGGCTCTGATCGCCTCCGGCATGACGGACGCGGCCTTCCGGAGCCCCGGTCCGGACCCGGACGCGGACCCGGACCCGGACCCAGCCCCGGCGCCCCCGCCGGCCCCGGACGTGGCGCCCGTGCCGCCGTCCTTCGGTTCGTCCGGCTTGTTGATCTCGACAGTCACGAAGTTTGCCTCTCAGCCCTCAGCGCCGGCCCGTCGGCGGATCAGGATCCGCCGTTGAGCTTGGCTTCGGTGACCGCGCCGTCCTGGACGCCCCACTTCGCCATGACCTTGCCGTACTCGCCGTTCTTGATGATCGCTTCCATGGCCTTCTGGAGCGTCGGCGTCAGCGGGTTGTTCTTCGCCAGGGCGATCCCGTACGGGGCGGCCTCGACCTGCTCGCCGACCACCTGGAAGTCCTTGCCGCCGCCCGAGGTCTTCACCGCGTACGCCGTCACCGGGAAGTCGGAGGCGCCGACCACGGCGCCGCCGCTGCGCAGCCGGGTCTGGGCCTGCTGGTCGTTGTCGAACGCCTCGATGGAGATCTTCGCCTTACCGGCCTGCGTGCACTTGGCGCTCTCGGCCTTGGCCAGGTCGTCCGAGACGGTGGCGCGCTGTACGACCATCTTCTTGCCGCAGAGGTCGGACCACTTGGTGATGCCGTTGTCCGCGCCCTTCTTGGTGTAGAGGGAGACGCCCGCGGTGAAGTAGTCGACGAAGTCGACACCCTCGCCGACCTTCTTGCCGGTGCTGCCGTCCACGCCGTTCTGGCGGTCCTTGGTGTCCGTCATGGCCGACATGACGAGGTCGTACCGCTTGGCGCGCAGACCGGTGACCAGGGTGTCGAAGGTGGCGGGCTCGAACTCGAACTTCACACCGAGCTGCTTGCCGAGCGCGTCGGCGAGATCCGGGTCGATCCCGACCGTCTTGCCGGACGTGTCCTTGAACTCCACCGGCGGGTACGCGATGTCCGAGCCGACCTTGAGGACCCCGGCGTCCTGGACGGCCTTGGGGAGCTGGTCGAAGAGGGGAGCCTTGGACTCGGCGGAGGACGACGACGGCGACGACTCCGCGCTCTTGGTCTGGTCGCCACAGGCGGTCAGCAGCAGGGCGCCGGCGACCGCGATCGTGCCGACCGCGGCCATCCGGGACTTCGCGGTGGTCGTGCGACAGCTGGTGCGTGCGGTCATGGTCTGGGTCCTCCGGCGGGGATAGCGGGCTGCCATGTGGCCTGCGCGCGTCTTCGGGGTGGCCGAGCACGCGTCTTCGAGTGTCGCGACCGAATGTGATTACGGCATCCTGCCATTTGGACTGGCACCCTCAGGGGCCCAGGCATGTCAAAATCGGGTAACGGGCCACCCCCTCACCCCACTGTGGCGGTATATCCAGCCGGACCATCTGTGGGAATGCCTCATTCCGGCCGGAGAATCTCCGGTCCGTCCCGCGCTGTCGGTGAGATTCATGCGGTTGGCCGGATCTGCCCCATTGATCGGCTATGAGTCATGTCACCGGGGGGCGCGGACTCGTGAATGACGTGGTCCGTCCGGTATGAAGGACGATTACACCCCTCATCCGGGGCCCCGGGCGCGTGTGCGGCGCGCCCGCGCGTACGTATAGACCTCCGGCAGGACGGGCATCCCGGCGCCGCCGACGACGCGAGCGCGTGCGCGGTGGCCGCCCACCCCCTCCTCGACCAGGAGCGGACACCCTCAACTGATGAAGAATTAAGGGGTTATCTACATGGCAGCGGAGATCGTCAATCCTCGCAGCGACAGCGCGAACGGTACGGACGAGCCCTTCGACCCGGCCTTCGCGCTGCACCGCGGCGGGAAGATGGCCATCCAGGCCACCGTGCCGGTCCGGGACAAGGACGACCTGTCCCTCGCGTACACCCCCGGCGTCGCCAAGGTCTGCTCCGCGATCGCGGAGCGGCCCGAGCTGGTCCACGACTACACCTGGAAGTCGCAGGTCGTCGCCGTGGTGACGGACGGCACCGCGGTGCTCGGGCTCGGTGACATCGGCCCGGAGGCGTCCCTGCCCGTGATGGAGGGCAAGGCGATCCTGTTCAAGCAGTTCGGCGGGGTCGACGCGGTGCCGCTGGCGCTCGCCACCACCGACACGGACGAGATCATCGAGACCGTCGTGCGGCTCGCGCCCTCCTTCGGCGGGGTCAACCTGGAGGACATCTCGGCGCCGCGCTGCTTCGAGATCGAGCGGCGGCTCCAGGAGCGGCTCGACATCCCGGTCTTCCACGACGACCAGCACGGTACGGCGGTGGTCACCCTCGCCGCCCTGCGCAACGCGGCGAAGCTGACCGGGCGCCCGCTCGGCGAGCTGCGCGCGGTGATCTCGGGCGCGGGCGCGGCCGGGATCGCCATCGCCAAGTTCCTGCTGGCGGCCGGCCTCGGGGATGTGGCCGTGGCCGACCGCAAGGGCATCGTCAGCACCGACCGTGACGATCTGACGGAGGTGAAGCGCGAGCTGGCGAAGATCACCAACCGCGCCGGGCTCTCCGGCTCGCTGGAGTCCGCCCTCGCCGGCGCCGACGTGTTCATCGGCGTCTCCGGCGGTACGGTCCCGGAGCCGGCGATCGCGTCGATGGCGCCGGGCGCGTTCGTCTTCGCGATGGCCAACCCGACCCCGGAGGTGCACCCCGACATCGCGCACCGGTACGCGTCGGTCGTGGCGACCGGGCGGTCCGACTACCCGAACCAGATCAACAACGTGCTCGCCTTCCCCGGCATCTTCGCGGGCGCGCTCCAGGTGCGGGCCTCCCGGATCACCGAGGGCATGAAGATCGCCGCGGCGAACGCGCTGGCCGATGTGGTCGGTGACGCCCTGGCGGCCGACTACGTCATCCCGTCCCCGTTCGATGAACGGGTGGCCCCGGCGGTCACCGCGGCCGTCGCGGCGGCGGCGCGGGCCGAGGGCGTCGCGCGGCGCTGAGTGCCGTACCGCCGTCCGGGGAGCGCGGGGCGGGCCGTCCGACGGCCCGCCCCGCGCTCGCGTCCGCATGCCGGTCCGCCGCTGAACGGAGAATTCCACACGCGGACTTCCCGGGTTCAACTGAGACTGCTGCTATGGCTGTTGATGGATTCAACGCCTGGAGGCGATGGTGAACCTGCTTGTGAACGGGGATGCCGAGAGCGGTCAGGGAGGCGGCGTGGACCCGGTGTCCTCGGTCACCGGGTGGACCGTGCGCCAAGGAGCGCCCGCGCTCATCGAGTACAACTACGGCAACGGCTACCCGACCTTGTCCGACCCCGGCCCCGCCCGGCGCGGCAGCCGGTTCTTCTCCGGCGGGAACAGCCCGCGCACCACGCTCACCCAGGACGTCACACTGCCCAGGACGGGTGCGACCGGCTGGAGTGCCGTGAACGCGGGGCGGGTCAGGTACACCCTCTCCGCCTGGCTCGGCGGATACGCGGCACAGGAGGACGGTGCCAGGCTGTCGGTGGAGTTCCGCGACGACAGGGGCACCCCGGTCGCGCTCTCCGTGCTCGGCCCGGTCACCGCCGCCGAACGGGACAGCCGTACGGCGCTCCTGGAGCGCACCGCCGGGGCCCGCGTCCCCTTCGGCGCCCGCACCGCGCGCGTGCTGCTCGTCCTCACCCGTACCGGTACCGGCACCTCCAACGACGGCTACGCCGACGCGATCTCACTGACCCTCCGGGCGACGGGAGACCGGTCATGAGCGGACTCAACCGGCGCGATCTGCTCAAGGCGGCCGGAGCCGCGGGCGCCCTGGGCACCGTCTGGCCGCTGAGCGCCGGGCTCTCGCCCGCGCAGGCCCGCGAGGCCGCCGCCGCGCTCGGATCCACCTACGACAAGGCGCCGTTCACCCTCGGCGTCGGCTCGGGCGACCCGCGCCCGACGAGCGTCGTGCTGTGGACCCGGCTCGCCCCCGAACCCTTCGCGGACGCCGCCGCGCAGCCGCTGCCCGAGGTCGCGGAGGTGCGGTGGGCGGTGGCCGAGGACCCCGGGATGCGCCGGGTCGTCGCGGCGGGCGTGGTCCCGGCATCCGTGACGCTCGCGCACAGCGTCCACGTACCGGTGACCGGACTGACCCCCGGCCGTACGTACTGGTACGTGTTCTCCGCGCTCGGCGGGACCAGCCGGACCGGCAGAACGAGAACCGCGCCCGCCGGAGCGGTGTCCTCCGTACGCTTCGCCACCGCCAACTGCCAGAACTATCCGCAGGGCCACTACGCGGCGCTGCGCGGAATCGCGCGCGAGCGGCTGGACTTCGTCATCCATCTCGGCGACTACATCTACGAGTACGGGCCGCAGAGTGGCGACCCGCTGCGTGACCACAACACCCCGATGATCTACACCCTCGACGACTACCGCAAACGCCACGCCCTCTACAAGGGGGACCCGGGGCTGCGCGCCGCCCACGCCGCCCACCCCTGGTTCCTGACCTGGGACGACCACGAGGTCGCGAACGACTACAGCGGTACGGGCGGCACCGCGCCGTTCCTCCAGCGCCGGGCCGCCGCCTACCAGGCGTGGTACGAGCATCTGCCGCACCGCGACGCGGGGGACGGCGACGGCGAGGGCCGGAGCGCCTCGGCCGCCCTGCCGGACCCCGAGATCCACCGGGTGCGCCGTTGGGGCGATCTGCTGGAGCTGGCCGTGCTCGATCTGCGCCAGTACCGCTCCGCGCAGAACCTCACCGACGGCACGATCCTGGGCGCCGGACAGAAGGAGTGGCTCAAGCGGACCGTCGACCGGGCCCCGGACGCCTGGCACATCTGGGCCAACTCGATCATGCTCAGCCAGCTGCGCGGCTCGCCGGGCGGCCGGTACATGTTCACCGACCAGTGGGACGGCTTCCTGAGCGAGCGCAAGGAGGTCCTTGAGCATGTGCGCGGGAGCGGACTGAAGGACCTGATCGTGCTCACCGGGGACTGGCACTCGGCCTTCGTCGACGACATCAGACCGGACTACGACAACCTCGACTCGCCCGTCATCGGCACGGAGTTCACGGCGCACTCGGTCTCCTCCAGCGCCTACGACGCGGCGTGGAACGCGGCCAACGGCCCGCTGATGGGCCGGGCCAACGCGCATCTCCAGTACTTCGAGGGGGACCGGTACGGGTACGACGTGTACGAGGTGACGCCGCGGCGCTTCAGCACGCACATGCGGGTGATCGAGGACCGCGGGGACCCCGCGTCGCCCGTCTCCACCCTGACCACCTTCCATGTCGACCGGGGCAGGGCCGGCGCGTACGAGGACCCGGCGACGAGGAACTCGCCGGCGCAGTACCGCAGGGACTGACCGGGGGAAGGACGGCGGTACGTGGGGCGCTCGGGGCGGCGGTACGCGGACCGACTCCGGGGCGGAGGGTTCTCCGCGTACCGCCGTCGCCCTAGAGTCGGTCCCATGTTCGCCGCCTATGCCGCACACACCGATTTCGCCGATCCGCTCTCGGGGCTCGAACTGGGCGAACGCCCGGAGCCCGAGGTGCGTCCCGGCTGGACCACCGTCACCGTGAAGGCCGCCTCCCTCAACCACCACGACCTGTGGTCCCTGCGCGGGGTGGGCCTGCCGGAGGGGCGGCTGCCGATGATCCTCGGCTGCGACGCCGCCGGGCTCGACGAGGACGGCAACGAGGTCGTCGTCCACTCCGTCATCGGCGGCGGCGACCACGGCACCGAGCCCCGTTCGATCCTCACCGAGCAGTACCAGGGGACCTTCGCCGAGCGTGTCGCCGTGCCGGCCGCGAACCTGCTGCGCAAGCCCGCCGGGCTGAGCTTCGAGGAGGCCGCCTGCCTGCCGACCGCCTGGCTCACCGCGTACCGCATGCTCTTCACCAACGCGGGCGTGCGCCCCGGCGACTCGGTCCTCGTCCAGGGCGCGGGCGGCGGGGTCGCCACGGCGGCGATCGTGCTCGGCAGCGCGGCGGGGCTGCGGGTGTACGCCACGAGCCGCGACGCGGCGAAGCGTGCGCGCGCCGTGGAGCTGGGCGCGCAGGAGGCGTTCGAGCCGGGCGCGCGGCTGCCGCACCGGGTGGACGCCGTGATCGAGACGGTCGGCGCCGCCACCTGGTCGCACTCCATCAAGTGCCTGCGGCGCGGCGGGACGCTGGTCATCTCGGGTGCGACGAGCGGCGACCGGCCTGAGCACGCCGAGCTGACCCGGATCTTCTTCCTGGAACTGCGGGTGGTGGGCTCGACGATGGGGTCGCTCGGTGAGCTGGAGGATCTGCTGGCGTTCTGCGCGCTGAAGGGCGTACGGCCGGTGATCGACGAGGTGCTGCCGCTGGACCGGGCGCGGGAGGGCTTCGAGAAGATGGCGGCCGGGGGGCTGTTCGGGAAGGTCGTGCTGACGGTCTGAGACGGAGGCGCGGATTCCGGTCTGGCCCAGGCGGGGTGACGGGGGCTCGGGCGGGCGACGGGCGGGCGGCTGACGGCCGGACTCCGGGCGAGGGAAGATCGTTTCTTGCGGAAACGCCATAGGCATTGTCAGTGGTCGTCCCTACGATGGGGAGCAATTCCGGGCCCTCCTCGGTGGCGCGCTTCCGGGCGCGCCGCCGTGGCACGGGCCGGGCCCATCGCGATTCGTGAGGGGGGGACCCCGCGATCGCCCGACCCGCGCCTGTGGCCGCCCGTCCGGGGCCGCGAGGTTGCCCCCTGCGCCCATGAATCCTGACTCGTCAGCCCTGTCCGTCTCCGATGCCTCCGACGCCCCCGGCGCCTCCGCGCCGGCCGTCAACACCTTCCAGGTCGACCTGCGCGGTCTGGTCGACCTGCTCTCCCACCACCTCTACTCCAGTCCGCGGGTCTACGTCCGCGAGCTGCTCCAGAACGCCGTCGACGCGCTCACCGCGCGCCTCGCGCACGACCCCGCCGCGCCCCGGCGCATCCGGCTCACGGCCGACGGCACCTCCGTCGTGATGGAGGACTCGGGCATCGGCCTGACCGCCGACGAGGTGCACACCCTGCTCGCCACCATCGGCCGCAGCTCCAAGCGCGACGGGCTGGAGAACGCCCGGCAGGAGTTCCTCGGCCAGTTCGGCATCGGGCTGCTGGCCTGCTTCGTCGTGGCCAAGCGCATCCGCGTGGTCTCCCGGTCCGCCCGTACGCCCGACGCGCCGCCCGTCGAGTGGCTGGCGAGCGACGACGGCTCGTACACCGTACGGATCCTGCCGCACGAGGCGCGCCCGGAGCCGGGCACCACCGTCCTGCTGGAGCCGCGGCCGGGCGCCGAGGAGTGGACCGATCCGGCGCGGGTCGCCCTGCTCGCCGCGGACTTCGGCTCCCTGCTGCCCCACGAGGTCACCTTCACCGGCCCCGACGTCACCGACCGGCCGCTGACCGAGCGGCCCGCCGTCTGGGACCGCGTCCATCCGACGCCCACCGCCCGCCGGGTCGCGCTCGCCGGACACTGCGCGAAGGTCTTCGGGTTCACCCCGCTCGACTCCATCGACCTGGACCTGCCCGTCGCCGGTGTGCGCGGCGTCGCCCATGTGCTGCCCGCCGCCACCAGCCCCGCCCAACGGGCCGCCCACCGCGTCTATCTGAAGGGCATGCTGCTCACCGACCGGGCGGACAACCTGCTGCCCGACTGGGCGTTCTTCGTCCGCGTCGTCCTCGACACCGACACCCTGCGGCCCACCGCCTCCCGGGAGAACCTGTACGACGACGAGACGCTCGCCGCCGTACGCGAGGCGCTCGGCGCCCGGATCAGGGCCTGGCTGACCGAGCTGGCGGCGGGCGCCCCCGACCGGCTCGCGGCGTTCCTGACCGTCCACCATCTGGGCGTCAAGTCCATGGCCCGGCACGACCCGGAGCTGTTCGGGCTGATGCTGCCGTGGCTGCCGTTCGAGACCAGCGACGGCCGCGTCACCCTCGACGAGTTCGCCCGTACCCACTCCGTGATCCACTTCACCCGGACCGTCGAGGAGTTCCGGCAGGTCGCGCCGATCGCCGCCGCGCACGGCCTCGGCGTCGTCAACGGCGGATACACGTACGACACCGACCTCCTCGCCCTCCTCCCGGCCGTCCGGGACGGGATCACCCTCAGCGAACTCGACGCGGGCGCCGTCACCGCGCAGCTCGACCCGGTCGACCCCGCGCAGGAGCTGGCGCTCGCCGGCTTCCTCGCCACCGCCCGCACCCGGCTCGACGCCCTCGGCTGCGACGTGGCGCTGCGCGCCTACCACCCCGTCACCGTTCCCGCGCTCTTCCTCGACGACCGCGAGGCCCGCCACGAACGGGACCGCGCGGACGCCGAGGACGGTGCCGACGCGCTGTGGAGCGGCATCCTCGGCGCGCTGCGCGGCGCCGCGCCACGCGCCAGGCTCGTCCTCAACCACCACAACCCGCTGGTGCGCCGCATCGCGGGCATCACCGACGCGGAGCTGGCCGGCACCGCGGTCGAATCGCTCTACGGGCAGGCGCTGCTGATGGCGCAGCGCCCGCTGCGCCCCGCCGACACCGCGCTGCTCAACCGGGCCTTCCTGGGCCTGCTGGAGTGGGCCACGCACCCGCTCGAAGCCCCGGCAGCCCCGGCAGCCCCGGCCGCTCCGGCCTCCGCCACGCCGCCCGCACCGCACGCTCACGAGGAGGGCGACCAGTGACCACCGACCTCGCGCCCGAGGACATCCGCCGCGCCGTGTGGGACAACGAGTCCGCGCCGAACGGCCTGCCGCGCAACACGCGCGCCGAGCAGCTCGTCGCCGCCGCCGAGGCCACCGGCGATCCCGATGTGCTCCGTACGGCGCTCTTCGGCCTGATCAGGGCGTACGAATACAGCACCGAGCGCGGCAAGATGCTCGTCCCGTTCGCGCGGCTGCTCCAGGAGTGGGACCGGGACCCGTCCGCGTTCGACGCCGGCGAGACCCACACCTTCTACTGGATGTTCAAGTGGGCCAGCTCGGGCATGCTGACGCTGCCCGAGATGCCGCTGGCCACCGTCGAGCAGTGGCTCGCCGAGATGGAGCGCCGCTACCGTACGGCCGGCTTCACCGAACGGGCCGTAAGGCAGGCCGAGTTCAGTCTGGCCGAGAACACCGGCGACAAGGAGCGGGCCGCGCGGGCGTTCGCCGCGTGGACCGCCGCCGAGCGCGACCGGATGGCCGACTGCCACGCCTGCGAGCTGAACGACCAGGGCACCTACTGGGCGGACCGGGGGGACGACGAGAAGGCGCTGCGGACCTGGGAGCCGGTGCTCGCGGGCCGCTCCCACTGCGCGGAGGAGCCGCACCGGGTGCTGTCCCAGTCGCTGCTGCCGCTCCTGCGGGCGGGCAGGCCCGACGAGGCGCGCACCCACCATCTGCGCGGATACCGGCTGGTCCGGGGCGACGAGAGCCTGCTGGCGTCGATCGGGCGGCACATCGAGTTCTGCGCGCTGACCGGCAACGAGGGCCGCGGTCTGGAGATCCTCGCCGAGCACGCGGCGCATCTGGAGTCCGTGGGCAATCCGTCGAGCCGGCTGGAGCTGCTCGGCGGCACCCTCACGCTGCTGCGCCGGCTGCTGGAACTCGGCCTCGGCGAGCGGCCCGCCGTCCCGGCAGGGATCGCGGGGGAGCGCCGTACGGTACGGGAGCTGCACGCTCTGCTCGACACGGAGGCCGCCGCGATCGCCGCCCGGTTCGACCGGCGCAACGGCAACGGCAAGGTCTCCGCCGAGCTGGCCGAACGGCTGGCGGCCCGGCCGCTGGTGGCCGCTCTGCCACTGGGCGTACGGGCACCCAGGCTCGGGCCGGCGGGGATACGACCGGCGGAGACGCCGGGCACGGGGCCGGGGCAGGCGGGGTCCGCCCAGGCCGGGCCCGGTCACGCCGGGCCGACGGCCGCCGAGCTGGCGGAGCGGGCGCGCGAGCTGCGGAGCAAGGGGCACCCGGGAGCGACCGCCGTATGGGACCGGATCGAGGCGCTGGTCGCGGAGGGCGACGGGGGAGCCGACCCGCTGCTGGCGGCCGAACTCCTCGAACACGCCGCGGTGCGTGCCGGACGTGAGGGCGAGGCCACGCTGCGCGACCTCTTCCGCGAGGTCGCCGCCGCCTACCGGGCGGCGGGCGAGCCCGGCCGGGCCGCGCTGAACGACCTGCGCGTCGTCTTCGCCGCCGGGCGGACGGGCGCGTCGCCCGAGGAGATCCGGGAGCTGCTCGCGACGGCCGACGCGGCGGCGCTCGCGCTCGACCCGGCGGATCCGGTCCGTAGACGGCGGATCGCGACGGTCGTGCTGAGCACGGCCAAGCTCGGCGGGCTGCTCAGGCACCTGGCGAGCGGCCACGGAGCGGTGGGGGACGCGGACGGAGACGTGGACGGAGACGCGGACGGGGGCGCGGACGGAGACGAGGACGGGGGCGCGGAGGAGCGGGCGCTGTTCGACGCCGATCTGGCGGCGTTCGTCGCGGAGTTCTCGGCACCGGAGAAGGCCGGGGAGACGGCAGGGGAGCCGGCGGCCGATGATGTGGCCGATCTGCTCGCCGAGGCCGAAGTCCTCCGCGCCGAGCTGGCGTGGCAGACGGGCGACGGGGAGGCCGCGGACGCGCTGTTCGCCTCGGCGGTCCGGCGCAGCGTGGCCGTCGGCCGCCCGTGGGACGCCGCCGAGCCCCTCGCGCAGCGGGCCAGGCTGCTGATGGCGATGGGCCGGGCGGAGGAGGCCGAGGCGGCGGCCCGGACCGCGCTGGAGCACGGCACCGAACTGACCGACCCGGCGGAGCTGGGCCGGCTGCGGCTGACCCTGGCCGACCTCCTCAACCAGCAGTACGGCAAGGAGGACGAGGCCGCCGCGTACGCCCTCGAAGCCGCGCACTGGTTCGACGAGGCCGGGCAGTCGGCCGGCCCGGGCGCGTACGCCCGGCTCATCCTGGCGCAGGCGTACAACGAGACCGGACGCCCCGTGGAGGCTGCCGAGGTCCTCGAATCCGCCCTGCCCGACCTGCTGGAGCACGGGCCGGAGCAGACCGTACAAGCCAGACAGACGCTCGGGCGCGCGCAGCGGGCGATGGGTGACCAGCGGGCGGCGGCCGAGCAGTATCTCCTGGCCGCCGAGATCGCCAAGGAGTGGCAGAACCAGCACCCGCACGCCCAACTGGCCACCCTGGGCGCCGAATGCCTCTCGGACGCGGGCATGCGGACCGAGGCCATCGCCGCGTACCACCGCGCCATCGAGCTGTGGCAGGCGCTCGCCGAGCCGATCGGCGCGGTGCGCGCCCTGCGCTCCGTGGCGTGGCTGGAGGCCGGCGAGGGGAACACGGACGCGGCACGCGCCCTGATGGAACAGGCGCTCGTGGCCGGCGAGGGCGAGGACGGTGAACTGCTGCGGGAGCGTGCGAGCACCTGGCTCCAGACCGCCGAAATCCTTCTGAACTCCCTCTACTCCGAGGTGGACAGGGGACACCCGGATCCCGCCGTGGCGGCCCCCGTCCGGCACGAGGCGCTCGGCCTGCTCGAACTGGCGGAAGCCACCCTGAGCACGCTCGACCTGCCGGGTGTGGTGGAGGAACGGGCCCGCTGCGCCGCCCGGATGGCCTGGACGGAACACGAACTCGACCGCACCGAGTCCGCCACCGCCCTGCTGCGGGCGCTCATCACCGAGCTGACCGCCCAGGACACGGAGGAGTGCCACGCGTCCCTGCCCCGGCTGGAACACACCCTCGGACGGCTCACCCAGTTGAACTGACCCCGGGCTGTCCCCGAGCTGCGCCGGAACCCCCGTATCCGGCGCACCTCGGGGGCCGTCGCGCCCGTCCGGACCTCCCGTCAGCCGGCTTTCAGCTCCGCGATGGCCTCAGCAGCACACCGAGTCGGCCGGCAGCTATCGACAAATGCTTTCTCGCGTCGGCCAGTTGCTCTTCCGTGACGCCGTTGTCCCGGGCGGCGTCACGGATGTCGTCCCGGAAGCGGTCCAGCAGCCGGTCCAGATCGCGGGCCGGGTCCCCGGTGGCCGGGAGGTCGCCGTACAGGTCAGTGAAGGGCTCCGGAGACCCGGAAGGCTCCGGCGGCCGGGCGGTGTCCGCCGGGGGCGGGGCCTGCTTGCCGGGCGCCGGCCAGGACGTCCCGGTCAGCCCGCCCAGCTGGACGGCCAGCTCCGAGAGGCCGTCCCGGACCCCGGTGGGCCAGTCGCCCCGGGCGAAGTGGGTCTGGACCTGGTCCTGCACCTGCTTGGCGATGCGCTGCATCTCCTGGCGGGCCGTCTCCTGGGCCTCCTTCGCCTGACGGCGTGCCTTCTGGGCGTCCTCGCGGGCGCGGCGCGACTCGTCCTTCGCCCGGCGCGCCTGCTCCTGCCACTCGTGCTTCGCGCGCTTCAGCTCCTCCTTCGCCGTACGCCAGGATTCGCTGTCCGTTCCGTTCCGGGTCTCCGAGGCCGCCGCGCGCATCTCGCTGCGCAGCTGCCCCGCCGCGCCGCGGACATCGTCGCGGATCTCCGCGGCCAGCTCGGCGACGGACTCGCGGATCTCCAGCTCCAGATCGGCCAGTTCGCCGCCGCGCCCGGCCAGTTCGGCGCGGCCGGCGTCGGTGATGGAGTAGACCTTGCGACCGCCCTCGGTGGCGTGCGTGACCAGCCCCTCGGCCTCCAGCTTGGCGAGCCGCGGGTAGACCGTGCCGGCGGATGGCGCGTACAGCCCCTGGAAGCGTTCCTCCAGCAGCCTGATCACCTCGTACCCGTGGCGGGGGGCCTCGTCGAGGAGCTTGAGGAGGTACAGCCGGAGTCGGCCGTGGGCGAAGACCGGAGGCATGTCACAGCTCCTTCGGGGCGGTGGGGGCGGCGGGGGCGGCAGGTATGGCGGACGCCGGCGTGTCGGACGGGGCCGTGGGGTGCGGGCCGTCCTCCGCCGGGGGCCGGCGCAGCAGGGCGATCGAGCCGGATACGGTCGTCGCCCGCAACGTGCCCGTGCCCGCCCCCAGATTGCCGGTGATCTTCTTGGCGCCCCACTGGCCGGTGACCCGCAGATCGTCGAACGCGTTGGACACCGAGCCGCTCGCGGTGTTCGCCTCGACGCGCGCGTCCGCCGGGTGCGGCAGCCGGATCGCGACCTCGCCCGAGACCGTCGTCAGTCTGATGTCGGTGGGCTTGTCCGCCGGATCGAGGTCGATGACCATGTCGCCGCTCACCGATTCGGCCCGTACGGACGAACCCGCCCCCTCGATGACCGTCAGATCGCCGGAGACGGAGTGGAAGCGCAGTCCGCCGGTGACCGCCTGGGCCTCCAGGCCGCCCGATACCGTGTCGGCCCTGACCTCGCCGGACAGCCCCACGAGCGTGGTGTCGCCGGTCACTCCGCGCACATCCGTACGTCCCCGGATCCCGGAGATCACGGCTCCGGCGCCGACGACCCCGACCTCGACCGAGGTGCCCGCGGGGACGGCCAGCGAGACGACCACGTCACGGTCCCAGCCCTTGGGGTCGAGCAGCTTCAGGAACCCCTTCCACGGCAGGTCCTCATAGGCGACGGTGAGGGCGGAGCCGTCCCTCGTCACGATCAGCGGCGGGCCCTTCAGCCGGGAGACCTCCAGCCAGGCGTCCTCCCTGTCCGTGCCGACCACATTCACCGTGCCGTTGACAATCCGGACGTTGAGCGTGGTGACCGGGCCGGCGAAGTCGAGCTTCTCCGGCTCGGCTACTTGCCATGTCGACTCTGCCATGGTGCTGACCTCCCGCGGGCCTGGACCGATACGTGGACCGATACGACGCAACATATCGCGTCTCATGCAGAACACGATATATCGCGGTTGGGGGAAGTCAAGGCGAGGCGGTGGGAGGTGGGGGGTGATTCGGGGTCGTGGTGGGGTTCCGATCCGGGGTGACCCGTAGGGCGCGCCGCCCAAATGCGGGCAAAGTGACCTAGCGTATGAGCCATGAACGCGACACCCGTGGGAGCGCTGCTGCTGTGCCGGGCCGAGCCGGCGGCGGTCCGGCCCGCCGCCCATCTGCTCCGCGAGCGGCTGCTGCTCGCCCCGGCGGGCGACGAGTGGAGCGTGCTCGTCCCCGAGGGCAAACCCTGGCTCGACGGCGCCGACCCCGTAGACCGCGTCCTCGCGGGCTGGGCCACCGCGCTCGCCGTCGGCGCCGGCTGGCCGGTACTCGCCCTGTGGTGGGACCGGGACCGGGCCGGATACCTGCTCGCGGCCGGATTCCGTCGCAGCGTCGGCTACGTGTGGCTGGCCGACGGCACCCCGGCCGGCGAGGACGAAGCCATGCGGACGTTCGCCGCCCGGCTCCACCTCGATCCCGTACTCGACCTCCAGGCGCTCGGCCCGCTGACCCTGCCGGACCCCGACGCCGACTCCCGGACCCGGCTGCTCGCCCTGGCCGCGTTCCTGACCCGTACGGGGCTCACCCTTCCGGCCGGTCTCACCCCCGGCGAACCGGCCGACCGGCTGCGCGAGGTGGCCCGCGTCCAGCCCGGCGTCGAGCAGATCGAATGGGCGGGGTGGCGCGACGCGGTCCGGGCCGAGCTGGACGTGGTCGAGGACGGCCCCCTCGGCCCCTGGCTGCGCGGCCCCCGGGCCCGCGGCATCAGCGCGGTCCAGCTCGCCGCCGGCGTCCCCCTCGTCCTGTGGGCCGCCCACCGCCGCAGCGCGGGCTGGGCGTTCGCGGGAGCGCTGCTGATCACGCATGGGGCGCTGGGGCTGGCGTACGACCGCTTCCGCACGGGGTCGCCTCCCGGCGAGGGGCCGGGGTCCGTCTTGGGCTGGGCCCGGTGGTGAGGTGCGGGTTGTTGCCGGGGTCCCCTCCGGGGGCACGTGCCCGGACTGCACGATTTACGCCGCGTGCGGGCCGGACCACGAGGCGCGGGTTTCGTTCAGCGGCACAAATCGCGCTTTACGTCCGGACACATACCCCCTGCGGTGCCCCCTTCACCGGCCCGTCACAGACCCACCCGCCCCAGCCCGGGACGTTTGCGCGCGAGCCGACCACCGACCGGAGGGGGCCGGGGTCGCAGGAGGTGACGTCCCCGGATGTAGAGCGTGATTTGTGCCGCTGTACGCGCCCGCAGTCGAAGAACGCCGCCGCACGCGGCGTAAATCATGCATCCGGGGATGCGCCTCCGGAGTGCCCCGGCACCCGGCACGGGGCGAACCGGCCGGACCCCGCACCCGCACCGCCAAGCCCACGGTCCCCCGCCGGGAGGCGACCCCGCACCGGCCGTACCCCGCAACCGCCCAGACCCACGGCCCCTCGCCGGGAGGCGACCCGCCGGGAGGCGGTCAGTCCTCGTCGTCCAGCCGTGCCAGCCACGTCGCCAGGCGTTCCACCGGCACCTCGAAGTCGGGGTTCAGGTCGACGAACGTACGCAGCTGTTCGGCCAGCCACTCGAAAGTGACCTCCTCCTGGCCTCGCCGCTTCTCCAGCTCCTCGATACCGCGGTCCGTGAAATACATACCGACCAGGTTAGATGACGGCCGGCGGCGAAACGCCGTCCTCCCCGCCGAACCTCGCCCGGGCGCCGTACTGCCGCTAATCTGCGGGGAATTGGGGGAATGGGGTTGCCATGGATGATGGCGAGACCGGAGTCACACGTATCGAGATGCCCGACGGGACGCCCGTCTGGGCCCGGATCAGCGGTGCGGCGGAACTGGAGCGACCCTCGGGGGGCCTGACGTACTCGGACACCGGCTTCGCCGAGCAGGTGCAGGCGCGGGTCGAGAGTCTGCACTCCGTCGTGACCAGCGTCGCGCGGTCGCTGGCCGGTCCGCTGCGGGCGGTACGGCCCGACGAGGTGAGCGTCGAGTTCGGCATCGAGCTGACCGCCAAGGCGGGCCGGGTGGTGGGGCTGCTCGCGGACGGCGAGGCCAAGGGCGGCATCACCGTCACGCTCACCTGGACCGGCGGCGGACCGCCCGCCGATCTGACGGAGCCGCCGGACGTACCGTCGCAGGCCGCCGCGCCGCCCGTCGTACCGCCCGCCGCGCCGCCCGCCGTGCCCCCCGCCGCGCCCCCCGGCGTACCGCCGCCACGGCCCACGGCGCCGCCCAGGGGCGCCCCGTGACCGACGGGCCCGGCGGGGGATTCGGCGGCTTCGGGGGCGCACCGGGAGCTCCGAACGACAGTGTGCGCGCCCTCGTGGACCTCGTCATGGCGGCGACCGTGCGCATCCATGGCCCGGAGCGCGGGTATGCCCCTGGTGAGCCGGGCGGAAGCTTCCTGGGGAGCGGCTTCTTCATCGCCCCGAGCTGGGTTCTCACATGCGCGCATGTGGCGATGCGGGGGGAGGGGCGGGAAGTGACGGTGGTCTTCGAAACCGGGCCCACGAGCGGCCTCACCTCGGTCACCGGCACCGTCGTCGCCGCACTTCCCGAAGCGGCGGCCACCACGGTCGGTGCCGGTGCCGGTGCCGGTGCCGGTATGGGTACGGGCGGACGCGGCGGCTGGCCCGCGCCCGATCTCGCCCTCGTGCGGCTCCGCCGTCCCGTCGAGCACGCCTGCGTGTACGTCGCCGAGCGTCCCGCCTCGTTCTTCGCCGGCGGCATGGTGCTCTACTCCGGCTGGACGGAGGTCGGCGGCCGGATCAAGCGGCTGACCGGGCGGTGCACCGTACAGGGCACGGTCGGCGGCTGGGCCGACGCCGACGAGCAGATGCGCCTCGGCGGGGACGTGCTGCCGCCGGGGATCTCCGGCGGGCCCACCGTCGACCTCGCGCGCGGCGAGGTGGTCGGGGTGCTCAAGTCGCAGCTCGTCGGCGCGATGGGCGGCACCTCGATCTCCATCGACCGGCTGCGCTCGCTCCCCGTACCGCCCGCCATGGCCGGGGCCGAGTCCGACGACGACTACCAGGCGGTCTGCCACGCCCACGACCGCTACCACGCCGACCAGCACGCCAGCCGGGTGGCCGCCGGGCCGACCTGGGCCGATGTGCAGGACGGCCTCGGCGCGGGGGCCGGCCGCGCGCTCAGCCCGCAGCAGCGCATCACCCTGCTCGGCCGGCTCGCCGAACTGCCGCCGCCGGTCTCCACGCACAGCCTGCTCGACCTGCTGGCCCGGCTGCCCGGCATGCGCGGCGGCGACCGCTACCCGGCGCCGCGCGGCTGGCGCGACGGGCTCGGCGCGCTGTACGGGACGCAGACGCACGGTGACGAGGCCGCCCTCAGACTCGTGCTGAGCTACTGCATGAGCGTCCTCGCCGCCGAACGTCCCTATGTCACCCCGTCCACCGCCCGCGCCGAGGAGAACCTCTGGGAGTGGGTCAACGGCATCGCCGACGACCGCCTTCCCCGCGACTTCCGCCAGGAGATCTTCCTGCTGTGGGCGGCGGCCCGGCGCCGTACGGACCGGGAGCAGCGGCGCGCCTCCCCGGCGTACGGGGAGCGTCCCCGGGAGGGCGAGCGCCCGTTCGTCCTCCTGGAGCTGGAGCCGCGCGGCTGGGAGCGGGACAGTTACGACTGGCGGGTCGGCGTCGCCCGGCACACCGGCGAGGTGGTGCCGGTCGGCGAGGACAGCAGGGGCACCCCGGGCCAGGCCCTGCCCGTACGGCTCGGTCCTTCGCTGACCGAGGCGTTCCGGCGGTGCGACGAGCCGGACAATCCGGCGGTGCTGCAAGTCGCTGTCGTACGGGCCCGGTTGGGCTTGGCGGTGGACGGCTGGCGGCTGGCGCCGGACGAGCCGCCGCTGGGCGCGGTCAGGCCCGTGCTCGTCCGCCCCTCCGACCAGGAGCCGCCGCCGACGGAGGACGAGGCGCGCGAGCACCGGGCGCGCTGGGAGCGGGCGCTGACCGTCGCGGTGCGGGCCGAGATCCTCGACTGCGAGGAAGGGCTGCGGATACCCGTACCGGCGGAGGAGCACCTGCGGTCCCTGGCGTACGAGACGGTGCCCGTGCTCTGCCGGTACGCGGACCGCTCTGACGCGGAGACGGGGGCGCCGGGCGCGCCGGGGGACGCGGGTGCCGCGGGCGAGACCGCGGCCGGGCTGGCGCGGCTGGTGCGCGGCGGCTTCCACATCGCCCTGCTGCGGCGCGGCAAGGACCGCCCCGAGATCGTCTGCGCGGACTTCCACCGGCGGGCCGTCGCCACGGTCGCCGAGGCGGGCACCGCCGACCGGCTGCCGTACACCGTCCTCGAACTGCGCCGGGGCGTGTGGGCGGGCCGTACGGAGACCTTCTGGTCGGACGGCGTCGCCCTCTTCTACGACGATCCCGCCCGTCCGCTGCCCGGATTCGGCCAGTTGCTGGAGGCGCCATGACCGGGTCGGGCCGTTCGGGCGGCAAGAGCTTCTTACGGGGTGGGCGGCGGATCGCTACGGTGAGGCACGTCCGGCGCCCGCTGTCCGCGCCGGGCCAGGTCCTGTCCGGTCGACCGAGGACGACGAGGAACACGCCATGAGTGAATCCAGCGAGTGGCTCATCTACCGGGGCGCGGGCGAACCCCACGGCGGCATCGGCCAGTTGCCCCCGCCGCCGCCCTGGCGCGACTTCGGCGGCCACGGCGGTGACGGCTCGGCCGACCGCAGGCTCGGCGGTTACCGGCACGAGGCGGAGCTTCACCGGCCGGGCGCCGAGGAGCTGGAGATGATCAACGCGGCGCTCTATCTGCGCCGTCCGCTGCTGGTGACCGGCAGCCCCGGCGCCGGCAAGAGCACCCTCGCCCACTCCGTCGCGCACGAGCTGGGGCTCGGCCGGGTGCTGCGCTGGCCCATCGTCAGCCGGTCGGCGCTTCAGGACGGGCTGTACCACTACGACGCGATCGCCCGCCTTCAGGACGTCCAGCTCGCCGCGCACCGGTACGGCGAGGACCGGTACGGCGAGGACCGTACGGACGGTGACGGCGGTGACGGCGGTGAGGGCGGCGAGGGCCGCGCGCACCGCCCCGATCCCTCCGGCGACATCGGCAGCTACATCCGCCTCGGCCCGCTGGGCACCGCGCTGCTCCCCTCCGACCGGCCGCGCGTGCTGCTCATCGACGAGCTGGACAAGAGCGACATCGACCTCCCCAACGACCTCCTCAACGTGCTGGAGGAGGGCGAGTTCGGCATTCCCGAGCTGGAGCGGATCGCCGACCGGCTGCCCGACGGCGAGGCCGAGGTCCTCGACCACGACGGCCGGAAGGTCCGGATCAAGGGCGGCCGGGTGCAGTGCCGCGCCTTCCCGTTCGTCGTCCTCACCAGCAACGGCGAGCGCGACTTCCCGGCGCCCCTGATGCGCCGCTGTATCCATCTGGAGCTGGGCCGCCCCGACCACCAGCGGCTGGCGACCTTCGTACGGGCCCACCTCGGCGACGAGGCCGCGCGCGCGGGCGGCGACCTCATCGCGCACTTCCTGGAGCGTTCGCGCAGCGAACTCATCTCCACCGACCAGCTGCTGAACGCGATCTACCTCACCGACGCCGCCGCCCCGGCCGGCCGGGAACGCCTCGCCGACCTGCTCATCCAGCGACTCGACCGGCCGAGGTGACGCAGTGACGGCCGCCGACGGTACGGAGCCGACCCCGCCCCGGTCCCACCCGCAGCCCCCGTCCCCGGCCCCGCCGTACGACGGCGCCCTGCTGACCGCGCTCGTCGCGCGGCTGCGCGGCGCCGGGCTCGATCCCGACGCCGAGCAGCTCTGCGACGCCCTGTGGCTGGCCCGGTGGACCGGGCGCGGCCGGGAGCCGACGGGCGGCGCGGGCGCGCGGGACGCGCCGGACCCGGCGGACGCGTCCGCCGGGGCGGACGGTCCAGGCGCGCCGGGCGCCGGCCCCCGCCCCGCCCTGCCCGGGCCCCCCGGCGCCCCCGCCCGCGCCGCCTCCGCCTCTCCCGCCCGCACCGACCCCGCCGCCGGCACCGACCCGCGCATCGCCCTCTACCCCGTGCCGCGCGGCGGCGCCCGGAGCGCGCCACGGGGTTCCGGATCCGACGGGGTCGTCCTGGGCGTACCGCTCGCCCCGGCGCTCCCCGCGCCGCTCGAACTCCAGCGCGCGCTTCGGCCACTCCAGCGATACCGGCCGGCCGCGCCCCCGTCGCGCCGTACTCTTGACGAGGTGGCGACCGTAGACCTGAGCGCCCGTGCCGGCGGGCTGATCATCCCGGTGTTCCGAGGGGTCTCGCGGGCGGACGCGACTCTTCAGTGCGTCCTCGACGCCTCCTCGTCGATGCGTGTGTGGGAGCGACTTTTCGCCGAACTCCAGCAAATCTTTGGACAGTTGGGCGCCTTCCGCGATGTGCAGGTGCGCTATCTGCACCAGGGCCCCGACGGCGCGCCCGCCGTCAGCAGAAGCCCCGACCCGGCCGCCGCGCCGCTCAGCTCGGCCGACCGGCTGAGCGACCCGACCGGCCGCCGCGTCACCGTCGTCGTCAGCGACTGCGCGGGCCCCCTGTGGCACAGCGGACGCGCCCACCGGCTGCTCCACCAGCTCGGCCGCCAGGCGCCCGTGGCCGTCCTGCAGCCCCTGCCGCAGCGCATGTGGAACCGGACAGGACTGCCCGTCACCTACGGCGTCCTCACCCGGGGCGAGGGGCCCGGCGGCGCCGCCGTACTGAAGGTCGGCGGCGACGCGGCCACCGCGCCCGCCGCCGAGCCCGGAGCGCTCGCCGTCCCCGTGCTGCCACCGGTCGCGGGCGCGCTCGGCGCGTGGGCGCGGCTGCTGTCGGGCACCGGCGCCGGCCGGATCTCCGGTGCGGTCGGCTGGGTACGGGCCGGCCAGCCGCCCGCCCCGGCACCGCGCCCGGGACCGGCGCTGTCCTCGCTCCAACTGGTCAGCCGGTTCCGCTCGGCGGCCTCACCGGTCGCCGGACAGCTCGCCGTCTATCTCGCGGCGGCCCCGCTCTATCTGCCGGTGATGCAGCTCGTCCAGCGCACGATGCTGCCCGACTCGGGTCCTTCCGAACTCGCGGAGGTGCTGCTCAGCGGCCTCGTCTCGCGCGACAAGAGCGGCGGCGCCGACGACGAGCCGTACTACGAGTTCGTGCCCGGCGTCCCGGAGGCGCTGCTCGGCGCGCTCGGCCGCGACGAGGCGATGCTCGTACTCAAACACTGCTCCGAGTACATAGAGCAGCGCTTCGGCCGCGGCGGCCCCAACTTCCCCGCCCTGGCGCTCGCGCAGCTCGGCGACGCCGGACACGGACCGGCCCACCCCGGCGCACTCGACGTACTCGACGGCTTCGACACCGCGAACGACGAGGAGGAGGACGGGGACGGCGCCGCCGGGCCCGGCACGCAGCGCGTCCCGCACCCCTTCGCCGAGGTCGCCGCCCGCGTCCTCGGGCTGTTCGAGCCGACTGCGGCGCCCGTGCCGCCCGGCCGGAGCGAACCCGCCGTCAGCGCCACCGTGGAGAGTGCCCGCGGCCTGGTGCGCCGGTTCGAGTCGGACAACATGGTGCAGTACCTGATCGACGCCGTACGGCTGCTGCGGGACGCCACCGGGAGCGAGCCGCCGGGCGGCTACGACGCCACGCTCTGGGCGGAGTTGGCCCGCTGTCTGCTGCGGCTCTGGGAGGTCCAGGGCGGCGGTGAACTGCTCGCCGAGGCAGAGCGCGCGGCCGAGCACGCCGTCGCGCACCCCGGCGCGGTACGCGAACGGGCCGTCCTCGCCACGGTGCTGCACGCCTCCGCCGACGACCGGCGTCGGCGCGGCGACCGGCGCGGCGCCCTGGAGCTGCTGCGCCGCGCCGACCGGCAGTACGCGGTGGCCTGCGCGGCGCCGGGACTCGCGCCCGCCGACGCGCTGCGCCTCACCCTGGAGCGGGTACGGGCGCTGGAGGCGCAGTGGCGGCTCGGCGGCGACAGCGCGCTGCTCCAGAGCGCCATCGGCATGCTGGAGGCGTTCGCGGACGGCTGGCCCGACCAGATCGTCCGGCCGGCCGGGCTGCCGCTCGCCCACGGCAGGACCCTGCTGCGGCTGTCCGGCGCGACCGGCGACACCGAACAGGCCCAGCTGTACGCGGAGCAGGCCGCCCGTTCGCTGCGCACGGCGCTCGCCCCGGGCGGCCACACCGTCGGCAGCCAGGCCCGGATCCAGCTCGACCTGGTGGACGCCCTGCTCCGCTCCGGGGAGGGCCTCGACGAGGCGTCGACCCTGATCGACCAGTCGCTGGCGACCGTACGGGACGACCGGCTGACCGCCTCGCTCCGGGCCAGGGCGGGCCGGCTGCGGATCGCCCGGTACGAGCGCGAGCGCGCGCGTACGGGGGACGCCACCGGCGGCGACCCGGGGGACCTGGAGGAGGCCGCCGAGTACTTCGGCCTCGCCGCCCATGGCACCGCCCGCGACTCCCGGGCCCACGCCGACCTGCTCGCCGAGTGGGGCAGCGCGCTGCTGACCCGCGCGGAACTCCCCGACGGAGCCCCGTACACCGGCACGGCGGTCCGCGTGCTGCGCGACTGCCGTACGGAGACGGTGACGGGCACGGCGCGGCAGGCCGAGCGGCTGCTGATGCTGGGCCGGGCGCTGATGCTGCGGCACCGCGCCAATGACGACCGGGTGGACCTGAGGGAGGCCGAGCATCTCTTCCTGCTCGCCGCGCAGGAGGCGCGCGAGCCGCTGACCGCCGCCGCCTGCTGGCTGGAGCTGGGCCGCGCCCATCTCGCCGCCCACCGCACCCTCCACCGCCCGGCCCGGCTCGACGACGCGGCGGGGGCGTTCCGCGAGGCGTCGGAGGCGGCCGGAACCGCCGAAGCGGAGCTGGAGAATCCGCAACAGCTGCTGGAAGCCGTGCGGTTGTGTGCTGAGGCACACCACTGGCGGGGTATGACCTATGAGGAGGCGGACCGCCCCCGGGCCGCGCGCGAGGCGTACCGGGCGGCCCGCACGGAGTGGAGCCGGCTGCCGGACGGCGGCGGCGAGGCGGCCCGGTCGACCGCGGCCCGTCTGGCCGAGCTGGAGAGCGGGCGCTGAGGCGGGCACGGCAACGGGGAGGCGTCATGACGGACAGGACAGAGCGATCGCGGAGTGACCAGCCGCGTGCGGCCCGGTCGGGTGCGGACCAGCCGCTTACGGACCAGCCGTGTGCGGACCGGTCGCGGGGGGAGCACGCGCCCACCGGCGAGCGCGGCGGCCCCGGTGAGCTGCCGGACGCGCCGGAGCTGCCGGATCTGCTGAGCCTCGACCTCGCCGCGCTGCGCACCCTGGACCACCCGGTGCTCGCCGCCGTGGTCGCGGACCTGAGGGGCCGCGCGGAGCAGCCGCGCGAGATGCTCTGGGGGTTCAACAACGCCTTCTAGCCCCCCGGTTCCGGCAGTTCCGGACGGATTACGCCATCGTCATCCGGGGTAGGGATGGCCATGCGCGTGTTCCCCTGGGCGGAAGGGCAGCGGGGTGGCCCCTACGGGCACCAGGTCCGCCCTCCGGGCTCCTGACGCGCGCTTCGGCGTGCCCTAACGTTGGCCTGTGAGCCTCTGGACTTCTCTTGAGCCCGCGTCCGCCATGGTGGACCCCGGCGATACGACCACTGTTCGGCTACGGCTCCGCAACACCGGCGATGTCGTGGACGAGTACCGATTCATTCCCGTCGGGGACCTCGCGCCGTTCATCCGCGTCGAGCCCGCGTCCCTCCGGCTCTTTCCCGGCACCACCGGCGCGGTGGAGCTGACGTTCGCCCCGCCCCGGAGCCCGGACGCGACCGCCGGGCCCAACCCGTACGGCGTGCGCGTCGTCCCGACGGAGTACCCCGAGGCGGCCGTCGTCACCGAGGGCAACTTCACGATCGGCGCGTTCACCGAGATACGCACCGAGCTGGTCCCGCCGACCGTCAAGGGGCGCTTCCGGGGCCGGCCCCGGCTCGCCATCGACAACCTGGGCAACACCAAGCTCACCGCCTCGCTGTCGGGCAGCGACAACGGCGATCAGCTCTCGTACGAGGTCAACCCCGCCCATGTGCAGATCGAGCCGGGGCGCGCCGCGTTCGTCGACGCGACGCTGCGGCCCCGGGCGATCACCTGGTTCGGGCAGAAGCAGGAACGGCCGTACGCCCTGGTGGTGCAGCGTTCCGGGGAGGCCCGGCTGGAGGTCGACGGCACGTTCGTCCAGCGGGGAGTCATGCCGCGCTGGGCCGCCACCTTCCTGGCCGGTGTCACCGCGCTGGCGGTCGCCGCCGTAGTGCTCTGGATCTCCTACAACCCGCAGGTACGCAGCCTGGCGCAGCCGAAGACCGAGTCGGTGGCCGCGACCTCGCTGCCGTCGGAGCCGTTGGCCTCGCCGAAACCGGAGGCGCCGCCGGCGCCCGAGCCCAGCCCGTCGGCCGTCGTCGAGAGCGTTCCCCCGCCGCCTTCGCCGCCCGCCGTCGAGAAGCAGTCCAACAGCGGTGGTGACAAGGAGAAGAAGGAGGAGGAGAAGGAGGAGCCGGCGGAGCCGCAGGAGAACACCGCGGCGGTCGCCGTCAACAAGCTGAACGCCGAGAAACCGGGCCGGCACATCTGCTACCGGGTCTATGTGACCGGTGCCTGGCAGGACCCGGTCTGCGACGGCGAGATGGCGGGAACGACCGACCAGGGCCTCCCCGTCGAGGGCATCAACCTCGCCGTGTCCGGCATCGGTGTGCTGGGCGCCAACGGCTACCTCCGCGACTCCGGGTGGGAGACGGAGTGGAAGCACTCACCCGACGGCGTCGACCTGTACGTCGGGACCGTCGGTCAGGCGAAGCACCTGGGTGTCCTCGTGGCCAACGTGAGCTCGGGATCGGTCTGCATCACCGGGCACGTCCACGACGAGGGCTGGCAGGACACGGCGTGTTCCGAGCCCGGCGGCTACATCTCCAGGGGATCCGAGTCGAACGCGCTCTGGCTGGAAGCGATCAAGCTCACCGTGTGAGCGTGAGGCGCCGGCCCGTACCGCACGGGTCGGTGCCTCGCGGGTCGGTGCCTCGCGGGTCAGTTCGGCTGCGGCAGGGTGAGGATCTCGGCTCCGTCGTCGGTGATGGCGATCGTGTGCTCCGTGTGAGCCGTCCGGCAGCCGGTCGCGCTGCGGAGCGTCCATCCGTCGGCGTCGGTGACGATCCGGGCGGTGTCCGCCATGACCCACGGCTCCAGCGCCAGCAGCAGCCCGGGGCGCAGGGTGTAGCCGCGGCCGGGCCGGCCGGTGTTCGCGACGTGCGGGTCCTGGTGCATCGTCGATCCGATGCCATGACCTCCGAACTCGGTGTTGACCTGGTATCCCGCCTTGCGCAGGACCGTGCCGATGGCGTGGGAGATGTCGCCGACGCGGACCCCGGGCCCGGCGGCGGCGATCCCCGCGGCCAGTGCGCTTTCGGTCGCACTGATCAGCGCGACGCTCTCCGGCGGCTTCGAGTCGCCCACGATGAAGCTGATGGCGGCGTCCGCGGCGACTCCGCCCTTGGAGACGGCGAGGTCGAGCGTCAGCAGATCGCCGTCCGCGAGCGTGTAGTCGTACGGTCGTCCGTGCAGCACGGCGTCGTTGACGGCCGTGCAGATGTAGTGGCCGAACGGGCCGCGTCCGAAGGACGGCGCGTAGTCGACGTAGCAGGACACCGCGCCCGCCTCGACGATCATGGCCTTGGTCCACCGGTCGATGTCCAGAAGGTTCACACCGACCGCGCTACGGCTCTTCAGCGTCCGCAGGATCTCGGCGACCAGGGCGCCGGTGTCTTTCGCCCGGGCCAGCAGGGTGGGGTTGAGGATCTCGATCATGGTGGCGCCCTTCTTATGCGGCTCTTCCGCAGCCAATAACTATACCGGCCATACTTTACCGGTATAAGAATAGGGTCACGGTCCACCGCGCCTTCCCCGTGCCTTCCCCGCGCCCAGCCGCGCCCAGCCGCGCCCAGCCGCGCCCAGCCGCGTCCAGCCGCGCCCTCCGCGACCGGATTTCGCTCCTTTTTGCGGTCCGGTGGCGGTCGAACGGGACAACCTGCCGCCGTCCGTGTTTGCCTCCCGGGCAGAACGAGAACACACGCGGGGACACCCGCCCACGGTGTCCGGGTGAGGGGGGTGCCACGTCCGGTGACAACGATGCCGAGCGGGCGACTGCCCGACGGGGCCGTGCCCTTCGGGCAGTTCATCGTCAAGGCGCACGGGCGCTGCAACCTCGCCTGCCGCTACTGCTACCTGTACGCGGGCCCCGACCGCACCTGGCGGGACCGGCCCGCCGCCGCGTCGCCCGGGGTGCTGGACCGTACCGCCACCCGGATTGCCGAACACGCCGCCGGGCACGGGCTGCGCGCGCTCGCGCTGGTGCTGCACGGCGGCGAGCCGCTCCTCGCGGGGGCCGGCCGGCTCGCCGGATTCGCGCGGCTGGTACGGGAGAGGGCCGGCCCGGAGCGTACGGTCGCGGTCACCGTGCAGACCAACGGCACGCTGCTCACCGAGGACCGCGCCGCCCTCCTCGCCCGGCACTCGATACGCGTCGGGATCAGCCTCGACGGCGGCCGGGCCGCCCACAACACCCTGCGCACCGACCACGCCGGCCGGCCGTCCTGGCCCGCCGCCGCGCGCGGCGCCCGGCTGCTCGCCGCCCGGCACCCCGGGGCGTACGCGGGCATCCTCACCGTCGTCGACCCGCGCACCGACCCCGTCGAGCTGTACGAGTCGCTGCTCGAACTGCGCCCGCCCGCCCTCGATCTGCTGCTCCCGCACGGCAACTGGACCAGCCCGCCGCCGGGACTGCCGCCAGGACTGCCGCCAGGACTGCCGTCAGGACTTCCGGCTGACCGGGCGGCCCCGCCCGGCGGCGGCGCCACCCCGTACGGCGACTGGCTCGCCGCCGTCTTCGACCGCTGGTGGCACGCCGGGCACCGGGAGACGCGGATCCGGCTCTTCGAGGAGTGCGTCGCGCTGCTGCTGGGGCTGCCCGGTGCCACCGAGTCCCTGGGGCTCGACCCGGTCAACGCGATCGTGATCGAGACCGACGGGACGATCGAACAGGTCGACTCGCTCAAGTCCGCCTACGACACCGCCGCCGCCACCGGGCTCGACGTCTTCCGCCACTCCTTCGACGACGCCCTGCGCCACCCCGGCATCGCCGCCCGGCAGGCCGGCGCCGGGGCGCTCGCAGCCGGCTGCCGCGCCTGCCCGCTGCTCACCGTCTGCGGCGGCGGCCACTACGCCCACCGCTACCGGGCCGGACACGGCTTCCGCAACCCCTCCGTGTACTGCGCCGACCTCGACCGGCTGATCCGTCATGTCGCGGGCCGGCTCGCCGGGGCGGCCCGGGCGGTACCGGGAGCCGCGCCGTGAGCTCCGCCGTCCCCGGGGCCCTGCTCCGTGAACTCGGCCGCACCGAAGGCGGTACGGACGCCCTGCGGCTGCTCGTCCGCGACCAGCACACCCGCCGCCTCGTGCTCCTGCGGGCACTGCTCGACGCCGCCGGGGCCGCCCCGCCGGCCGTCTGCCCGCCCGCGCTCCGCGACCGGCTCGGCAGGGACTGGGCACTGCTCGAAGCCGCCGAGCGCGCCGACCGCGACGCCGTACGGACCGTACTGCTCTACCCGCTCGCCGGGTCCTGGGCCGAACGCACCCTCCACGGCCTCACCGATACCGCTACCGCCACCGCTCCCGGCCCCGGCCCCGGCCCCGCGTCTCCTTCCGGACTCGACCGCGACCTCGGCCACCTCGGCGCGCTCGCCGCCGCCGCCGCGATCCGCGCCCGGCTGCCCTTCGCCGTACGCCTCACCGCCCACCGCGGCCTGCTCCCGCTGCCCACCCTCGGCGCCCTGCGCACCGGCGCAGGACCGGTCGACGCCGCCCTGCGGGACGGCCGGGTGACGCTGCGGGCGGCGAGCGGCCCGCCCGTCACCCTCACCGTCGACGCGCACGGCGCCCACTCCGCCGACCCCCGCTGGATGCCGCTGCTCACCCTGCCCGGCGTACAACCCGGCGCCGCCCCCGTACCGCTGGACGACCTCGACCCGTACCGCACCGCGGGCGGCGGCCCCGAGCGGTACGGGCTGACCGTCGCCACCGGGCTCGACGCGGCGGACCGCGCCGACTGGGCCCGGCTCTGGTCGCGTACGGCACCCCTCCTCGGCGCCGGCGGGGCGCACCGCCCCGCCGAGACCGCCACCCTCCTGCACTGCCTCGTACCGCTCGCCCCACCGCCGGGCACCGCCCCCGCGGACCGGAGCCGGGCCCAGTGCAGCGCCACCCGGCGCGAGGCGTTCGGCGCCGTCCTCACCTCCCGGCCCGTCACCCCCGAACACCTCTCCGCGACCCTCGTGCACGAACTCCAGCACACCAAACTCACCGCGCTCGCCGCCCTCGTCCCGCTGCACCACGAGGACCCCGCGCCCCGCCACTTCGCCCCCTGGCGCCCCGACCCGCGCCCCTTCGACGGGCTCCTCCAGGGCGCCTACTCCCACCTCGCGCTCGCCGGCCACTGGCAGCGCCTCGCCCTCGGCGCCGAGCGGATCCCCCGGCGCGAACTGGCCTGGGCCGAGCACGCCCGCTGCCGCGAACAGGTCGGCGCCGTACTGCCCGTACTGGCGGGATCCGGCGCCCTCACCCCCGAGGGGCGCGTCCTCGTCAACGAGATGATCACCGTCTACCACCGGCTCGCCGACCGCCCGCCGCCCGCCGGACACCTCGCCAGGGCCACCGCCTACGTACGCACCGCACGCGGGATCTGGCGCCGCGGGAACGGAACATGACGGCGCGCCCGACGAGGATGGAAACCCGGGCCCGCCGGGTATGTTAAAAGGGCGTATGACGATGCAGGGAGACGGTTGAATGCCCGGAGCGCGTAGGCCAGTTGGAGCATCCGGGCCGCAGGTTGTCACCATCAGCTTCGCCGGATTCAACCGGGCCTGGGCGGCCTGGATCGGCGACCGGCTGGAGCGCCGCGGCCTCTCCGTCGTCCACCAGCGGTGGTATCCGCTGGACGACACCCCCCTCGCCGACTACCTGCGCGACCTGCTGCTCGCGCCTGGCCCCGTGCTCGTCATCCTCAGCGACTGGTACTTCCAGCTCGGCCCACGCAGCCACGACGAGTGGAACCACGCCCTGCGCACCGTGGTGGAGCCCGCACGTGACCGGTTCGCCGCCGTCAGCGTCACCACCGCCCCGCTGCCCAGCGCCACCACCGTCTTCGCGGCGGCCGACCTGACCACCGTCGGCGAGACGGAGGCCGAACGGCGCGTCCTGGCCCGCCTCGGCCTCTCCACCGACCCCGTACCGCCACCGGTCCACGGCGACACACGGCGCGCGGCCCGCTATCCGGCCGACATCCCCGACGTGTGGGGCGGCGTACCCCGCCGCAACACCCGCTTCACCGGCCGCGAGACCCTCCTCGGCGAGGCATACGACGCGCTCCAGGCCGCCGGCCGGGGCGCCGGCGTGGTCACCCTGCACGGCATGTCCGGCGTCGGCAAGACCCAGCTCGCCGCCGAGTACGTGTACCGCTTCGGCGCCGAGTACGACGTCATCTGGTGGATCGCCGCCGACAAACGCGTCACCTGCCGCCAGCGCCTCGCCGAACTCGCCCCCGCCCTCGGCCTGTCCACCGGCGTCGAG
The DNA here is from genome assembly GCF_040701725.1 of Streptomyces sp. NPDC093109. Taxonomy (NCBI): domain Bacteria; kingdom Bacillati; phylum Actinomycetota; class Actinomycetes; order Kitasatosporales; family Streptomycetaceae; genus Streptomyces; species Streptomyces sp. NPDC093109. The sequence continues at coordinate 108,110 of NZ_JBFBEZ010000023.1, forward strand.
TACGGCGAGCGGCTGCGCGCCGCCCGCGACGCACTGCGCCGCGGCGACCCGTACAGCCGCTGGCTGCTGGTCTTCGACGGCGCCGACGAACCCGACCAGATCTGGGACCTGGTGCCGACGGGCCCCGGCCATGTGCTGATCACCGCGCGCAACCCGGAGTGGGGCGAGCACAACAGCACCCTGCTGGAGATCCCGGTCTACGACCGCGACGAGTCCGTGGCGTTCGTCCGCCGCCGCGCCCCGCGCCTCAGCTACGGCGAGGCCGCGCGGCTCGCCGTGGCCCTGGAGGACCTGCCGCTGCTCCTCGACCAGACGGCCGGCTGGCTCAACGACTCCGACATGACCGTCGAGGAGTACATCGAGCTGCTGCGCGGCGGCATCGACCAGGACGTCGTCCGCGTCTCCGCCGACTTCCCGCTCGCCTTCCAGACCGGCTGGTCGATACTGCTCAACAAACTCCGCGAGACGGTCCCCGAATCCGTCGACCTGCTCCGGCTGTGCACCTTCTTCGCGCCCGGCGCCATCCCCGTACGGCTGGTGCGCGACCTGCCGCCCGACACCCTCCCGGAGAAGCTCCGCGGCCTCGTCGGCGACCCGGTGCGCTGGACGCGCGCGATCAACAAGCTCCGGCAGTACGCCGTCGTACGCGCCGCCGGGGTCGGCGAGCGCGAGGTCAGGGACCAGGCCGGCGACGGCGGCCCCGGACTGCCCGGCGACACCCTCTACATGCACCGCATGGTCCACCAGATCGTCCACCAGGACATGCCCGAGCAGGACCACCGCGACTTCATCGAGGTGGTGCGCCGCGCCCTGGTCGCCGCCGACCCGCACCGCCCCGTGGACACCCGCCTCTGGCCCCGGTACGCGGAGATCACCCCGCATCTGAAGTGGGCCGACGTCCTGCGGAGCACCGACCCCGACGTACACAGGCTCGTCCTCAACTGCCTGCGCTACATGTATCTCTCCGGCGAGTACAAGGCCGGCATCAAACTCGGCCGGCGCGCCATGGCCGCCTGGAAGACACTCCTCGGCGAGACCCACCCCCGGATCTGGGACGTCGGCTACCACTACGCCAACCTGCTGCGGGCCGTCGGCGACTACGCGGGCACCGAGGCCATCGAACGCGCCGCCTACGAACAACTGCGCGCCGAGCGCGGCCCGCAGGACCTGGAACACCTGCGCGCCGCCGGCGGCCTCGCCGCGTCCCTGTGCGGCCTCGCCCGCTACGACGAGGCATACGAGATCACCGGCCGGCAGTACGCCGCGTACCGCGAACTCCTCGGCGAGCAGGACACCCGTACCCTCAGCGCCCAGAACAACCTGGCCGTCGCACTGCGGCTGTTCGGCCGGTACGAGGAAGCCCTCGACCTCGACCGGCGCACCCTGGAGACCCGGCGGCTGGTGCTGCGCCCGCGCCACAACTGGACGCTCTACTCGGAGATCAACTACGCCACGGACCTGCGGCTCCTCGGCCGCTACGGCGAGGCGGAGTCCCTCCAGTCGCAGAGCGTGCGCGTGCACCGGATCGTCATGGGCCGCGACAATCCGCAGACCCTGCGCGCCGAGTACAACCTCGCGTTCTGCCTCTACCGCGCGGGCGACCGCGGCCGGGCCGGAGAGCTCTTCAGCCAGGTGCTGGAGAGCTGCGAGCGGGTCCTCGGCGAACACGACCCGCTGACCGTCATGTTCGCCGCGGGACAGAGCTGCTTCGCCCGCGAGCACGGCGACATCGACCAGGCCAGGGAGATAAGCGAACAGGTCGTCGCCGGCTATCTGGAGACGCTGGGCGAGAGCCACCCGTTCACCGCGGGCACCCGCGCCAACCACGCCCTGATCCTGCGCGGCGTCGGCGAGCGCGACCAGGCCCACGTCCTCATCGAGAACTCCCTCGCGGGCATGACGGCCGCGGTCGGGGAACGCCACCCCTGGACACTGGGCTGCGCCATCAACGCCTCCGCGCTGCGCAACCTCATCGGCGACCCGGAGAGCGCCGCCGCGCTGACCGCCGAGACCATCGCCCGCGCCACCGAGGCCCTCGGCCGCACCCACCCCCTGACGCTCTCGGCCCGGATCGCACACGCGGCGGACCTGCGCGCGCTGCGGGACGGACAGCGCGCGGAGAAGACCGAGGGCGAGGCACTGGACGACCTGGCGGCCACACTGGGCCCGCAACACGTCCACACGGTCGCGGCCCGCTCCCGTAACCGCCCGTACTGGGACTTCGAGCCGTCGATCGTGTGAGCGGCTCCGAGTCGTCCTTACGCCGGAGGGCCCGGTCCCGCGAGGAGATCGCGGGGCCGGGCCCTCCGGTTCGTACGGGCGTGATCGGACGCCGTCAGGCGTCGAAGACCTCGCTGACCAGCTGCTGCTGCTCCGCCTGGTGGCGCTTGGCCGAGCCGACCGCCGGGGACGAGGAGTGCGGGCGCGAGATGCGTCGCAGGCGCTCGCCGTGCGGGACGTCGGCGCCGACCGCCAGGTCCAGGTGGTCGATCAGGTTGAGCGCGATGAACGGCCACGCGCCCTGGTTCGCCGGCTCCTCCTGCGCCCACAGGTACTTCGCGGCGTTCGGGAACTTGGCGATCTCCGCCTGGAGTTCCGCGCCCGGCAGCGGGTACAGCCGCTCCACGCGCAGGATCGCGGTGTCCGTGACGCCGCGCTTCTGCCGCTCGGCGTCGAGGTCGTAGTAGACCTTGCCGGAGCAGAAGACGACCTTGCGGACCGCGTTCGGGTCCACGGCCTCGTCACCGATCACCGGGCGGAAGCCGCCGGTGGTGAACTCCTCCGCCTTGGACGCCGCCGCCTTCAGACGCAGCATCGACTTCGGGGTGAAGATGATGAGCGGCTTGTGGTGCGGGTTGTGGACCTGCCAGCGCAGCAGGTGGAAGTAGTTCGACGGCAGGGTCGGCATGGCGACCGTCATGTTGCCCTGCGCGCACATCTGGAGGAAGCGCTCGGGGCGCGCGGAGGAGTGGTCCGGGCCCTGGCCCTCGTAGCCGTGCGGCAGCAGCAGCGTGACGCCGGACGTCTGGCCCCACTTCTGCTCGGCCGACGAGATGAACTCGTCCACGACCGACTGCGCGCCGTTCACGAAGTCGCCGAACTGCGCCTCCCACATGACCAGCGCGTCCGGGCGGGCCAGCGAGTAGCCGTACTCGAAGCCCATCGCCGCGTACTCGCTGAGCAGCGAGTCGTAGACGTTGTAACGGGCCTGCTCCTCCGTCAGGTACTGGAGCGGGGTGTAGTCCTCGCCGGTGCCCTGGTCGACCAGGACCGCGTGGCGCTGGCCGAACGTACCGCGGCGGGTGTCCTGGCCCGAGAGCCTGACCGGGGTGCCCTCCATCAGCAGCGAGCCGATGGCGAGGGTCTCGCCCATGCCCCAGTCGATCGTGCCGTCCTCCACCGACGCCGCGCGGCGCAGCATCTGCGGCATCAGGCGCGGGTGGACGGTGACCGTGTCGGGGATGTTGACCTGCGACTCGGCGATCCGCTTGACGACCTCCTGCGAGACCGCGGTGGTGACGGCCACCGGGAACTCGGCACGGGCGTCGGGGACCATCGCGGGGCCGACGTGCGAGGTGGCCTCGCGGACCTCCGCGAAGACCTTCTCCAGCTGGCCCTGGAAGTCCTGGAGCGCCTGCTCCGCCTCTTCCAGCGTGATGTCGCCGCGGCCGATCAGCGACTCGGTGTAGAGCTTGCGCACCGAGCGCTTCTTGTCGATCAGCCGGACCATCTGCGGGTTGGTGAACTGCGGGTTGTCGCCCTCGTTGTGACCGCGGCGGCGGTAGCAGATGAGGTCGATCACGACGTCCTTGTTGAACGTCTGGCGGAACTCGAAGGCGAGCCGGCCCACCCGGACCACGGCCTCCGGGTCGTCACCGTTCACATGGATGATCGGCGCCTCGATCATGCGGGCCACGTCGGTGGCGTACATCGAGGAGCGCGACGACTCGGGCGAGGCGGTGAAGCCGACCTGGTTGTTGATCACGATGTGGACGGTGCCGCCGGTGCGGTAGCCGCGCAGCTGCGACATGTTGAGCGTCTCGGCGACGACGCCCTGGCCCGCGAAGGCCGCGTCGCCGTGGAGCGCGAGGGGCAGGACCGTGAAGTCCGTACCGCCCTTGTTGATGATGTCCTGCTTGGAGCGGACGACACCTTCGAGGACCGGGTCGACCGCCTCCAGGTGCGAGGGGTTGGCGACCAGCGAGACCTTGATCTGCTCGCCGTCCAGACCGGTGAAGGTGCCCTCGGCGCCCAGGTGGTACTTCACGTCGCCGGAGCCGTGCATCGACTTCGGGTCGAGGTTGCCCTCGAACTCCCGGAAGATCTGCGCGTACGACTTGCCGACGATGTTCGCCAGGACGTTCAGCCGGCCGCGGTGGGCCATGCCGATGACGACCTCGTCGAGGCGCGACTCGGCGGCGGAGTCGATGACCGCGTCGAGCAGCGGGATGACGGACTCGCCGCCCTCCAGCGAGAACCGCTTCTGGCCGACGTACTTCGTCTGGAGGAACGTCTCGAACGCCTCGGCCGCGTTGAGCCTGCGCAGGATCCGCAGCTGCTCCTCGCGCTCGGGCTTGGCGTGCGCGCCGCGCTCGATGCGGTCCTGGAGCCACTTGCGCTGCTTCGGGTCCTGGATGTGCATGAACTCGATGCCGGTGGTGCGGCAGTACGAGTCGCGCAGCACACCGAGGATGTCGCGCAGCTTCATCATCGACTTGCCGGCGAAGCCGCCGACGGCGAACTCGCGCTCCAGGTCCCAGAGCGTGAGCCCGTGCTCGGTGATGTCGAGGTCGGGGTGCTTGCGCTGGAGGTAGTCCAGCGGGTCGGTGTCGGCCATGACATGGCCGCGGACCCGGTAGGAGTGGATCAGCTCGAAGACGCGGGCGGGCTTGGTGACGTCCTCGTCGTGCGACGCGTCGATGTCCTTGAGCCAGCGGACCGGCTCGTAGGGGATGCGCAGCGCCTTGAAGATCTCGTCGTAGAACCCGTTCTCGCCGAGCAGCAGCTGACTGACGATCCGCAGGAACTCGCCGGATGCGGCGCCCTGGATGACACGGTGGTCGTACGTCGAGGTCAGCGTCATGACCTTCGAGATGCCCAGCTTGTTCAGGGTGTCCTGCGAGGTGCCCTGGAACTCGGCCGGGTAGTCCATCGAGCCGACACCCATGATGACCGACTGACCGGGCATCAGACGCGGCACGGAGTGGACGGTGCCGAGGCCGCCGGGGTTGGTCAGGGAGACCGTGACGCCGGTGAAGTCGACCATCGTCAGCTTGTTGCCGCGGGCGCGGCGGACGATGTCCTCGTACGCCTGCCAGAACTCGAAGAAGTTGAGCGTCTCGGCCTTCTTGATGCCGGCGACGACGAGCTGGCGGTCGCCGTTGGGCTTCACCAGGTCGATGGCGAGACCGAAGTTGATGTGCTCCGGCTTGACCAGGGTCGGCTTGCCGTCCTTCTCCGTGAAGGAGTAGTTCATCGACGGCATGGCCTTGATCGCCTGCACCATCGCGTACCCGATGAGGTGCGTGAAGGAGATCTTGCCGCCCCGCGCGCGCTTCAGGTGGTTGTTGATGACGATGCGGTTGTCGAAGAGGAGCTTCACCGGGACGGCGCGCACGGAGGTGGCCGTGGGCACCTCCAGCGAGGCGCTCATGTTCTTCGCGACGGCGGCCGACGGGCCGCGCAGCGTCGTGTACTGCGGTCCGGCCGGCGCTTCGGCGGCGGGCTTCGCGGCGGCGGGCTTCGCCGCTACGGGCGCGGGCGCGGCCGGTGCCGGGGCCGCGACGGGCGCCGGAGCGGGCGCGGCTGCCGCTGCCGGTACGACGGCGGGCTTCGCGGCCGGTGCGGGTGCGGCCGGAGCCTGCGCGGGTGCCGGAGTGGCGGCCGGTGTGGCGGCGGCCACGGGCGCCTGGACCGGGGCCGCGGCCTTCACCGGGGCCGGCGGGGTCACGGGCGGCACCGCGCCCCCCGCGGACGCGCTCACCGCGGGCTTCCCGGCGGACTTGTCATCGGACTTGCCCGCCGTACCGGAGGTGCCCGGCTTGTAGTCGGCGAAGAAGTCCCACCAGGCACGGTCGACCGAATTCGGATCCTGGAGGTACTGCTGGTAGATCTCGTCGACAAGCCATTCATTGGCCCCGAAGGCCGCGGCAGGATTCTTGCCCTGCCCGTCTTCGTCGGTCGAGATGCTCGCGTTACTGGGGGACTGAGACGACACGGCGTGAACCGCCCTCTTCCGCTTCACAAGGTGATGGACAGCGGGAATCAAGGCTACGCCTACCGGGCCGACACTTGCGGACCGGGCGTGCCATCGTCGTGCAAGTCACATCCGACGGCGGGTTTCAGCGTATGAAATGGCGGGAAACAAGCCGGGTTCGGCTGAACCGGGCACGCGTGCCGCCCGATCACGGCCGATGCACGGCCCGTCGCCCCGCCCGTCCCCGACTCCGTACCCGGAGAACGTGCGTTTTTCGCTTCGAACTCCTCGAACTCTACGTCAACCGCGAGACCGAAGTGCTCCCGGAAGAGTGACCCGGATCAGGCAGCCACGTGCGGATTCGGCCACTCCGATGTCCCCGCCGTGCAGATCGACGGCCCAGCGGGCGATCGCCAGACCGAGCCCCGTACCGCCGTCGCTCCCCGGACCGTGCGGCGACGGCACCGTCCCCCGGTTGAAGCGCTCGAACACCTTGTGCCGCTCCTGCTCGGGGATACCGGGCCCCTCGTCCTGGATCTCCAGCTCCAGCGACTCGGGACCGGGCCCGGGACCGCGCCGGGCGCGCACCGTGACCCGGCCGTGCGGCGGGCTGTGCTTGACCGCGTTGTCGATCAGGTTGGCGACGACCTGGTGGAGCCGCTCCGCGTCCGCGTGGGCGGTCAGCTCGGGCGGCGACACGTCCAGATGCAGATGGACATCCGTACGGGTGTGCTGGACGGAGCCGGAGACCCCCGCGCCCGGGCGGCGCTGCGAGGCCGCCAGATTGGCCTCCTTGAGCACCCCCGAGAGATACGGCCAGACCTCGAAGCGGTTCGCCCGCAGCGGCACCACCCCGTTGTCCAGCCGCGACAGGTCGAGCAGCGTCTCGGTCAGCCGGCCGAGCCGCTCCGTCTGCCGCAGCGCCGTCAGCATCATCTCCTGATCGGCGGCCGTCACCCCGTCCACGACGTTCTCCAGCACCGCGCGCAGGGCCGCTATGGGCGTGCGCAGCTCGTGCGAGACATTGGCGATCAGCGCCTTGCGGTGCTGGTTCTCCGCCTCCAGGTCGTCCGCCATGCGGTTGATCGTCGCGGCGAGATCGCCCAGCTCGTCACGGCGGTCCGAGCCGATGACCCGGCGGGTGTAGTCGCCGTGCGAGATGCTCTTGGCGACCGTACTCATCTCGTCCAGCGGAGCGGTCAGCCCATGGGCCACGAACTGCGTGATCAGCAGCGTGGCGATCATCGAGAAGACCGTGATGAAGCGCAGCTCGGTCTCCGTGCGCAGGGCCACCAGCAGCAGTCCGGTGGTGATGAAGACGGAGGTGACGACGAGGGTGCCGAGCTTCGCCTTGATGGAGAGCCGCAGCCGGGGACCGCCGCGGCGGGTGCGGGTACGGGCGCGGTCGTCCCAGCGGCGCTCCGGGGGGCCGGGCCTGCGCAGGGACGTGGGTGGGTGCGGGGACGGGGACGAGGACGGGGACGAGGACGGGGACGGGGACGGGGACGGGGGCGGCGCGGACCGCTCGGTCATGGAGCCGGGGTCTCCAGCGCGTAGCCCACCCCGTGCACGGTACGGATCCGCTCCGCGCCGATCTTCCGGCGCAGCGCCTTGATGTGGCTGTCGACCGTACGGGTGCCCGAGGCGTCCGCCCAGTCCCACACCTCGGCGAGCAGCTGCTCGCGGGAGAGCACCGCGCGCGGGGTGTTCGCCAGGCAGACCAGCAGATCGAACTCGGTGGGCGTCAGATGGACGTCCTCCCCGCGCACCCGCACCCGGCGCTGCGCGTGGTCGATCTCCAGTTCGCCCAGGCGGAGGATGCCGCTGCGCGGGGTCACCGCGGCGAGCGCCGCCCGCTCCACCCGGCGCAGCAGGACATGCACCCGGGCCGCCAGCTCCCGCATCGAGAACGGCTTGGTCATGTAGTCGTCGGCGCCGACCCCGAGCCCGACCAGCATGTCGGTCTCGTCGTCCCGCGCCGTCAGCATCAGCACGGGCACCGGGCGCCGCGCCTGCACCCGGCGGCAGACCTCCAGACCGTCGAAGCCCGGCAGCATCACATCCAGGACCATCAGGTCCGGCTGCCACGCCTCGGCCGCGTCGACGGCCGCAGGCCCGTCACCCGCCGTCTGTACGAGGAACCCCTCGGCCCGCAGCCGTGCGGCGATGGCGTCGACGATCGTCGTCTCGTCCTCGACGACGAGGATCCGGCGCTGCGCGCCGGGCGTCGCGGCGACTCCGCTGTGGCTGGTCTGTGTCTGCTCCATCGCCCGCCCCTGGTACGCGTTCCGCGATCCGTGTTCCCGCGATCCGCGCCGTGGGGACGCGGATCCATGTCGGGAGCAGCGTAGATGCCCCGGGAGCCTCCCGGCTACGCAGTGCGAACGGCGAGATGGACCACGTCGGGTACGCCCCGGGCAACTCGGATCTCTTCCGCCCGTACCCCTGTGAACCCGGCATTCCGTAGTGCCTCACCGAACGCCGGGGAGGGGTTCGCCGACCATACCGCCAGCACACCGCCGGTTTTCAACCGCGCCCGGCACGCGGCCAGTCCGGCCGGCGAGTAGAGGTTTTCGTTGTCCTCGGTGACGGTCCATTCCGGCCCATTGTCGATATCCAGACAGAGTGCGTCGTAACGGTCCGTGGTCGTCCGTACGTACTCCACGAGATCGGTGTGCAGGATCACAGTGCGCGGATCCGCCAGCGCCGCACGCGAGACCGCCCCGAGCGGCCCGGTCCTGTGCCAGTCGATGACCGCCTCCTCGCGCTCCACGACCACGATCCGGCCCCAGCGCTCGTCGGCGGCGGCATGCGCGAGCGAGAAACCGACCCCCAGCCCGCCGACGAGCACGGCCGGCGCCTCCCGCCCGGCCGGCAGCGCGTCCCGCGCCGCGTCGATCAGCAGCCGCTCGGAGCGCCCGTCCGAGGTGTCCATCAGGAAGCACCCGTTGGCGATGATCTCCAACCGCTCACCGCGCCGGCGCAGCACGACCTCACCGTACGGTCCGTCGCGGCGGTCCAGGGTGACGGGCGGGAACGCGGGGGCGGACGCGGGGGCGGATGCGCGGGCGGTCGTGGGGGCGGTCGTGGGGGTGGTCGTCATACCGGGGCCTCTCGGGTCGGCGGCTGCGGTCACCGCCATCCTGGTGGCCCTGCGCGGACGGAAACAATCCGGTTTTCCCTCATGTCCCGTGCGCGGGGCCTCCCTTGCCGTGGGGGCGCGCCTTCCCGTGGGCCGGCTGTGGAAGACGCGGCGAATGCTGTGAAGGTTGACGGATGTGCGGTGGGTCATAGACGCGGTGATCGGGGGTCGCGTTAGGTGGGTGGTCCCGTAGGGGGAAGCCCTTACGGGGCCGACCGCCCCGGGGAGAGGAGCCGTACGCCATGAACCGGCTGGACACGCGCGGGTCCGACGCGGCGGGGACGGCCGGCGCCGACCGGCTGGACGGGGTTCCCGGGCAGCACCGGCCGCCGGATGTCCGCACGGCCCGCGCGCCCGCTTCGGGGAAGTCCCGGTCACTCGCGCGGAGCGCCGCCCTGTTCGGCCGGCTGCTTCCCGGCCCCCGCCGTACCCCCTTCACCTTCTGGTACGGCCTCGTGCTGCTCGGGACCGCGCTTCTCGCCGAGCACGCGGAGCCCGCCACCGTCTCCGTCCTCCTGCGCGAGTCGAGTACGGACGTGGCCCATCTCGCCCGTACCCCCGCGCTGGTGCTGGTCGCCAGCGCGCTGTGGGTCGCGGGCGGGCTGCTCTCCCCGTACACGATCGGGTTCGTGCTCGTGCTGACGGCGCTGGAGCGGCGGGTCGGCGGCCTGCGGACCGCCGGGATCTTCCTGCTCGGCCATGTGCTGGCGACGCTGCTGACCGAGATCCCCGTCGGGCTGGCCGTGGCGGTCGGCCATCTGCCGGAGACCTCGCTGCACCGGCTGGACTACGGCATCAGCTTCGGGATCATGGCGAGCGCCGGCGCGCTGGCCGGGCTGCTGCCGCCACTGGCGCGCTGGATCCTGCTGACGGCGATCGGGGCGGCGCTGCTCCAGGACCTGCTGGAGTTCGCCGACCCGATCACCGACTGGGGCCATGTGCTGGCGCTCCTCATCGGCGTCGCCTGCTGGCCCGCGCTGCGGTCGCGGCGGGTCAGGTCCGTGACGTGTGCAGGGCGGTGCTCCCGGCCCTGACGAGGCGGCACACGGCGAGAGCCGTACGCGTGAGGTCGTCGGCGGCGTGCAGCAGCGCCGCGTCGAGGTCGCGCGGTTCGCTGCCGATGGGCAGTACGGCGGTGGCGCCGCGCCCGTAGAGCCGGTCCGCGTCCGGGGTGATCGTCCCGCCGAGCACGACGCACGGCACGCCCGCCCCCGTACAGGCGTCGACGACCGCGCTGACGGTCTTGCCCGCGTCGGTGGAGGCGTCCACCTTCCCCTCGGCGGTGAGGCAGAGATCGGCCGTGGCGAGCAGCCGGTCGAAGTGGGTGAGGCCGCGGATCAGTTCGGCGCCGGGCAGCAGTCCGGCGCCGAGCGCGAGCAGCGCCGCGCCGAGGCCGCCCGCCGCGCCGCCGCCGGTCGCGTCAGGGGCGATGCCGAGCAGGGGCGCGAGCCGCCGCAGCCCGTCGTCCAGGAGAGCGACCAGCTCGGGTCCCGCGCCCTTCTGCGGACCGAAGACATGGGCGGCGCCGTCCGGTCCGTACAGCGGGCTGATCACATCGGCGGCGACGACGAGCTCCACCCCGGCGAGGCGTTCGCGCGCCGGGGCGAGGTCGATCGAGACGGTACGGAGGAGATCGGCGGCGCTGCCGCGCAGCCGGTTCCCGTCCGCGTCGCGGAGGTCCGCGCCGAGGGCCGCGAGCAGCCCCGTACCGCCGTCCATGGTGGCGGTTCCGCCGAGGAAGACGACGACCCGGCGGGCGCCCGCCGCGACCGCGCCGAGGAGCGGGGCGGCCAGCCCGGCGCTGGAGGCGGCCGGCAGATCGTGGCCGGCGGCGGTCAGCCCGCCCCAGCCGATGGCCTCGGCGGCCTCGACGAGCGCGGTGCCGTCGTCGAGGCGGCCGAAGGCGGCCCGGACGGGGCGGCCGAGCGCGTCCACGGTCGCGACCTCCGTGGTCGTGCCGCCACGCGCGCTCTGCACCGTGAGACGTGAACCCTCCCCGCCATCGGCGAGCGGATGCTCGACGGGGGTACCGCCGGCCGCGCGGACCCCGGCGGCGAGGGCGGCGGCGGCCTGAGCGGCGTCCAGGGAGCCACGCAGTTTGTCCGGGGCGCAGACGACGCGCATGGGAGTTCCTTTCGAGACGGGTGAGAGACGGAGGGAGGGAGCGACGGAGCGACGGGTGAAGGGGGTTGCCGGTCGTGCGGTCAGACGGTCATCCAGCTCAGGACCGGCGTGGACTGGAGGTAGATGAGCACGGCGAAGACGGCCAGCATGCCCAGGCTCCAGCCGAGGACCTTGCGGAAGATGACGCTCTCGCTGCCGGCCATGCCGATCGACGCGGCGGCGACGGCCAGGTTCTGCGGGGAGAGCATCTTGCCGAGGACCCCGCCGGTGGAGTTGGCGGAGGCGAGGAGCACCGGGTCAAGACCGGTCTGGTGCGCGGCGGTCACCTGGAGCACACCGAACAGCGAGTTGGCCGAGGTGTCGGAGCCGGTCACGGCGACCCCCAGCCACCCCACGACCGGAGAGAACAGGGCGAACGCCGAGCCCGTCTGGGCCAGCGCGGTGCCCAGGGTGACGGTCTGGCCGGAGAGGTTCATGACCCAGGCCAGCGCGAGCACCGACGTCACCGTGACGAAGGTCCAGCGCAGCTGGTGCGCGGTCGCGCCGTACGCCTTGACCGCGCGGCCGGGGCCGACACGGTAGAGCGCCATGGTGAGCAGGCCCGCGAGGAACAGGATGGTGCCCGCGGCCTTCAGGTGCTCCAGCTTGAACGTCATGGCGGCGGCCGGCTGCCCGGCGGTGGTCTCGACGTTCAGTCCCGGCCAGCTGAACTGGACGAGTCCGTGTACGCCCAGCCACTCCTTGACCGGACCGAGCTGGCTGACGGCGAACAGGGCGACGATGATCAGGTACGGCGCGAAGGCCATCAGCGCGCTGCCCTCGGCCCGCTCCTCGGGAACGGCCTCTTCCTGTGCGCTGTCCTGGCAGCCCGCCCCGGCGTCCCCCGCCCCGGCCGGCTGCCAGATGCGCAGGAAGCCGAGCACCGCGACCAGGGCGACGACGCCCGCGATGATGTCCGTGACCTCGACGCTGATGTAGTTCGCGGAGACGAACTGGGCGAGCGCGAAGGCCAGTCCGGCCACCACGGCGACCGGCCAGGACTCCTTGACGCCCCGGCGGCCGTCGAGCAGGAACACCAGGACGAGCGGGATGAAGGCGGCGATCAGCGGGGTCTGCCGGCCGGCCATCGCGCCGAGGTCGTCGAGCGGCAGGCCGGTGACCCCGGCCAGGGTGGTCAGCGGTACGGCCATGCTCCCGAACGCGACCGGCGCGGTGTTGGCGACCAGCGCCACGGTCGCCGCCTTGAGGGGGGCGATGCCAACCGCGACCAGCATGACCGCCGTGATGGCGACCGGGGCGCCGAAGCCCGCCAGCGCCTCGATCAGCGCGCCGAAGCAGAAGGCGATCAGGATGCCCTGCACCCGCTGGTCGGTGGAGACGCTGCGGAACGAGCGCCGCAGCACCGCGAACCAGCCCGTGATCTCGGTCAGCCGGTAGATCCACAGCGCGTTCACCAGGATCCACAGAACCGGGAACAGCCCGTAGAAGCCGCCCTCGGCCGCACCGGACAGCGCCTGCGAGACGGGCATGCCCCAGACGAGTACGGCCAGGGCCAGCGCGAGCGCCAGCGAGGAGACGGCGGCGATCTGTGCCCTGACCCGGAAGACACCGAGCAGCACGAACATGGTCAGCAGGGGAAGGGCGGCGCAGAGCGCGGACCAGTACAGCGACCCGGCCAGCGGATCGAGAACCTGGCGGTACATGGGACCTCCTGAGGCGGCGACGTTGCCGCGGGGACCAGAAAGGGGAGCCGGAACGAGCCCGGAACGAGCCCGGAACGAACCGGAGCGAGCCGGAACGAAGGAGAAACGGAAACGGCTCGTTAACTTGTAAGACAAGTACTCACGGCAGTCAAGGGTTCCCGTATGGTAATTTTGCGAGGCAGATACGCGCTTGTGCGTGGTGACTCATGGAGCGGGGGAGCGTGATGGCGGGTCGCCCACGGGCCACATCGTTGATCGACGCGCTGGTCGGCGAGCTTCGCGAACGGATCCTCGACGGCCGGATCACCGGCGGCACGGCGCTCACCGAGACCGAGGTCGCCGGGGAGTACGAGGTGGCCAGGCCCACCGCCAAGGCGGCCATCGAGCGCCTGACCGCGGAGGGCCTCCTGCGCCGGGGCGCGCACAAGAGCGCCCGCGTTCCGGTCTTCGACAGCGCGGACGTCGCCGACCTCTACTTCGCCCGTACCTGCCTGGAACGCCAGGTCATGCGCGAGCTGGCCCGGCTCGAACTGCTCCCCGCCGCCGCCACGGCCGCCCAGGCGGAGATCCGCGAGCTGGCCGCGAGCGAGGACTCCTCCATCGCCGCGGTCGAGCCCGACGTCCGCTTCCACGAGTCGCTCGTCGAGGCGTTGGGCTCCACCCGGCTGAGCAGGGCGCACGCCTCGATCATGGGCGAGATGCGGCTGTGCATGGCCCAGGTGCAGACGTACAAACTGCTCCGCATCGCCGAGATCGCCGACGAACACCAGGCGATCCTGACCGCCATCGCGGCCGGCGACCCCGAGGCGGCCGACGCGGCTCTCGCCTTCCACCTCACCCGTGCGAGGGACCAGCTCCGCGACCACATGGGCTGAGCACACGGGCTGACCAGGGCTGAGCACCGCCGAGCGCGCGGGCTCGGCGCATATCGCGTTGCGCGGGCCGCCGTCCCGGTGATGGGCTGGCCCGATGAGCGACCGCGAAGAGGACGGGACCGTACGGCCGTTGACCCTCGCCTGGGTGGGCCGGCAACTGGACACCGGCGAACGCATCGTCACCACCGAGGCGCTGCACGGCGGCATCACCGCCGAAATGCGCAGGCTGACCGTCCGCCGGCGGGACGGATCCACCCGCGACCTCGTGCTGCGGACCTTCGTCGCACCGACCTTCGTGGAGCAGGGCGAGGACCTGCTGAACCGCGAGTCCGGCATCCTCGCCCTCCTCGCGGGCACCGGTGTGCCGGCTCCGGGACCGGTCGCGGTCGATCCGACGGCCGCGCACTGCGAATATCCGTCGCTGCTCATGACACATCTGCCGGGCCGGACGGCCTACGACCGCGAGGGAGTGGAGGCGCGCGTCCCCCTGCTGGCCCGTCAGCTCGTGGCCATCCACGCGCTGCGCCCCGCCGAACGGCCCCGGACGTACGAGGCGTGGGCCTCCGCCGACGCCCTCGTCCCTCCCGAAGGCGCCGACGCGGCGGTGTGGGCCGCCGCGCGCGAGGTGATCCGCCGGCCTCCGCCGCCGTACGAGGGACGGTTCCTGCACCGGGACTTCCACCCCGGCAACGTGCTGTTCGACGGCCCCCGGATCACCGGAATCGTCGACTGGGTGGAGACCTCCTGGGGCCCGGCGGACCTGGACGTGGCGCACTGCTCCACCAACCTCGCGCTGCTCCACGGCCCGGCCTGGGGCTTCCGCTTCGCCGAGGCGTACGAGGAGGCCGGCGGCGTACTGGCCGCGGCTCCGGACGAGCGGCTGTACTGGCGGCTGCTGGACGCGCTGTCGTTCGCGTCGATCGCGGAGCCGGTGGTGGGGCCGTGGCGGCAGGCGGGGAGGACGGACCTGACGGCACGCGCCGTCGAAGAGCGGCTCGACGCGTACGTCACCGCCCTGATGGACACGCCTGGCGGCGTTCGGTAGCCGCGGGACGAGCCGGCGGCGGATACGGGCCGAGATGTATGACGGGGGCGTCCCCTGATGCCGGTCGCGGGACTAGGGTGTGGCGCGGCCCGTCGCACTGCCTCTCGGGCCACTGGTTTCCACGGTTCCACGGTTTCACGGTTTCCAAGGTTTCCACCAAGGGGGTTGGCACCATGGCCGGACAACTACGCCCGGAAGGGCTCGACTTCGTACACACGGCTCCCGTGCGGTTCGCCTTCGCACGGGAGATCTCCGCGGCTCCGAGCGCGGTGTTCCACGAACTCGCCGAGGACGTGCCGGGCTGGACCACGTGGTTCTCGGCGGTCACGTCCGCCCGCCCGATCGACGACGGCGCCCGCCGCGAGATCCGCCTGCGGGGCGGCGTCCGCGCCGAGGAGACCATCCTCACGGCGAAGGAGGCCGAGGTGTACGCCTACCGCGTTGACGCGATCAACGTTCCGGGCATCCGCGCCATGGTCGAGGAGTGGCGCCTCGCTCCGGCGGGTACGGGCACGCGCGTGCAGTGGACGGTGGCCGCCGACGGCGCCGCGCCGTTCCGGCTGCTTCTGCGGTCGGCCCGGCCGGGGATGGGGCTGGCGTTCCGCAACGCGGTGACGACGCTGGACCGGCGGGTGGCCGGCCGGGGGCGTTCGTAGGCCCGAGCGCGCCAGGACGAGTGCGGGCGATCGCTCACAGCGAACACGGCCGGGGGAACAATCGGGGACTCACTTGCATTGAGTCGGTATAGCTCAACTTGCTTGATGCCGACCGCTTGCTTGCCCGATGCTTGCCCGAAGGGGAGATCATGGCCGTCACGCCCACATCGCTCACGCTTCCCGTCCTGCCGCTCGACGACGAGGTCGTCCTGCCCGGCATGGTGGTGCCGCTCGATCTGTCCGATGCCGAGGTCCGCGCCGCGGTGGAGGCCGCGCAGGCCGCTGCCCGGGACGGGGGCGGCGGGGCGGGCAAGCCCGAGGTGCTGCTTGTGCCGCGCATCGACGGGACCTACGCCGCCACCGGCGTGCTCGGCACCGTCGAGCAGGTCGGCCGACTCTCCGACGGGGACCCCGGCGCGCTCATCCGCGGGCGGCGCCGGGTCAGGATCGGGGCCGGTACGAGCGGGCCCGGCGCGGCCCTCTGGGTGGAGGGGACCGGCGTGGAGGAGATCACGCCCGACCCGCTGCCCGGCTCCGTGACCGAGCTGGTCAAGGAGTACAAGGCGCTCGCCACGGACTGGCTCAAGAGGCGCGGCGCCTGGCAGGTCGTCGACCGGGTGCAGCAGATCGACGACGTCTCCGCGCTCGCCGACAACTCCGGCTACTCACCGTTCCTCTCCACCGCCCAGAAGGTCCAGCTGCTGGAGACCGCCGACCCGGTGGCCCGCCTCAAGCTCGCCACCGAGCAGCTGCGCGAGCACCTCGCCGAGCAGGACATCGCCGAGTCGATCGCCAAGGACGTCCAGGAGGGCGTCGACAAGCAGCAGCGCGAGTTCCTGCTCAGGCGCCAGCTCGACGCCGTACGCAAGGAGCTGCGCGAGATCAACGGCGAGGGCGACGAGGACGAGTCCGACGACTACCGGACCCGCGTCGAGGCCGCCGACCTCCCCGAGAAGGTCCGCGAGGCCGCACTCAAGGAGGTCGACAAGCTGGAGCGCTCCTCCGACCAGAGCCCCGAGGGCTCCTGGATCCGCACCTGGCTGGACACCGTCCTCGAACTCCCGTGGAACGAGCGGACCGACGACCGTTACGACATCAGGGGCGCCCGCTCCGTCCTCGACGCCGAGCACGCGGGCCTCGACGACGTCAAGGAGCGCATCACCGAGTACCTCGCCGTGCGCAAGCGGCGCGCGGACCGCGGCCTTGGCGTGGTCGGCGGCAGGCGCGGCGGCGCCGTACTGGCCCTGGTAGGGCCGCCCGGCGTCGGAAAGACCTCCCTCGGGGAGTCCGTCGCGCACGCCATGGGGCGGAAGTTCGTCCGGGTCGCGCTCGGCGGCGTACGCGACGAGGCCGAGATCCGCGGCCACCGGCGTACGTACGTCGGCGCGCTGCCCGGCCGGATCGTGCGCGCCATCAAGGAGGCCGGCTCGATGAACCCGGTCGTCCTGCTCGACGAGATCGACAAGGTCGGCTCCGACTTCCGCGGCGACCCGGCCGCCGCCCTGCTCGAAGTCCTCGACCCCGCGCAGAACCACACCTTCCGCGACCACTACCTGGAGGTCGAACTCGACCTGTCCGACGTCGTCTTCCTCGCCACCGCCAACGTGCTGGAAGCCATCCCCGAGGCGCTCCTCGACCGGATGGAGCTGGTCAGGCTCGACGGCTACACCGAGGACGAGAAGGTCGTCATCGCCCGTGACCACCTGCTGCCCCGGCAGCTGGAGCGCGCGGGCCTGGAGCCCGGCGAAGTCACGCTGGAGGACGGAGCGCTGCGCCGGCTCGCCGGCGAGTACACCCGCGAGGCGGGCGTACGGAACCTGGAGCGGGCCCTCGCCCGGCTGCTGCGCAAGGTCGCGGCCGAACACGAACTGGGCGACCGCGAGCTGCCCTTCGCCCTCGGCGCCGAGCACCTGCGCGCCCTCATCGGCCGGCCCCACCACGTACCCGAGTCCGCGCAGGACCCGGCCGAGCGCCGTACGGCGGTCCCGGGTGTGGCCACGGGCCTCGCGGTGACCGGGGCGGGCGGTGACGTCCTCTACGTCGAGGCGTCGCTCGCCGACCCGGAGACCGGCGGCTCCGGGCTCACCCTGACCGGGCAGCTCGGTGACGTCATGAAGGAGTCGGCGCAGATCGCGCTCTCGTTCCTGCGCTCGCGCGGCGCCGAACTGGAGCTCCCGGTCGCGGACCTCAAGGACCGGGGCGTGCACATCCACTTCCCGGCGGGCGCGGTCCCGAAGGACGGCCCGAGCGCCGGCATCACCATGACCACGGCGCTGGCCTCCCTGCTGAGCGGCCGGCAGGTCCGTACGGACGTGGCCATGACCGGCGAGGTCTCCCTCACCGGCCGGGTGCTGCCCATCGGTGGCCTCAAGCAGAAGCTGCTGGCCGCCCACCGCGCGGGCATCACGACCGTCGTGATCCCCAAGCGCAACGAAGCGGACCTCGACGACGTCCCCGCCGAGATCCTGGAGAAGCTGGAGGTGCACCCGGTGACGGACGTCCGCCAGGTGCTGGAGATCGCCCTGTCCCCGGCGGACGTGCCGGTCAGGGCGGCGGCTGCCTGATCGCGATCAGGGATCGGCGATCAGGGATCGGCGATCAGGGATCAGATGGACAGTGCGGTCCCGACCGGCCCTCCGTTCCGGTCGGGACCGCACTGCGTACGGGGGAGGGCCGTCAGCCGGTGGCCAGCGCCACCACGCGGTCGAGCGACCCGTTGAACTTGCTGTGGTCGCCGACGATCGGGCCCGTCGAGGTGTACTGCCACATGGTCTGGTAGCCCCAGCCCGCGGGCAGTTCGCCGGGCGTCGTGTTGTAGCGGGCGATCCACAGCGGGTTGGTCGCGCCGAACGCCGAGCTGTTGCCGGTGCAGGTCTTCCACCAGCTGGTGGCCGTGTAGATCACGGCGTCCCGCCCGGTGAGCGCCCGGTACGTGGTGGTGAAGTCGGTGATCCAGGCGACCATCTGGGCCGGGGTCTTGCCGTAGCAGGAGTCGCCGTACGGGTTCCACTCGATGTCCAGCGCGCCCGGCAGGGTCCGGCCGTCCCGTGACCAGCCGCCGCCGTTGTTGACGAAGTAGCCGGCCTGGGTGGCGCCGCTGGTGGTGTCGGGCGTGGCGAAGTGGTAGGCGCCACGGATCAGGCCGACCTCGAAGGAGCCGTTGTACTGCTGCCCGAAGTAGGGGTTCTTGTAGTACGTGCCCTCCGTGGCCTTGTTGTACGACCACTTCACTCCGCTGTTCCACAGGGCCGGCCAGTCGACGTTGCCCTGGTGGCTGGAGACGTCCACGCCCTCCGTCTGCTCGGCGCGGGGGGAGCGGGGCGGTCCGCCCCGGCCGTCGTGGGCGACGACGCCCATGCCCATGGTGGCCGAGCCCCGTACGGGCGGGACGGGCGGCGGGACTGCGGCGGTGTCGGTGTCGGCGCCGGCCGCGCTCGCCGCACCCGGGGCGGTGAGGGAGAGTGCGAGGGCGGCGAGGAGGGAGCCGACCGCCGCGAGACGTGGGCGGCGGACGGGTGCGGGGCAGCGGGTCGTTCCGGATCTGAGCGCGGGCATGGGAGTGCCTCCGGGGTTTCGTGGGGGGTGAAAGGCTCTGCCTCGCCCGACGCTACGCACGTAGACCAGGACGGGGGAAGGGTGCCACGCTGCCGCCGTTGGTATAAACCTGCGAAATACTTGACGAGCTGCGGCAATGGGTCGTGGCCGAAAGAAACTTTCAGGAGCGGAAAGCGCGCGATGGGTGCTGACGTGCACGGGAGCGGTACGACTAATCATCCCGACTCTGCCGACTCTGTCGAGCGGACTGGTATGGACCACGAATTCCTGGCGCTGGAAAAGGAACTGTCGGTCTTTCTGCGGCGCGCCCGCGCGACCTCCGGCGAGATGGCGCGCGAGGTCCATCCCGAACTCGAACCGGCGGCCTACGGACTCCTCGTACGGCTGGAGGAGTGCGGGCCCCAGCGGGCCACCGAACTGGCCGGATACTTCGGTGTCGGCAAGGCGACCATGAGCCGTCAGCTGCGCGCGCTGGAGCAGCTGGGGCTGCTGAGCAGGGAGCCGGACCCCGCCGACGGCCGCGCCTGGCTCGTCCGCATCACCGACGAGGGCCGGGCCCGCTTCCGGCGGGTCCGGGACGCGCGCCGCGAGCTGTACGTACAGCGGCTGGCCGACTGGGACCGCGCCGAGGTCGCCGAACTGGCGCGGCTGCTGGGGCACTTCAACCTGCGAGCGAGCGGGAGCTGAGGGGGCGGGAGCCGAGGCAGCTGAGGGAGCCGAGGCGCGGCCGGGCAGCTTACGGGGGCCGGCGCGGTCGGGGGCGTCAGGGGCGCGGCGGTTCCGTGCCCGCCGGCGTGCCCCCGCCCGCTCACAGCTCCACGTACGTCACCGTCGCGTCGTCACTCCGCTTCCACCGGCGGAACCCCGTGCCCTCCGGATCCGCCGACTCCACCGCCCGTACCCGGTCGACCAGCTCCCGCGCGCCGTCCTTCCTGACCAGCGCCAGACAGTCCGCCCAGCTCCCCTCCCGGAACATCTCCACCCAGCGCGTCGCGCCGTCCGTCATGGCCAGCAGCGCGCGCACCCCGGCGGCCGGCGACCGGCCCGTCACCGCGCGCTCCGCGACCGCCGGGTCCGCCGCCGCCGTGAAGAAACCGCCCTCCGCGTTGCGCAGCGCGTCCGTCGCCGCGAGTGAGCGCCGGACCTCGGGCGGGACGCGGTCGAGCCGGTCGTCCAGCACCGCCCGTACCGTTCCGTCCGGTGACTCCAGCAGCAGCGTGGAGTCCGAGAGCACCAGATGCTCGACCTCGTCCTCGCTCCAGCGCGCCAGAACGACCGTGGCCTGAGGGGTACGTGGGTGAGAAAGGTCACAGGTGTCCCGATGGGCGTCCGCCGTCCGGGTGATCGCCGCCGCCAGCACACCGGTCAGCGTCATGTCCCGTCGTGAACAGGACAGTTCGGCCAGGGCGCCGCCCAGCCGCGCCGTGAACCAGGGCACACCGTGCACACAACCGTCGTCACCCGCCGGTGGCGTCACCCCGTCCAGGACGACCAGTACGCCCCCCTCGCCCCCCGCCGGAGCGGCCACCGCGGTCCAGTCCTCATTGGGGTGCCCGGGGGTGCCGGGGGAGGTGGTGAGTTCGATGCGCATGTGCCCCAGTCTGCGCTACTTCCCGGGCCACCCGCATGGCTCCTTCACACCCTCTCCATCCCGTGTGAGCGGCCCGAACAGACGGGATGGAGAGGGCCGACCGCCGTCATCCGGCCGGAATACGGCCTACTGCGGCCGGAAGTGGACGGAACGGTCCTGGCGGCGGGAGGAGACGGACGCTCCCCGGAAGCTGCGGGCGGGCATCTTGCCAAAGCCCGCCCCGAAGGTCCACCCGGCACGCGATGTTCGGCCGGATGAAGCGGCGGGAAGAGTTGTTCGCCAACTCCATCGTGATGTTCACTCGTTCAGGTGGCGGAGCGGCCGAGGCGCGTCTCCCTTCCGAAAAGCGCTGGAATGGTCGAACGCCGTACCAGGGGTGGGGGCTCGCGCAGTGACCGGTCGTCACCTCTGCTTCATGGGCGGACGAGTCAAGAATGTGAGCACCGGTGCAGAAGAAGCGGCCTCGGGGCAGTGGCGGCACACGAGGCGGATCCGCGGGTGACCCCGGCGACGCCATGAGCACGAACCCCGGAACCGGCGGTACGGCCGGACCCGCCGCGCCCACCGGTCCCATAGCGCCCGGTCCCGTAACGCCAACTCCCGTAACGCCCGGTCCCGCAGCGCATCCCGTAGCGCCGGGTCCCGCGGCGCCCGGCCCCCTCTCCCCTGCCGCGCCCGCCGCGCCCCAGGCCGGCAAGGGCCGCCGCGCCCGCGTACGCAACCGGCTCGTCCTCGGCGTCGCCCTGGTCGGCGTGACCGTCGGCGCGGCCGGCGCACCCGCCGTCCTGCGCGCCTCCGCCGACCTCAACGACGCCCAGAACCTGGTCACCCTGGCCGAACTCGACCAGCAGGCCATCACGCTCTCCCACTCCCTCGCGGACGAACGCGACGAGGTCGTCGTCTACATCGCGGCGGGCCGCGAGGAGCAGCCGACCGGGAGCGGATCCTCCGGCGACAAGGGCAAGCGCCAGATCACCAAGACCCGCAGCGCCCGCGTCGACCGCCAGATCAACGAGATACGCGCCGCCGGGTCAGCCCCGGCCGGCCTGCTGCGTGATCTCGGCACCGTCCCCTCCCTCCGCCGTACGGCCCTCACCGGCAAGGGCTCCGCGCTGGAGGCGTACCGCGCGTACTCCGAGGTCATCGACAAGCTCCAGGCCCTCGCCGACGAGCTGGCCGCGAAGGCCCCCGCCGACGGCGCCGACGCCACCCGCGCCCCCGCCGCCCTCGGCCGCGCCGCCGACCAGGCGTCCGCCACCCGGGGCCTGCTGCTCGCCGCGCTCGCCGTGCCGTCACCCACCGACCCCACCCCCGAGTACGACCCGATCACGGGCCTCCTCGTGGAGCCGAGCGCCGACGCGGACAGCAAGAAGTACGACCGGCTGCGCGACGAACTCAGCGCCGAGGCCCAGAAGTCCCGCGTCCGCGAACTCGCCGCCCTCGCCGACTTCGACCAGACCGCCGGCGCCACCGCCCGCGCCTCCCTCACCGACACCGTCACCGGCCCCGACGTCAAGACCGCCGAGTCGTATCTGGCCCGGCTCACCGACCGGCCCGAACTCTCCGACTCCGACCGCGAGGCCGATCCGGAGAAGGTCGAATCCGCGCTCTCCGCCCGGATCGACCAGATGCGCGGTGTCGCCTCCGGTCTCGGCTCCGCCCAGGTCGAGCGGATCGCCGCACTCCGCGACGACGACGTCACCGCCCTGGAGATCTCCCTCGCGCTGCTCGGCGGCTGCATGCTGGTCGCCATCGGCATCTCCACCGCCGTCGCCCGCACCCTCACCAGGCCCCTCGCGGTCGTCCGGATCGGCGCCGCCCGGGTCTCCGCCGCGCCCGCGACCGAGGAGCCGATCCGCTTCACCGGCCGCAACGACGAGTTCGCCCAGGTCGTACGGTCCATCAACAGCCTGCACGGCAAGCTGCTCGACCTCTCCTCCCGCACCCAGGAGCTGACCGGCGACCGTACGGACCTGATCGGCGCGCGCGAGGAGGCCGCCGACCGGCGCGCCGAACTCCAGGAGCGCACCGCCGAACTCGCCGCCCAGCTCCAGCGGCTGCGCCACACCGTCCACCACACCTTCGTCAACCTCTCGCTGCGCAACCTCGGCCTCGTGGAGCGCCAGCTCGGCGTCATCGAGGGCCTGGAGGACCGCGAGCAGGACCCCGAGCAGCTCGCGACCCTCTTCAAGCTCGACCACATGGCCACCGTCATGCGCCGGCACAGCGAGAACCTGCTGGTCCTCGCGGGCCACGAACACGGCCACGGCTCGACGGGACCCGTACCGCTGGTGGATGTCGCGCGCGCGGCGGTCAGCGAGATCGAACGGTACGAGCGCGTCACCATCCACTCGCTGCCGACGCACACGCAGGTGGCCGGTTTCGCCGCCGACGACCTCAGCCACCTTCTCGCCGAACTGCTGGAGAACGCCACGTCGTTCTCGCCGCCGGAGGCTCAGGTGCAGCTCTCCGGCTGGCTGCTGGAGAGCGGCGAGGTGATGCTCTCCGTACAGGACCAGGGCATCGGCATGTCCGCCGAGCGGCTCGCCCACCTCAACGAGCGGCTCGCCGAGCCGGAGAGCCCCGAGGACCGCGAGGAGCCGACGCGCGCCGCGTACGGCAGCGGCGCGGGCTCGGTGGAGGGCGAGGGGCTCGGACTGCGGGTCGCGGCGCTGCTCGCCGCGCGCCACGGCGTCGAGATCGAGCTGCGCGAGCACGAGCAAGGCGGGGTGGCAGCCGTCGTCGTACTGCCGCGCGCGCTGCTCCCCGCGCCGCCGACGGCCACCACGCCCCGGCGGAAGCCGGCGCGGGCGGCGGGGGCCGTGAAGGCTGCGCAGGCGCAGGTGGCGCAGGCGCAGGTGGCGCAGGCGCAGGCGGCGCCCGCCGCGGCTCCTGCTCCGGCGCCCGCTCCGGCGACCGCTCCCGCCGTGGCTTCGGCCGACGCGCAGGCGGAGGTGGCCGCGGAGGTCGCATCCCGTGCGCTGCCGAGGCGTTCGCAGACGGACCCGATGGTGGCCGCCGCGGAGGCCGCGATACGGAAGGCCGAGGCGGAGGACGCGGCGGCGGCCGAGGCTGAGGCTGAGGCCGAAGCCAGGGCGGACGCTGAAGCGAAGGCAAAGGCCAAGGCGAAGGCAGAGGCGGCGGCCAAGGCGGAAGAGGAAGCGGAAGCCGCGGCCAAGGCGGCGGCCGAGCACACGCGCGCCCGCGACCAGGACACGTTCGTCATGCGGCTGCCCGAGCCCCTGGAGGACCCTGCGGCCACAGAGGTCACAGAGGTCGCAGAGGCCCCGGCGGCCCCCGAGCGGACCGAGCGGCTGCCTGAGCGCCCCGTAGCCCCCGAGCGGACCGAACACGCCGCCGCCCCCGCCCCGGCCCCCGCGTACGGCGCCGCCGACGGGCCCGCGGAACGCATCACCGACAAGGGCCTGCCCAAGCGCACCCCCAAGGTTGTCAAGTCCTCCGAGGCACCCACCGGCCGTACCGGCAGCGTCGACGCGGAGGCCCTGCGCCGCCGCCTCGGCGGCTTCCACCAGGGAGCGCTGGACGGCCGGCGCGATGTCGAGGCGGAGCTGACCGAACGCGACGACAGCAACGAAGGGGCCGGACCGGATGAGCCCGACCAGCGCGACCAGACGCAGAACCAGAACCGCCATCAGCATCAGCGGGAAACCGGCGTTCCGGGGCGCACAGCGCCGCGGGACCGGCCGGGGCTAGACATCGATGTAACGGGGGAGACAGTCGAGGAGGCACGCAGTTGACTGCGACCGGCACATTCGGACTGAGTAGCGAAGCCCGCAACCTGCACTGGCTGTTGACCAACCTTGTCGAGGAGGTGCCAGGGGTACACGCGGTCGCCGTCGTCTCGTCCGACGGACTCCTGCTGCTCTCCTCGGACCCGGGGCAGCACGCCGAGGCGACCACCGTCAACGAGACCCGCAGAGACGGCCCGCGCGGCTCCAGCGCCGACCTCGCGACCATCGTCTCGGGAATCGGCAGCCTCGCCCTGGGCGCGGCCAAGCTGATGGACGGCGGCGGCGTCAAACAGACCATGGTCGCCATGGACGACGGCAGCGTCTTCGTCATGTCGATCAGCGACGGATCGCTCCTCGGAGTGCACGCCACGGCGGACTGCGACATGAGCGTCGTCGCCTACCACATGGCGCTCTTCGTCGGCCGGGCCGGGCACATGCTCACGCCCGAACTGCGCGACGAGTTGCGCACGTCCATGGAGGCCGCACGATGACGCCCGGCGCGGAGCCGTCGATTCCGCTGCCGCCGATTCCGCTGCCCGTACGAGGCGGAGACCGGCGGCCCGCCCGGGTGCGCCCGTACTCGCTCACCGGCGGACGGACCCGTTTCGGCCACGTTCTGCTGGTCGAGACGTTCGTCGCCGCCCTCGAAGCGGGAGACGAACGCAGAGAGCTGACGGACGGCGGCGCAGGATCCCGGGTGATGCCCGAGATGCTCGCCATCGTCGAGCTGTGCCGGCGCATGCGCACCGTCGCCGAGATCTCCGCGCTGCTGAAGATGCCGCTGGGGGTGGTCAGAGTGCTGCTCAGCGACCTCGCCGACCAGGGAAAGATCCGTGTGTACGGGACCGGTCAGCGCACCGGGAAGCCCGACAACGCGCTGCTGGAAAGGGTGCTGAGTGGACTCCGCCGTCTCTGACGTCGCCACCGAGGAAGAGCTCAAGGCGTGGCAGCTGAACCGTACCCGCGCCCCGATCGCCACGAAGATCGTGGTCGCGGGCGGGTTCGGCGTCGGCAAGACGACCTTCGTCGGGGCGGTCTCCGAGATCGAGCCGCTCCAGACCGAGGCCATGATGACCGAGGCCAGCACGGAGACCGACGATCTCAGTGCGACGCCCCGGAAGACCACCACGACCGTGGCGATGGACTATGGCCGGATCACGCTCGACGACGACCTCGTGCTGTACATCTTCGGCACGCCCGGCCAGCAGCGCTTCTGGTTCATGTGGGACGACCTGGTGCGCGGTGCGATCGGCGCCGTCGTACTGGCCGATACCCGACGGCTGCCCGACTGCTTCCCGGCGCTCGACTACTTCGAGAGCTGCGGACTGCCGTACGTTGTCGCGGTCAACCACTTCGACGGCACGCCCACCTTCCAACCGGACGATGTGCGCGACGCCTTGACGATTCCGCCCACCGTGCCTGTACTGATCATGGACGCACGTAAACGGAACACGGCCGTCGAGTCGCTGCTCGCGCTGGTGCGGCACGCGCTCGACGCCTCTCCGGAGTAGCCGTCGGCCCGGGCCCGGGCGCGCAGGCTCGGGCCGTACCAGTGACGCGGGCCGTACCAGTGACGCAGGCTGCACCAGTGACGCAGGCCGTACCAGTGACGCATACGCAACGGAGAAACCCGCCATGCGGAAGATACTTATCGTCGGAGCCGGTCAGTCCGGCCTCCAGCTCGCGCTCGGCCTCCAGTCACGGGGGTACGAGGTCACCCTGATGTCCAGCCGGACGGCGGACGAGATCCGGACCGGGCGGGTCATGTCCACCCAGGTCATGTTCGCGAGCGCGCTACAGATCGAGCGGGACCTCCGGCTGAACTTCTGGGAGTCCCAGACGGCCCCCATCGAGGGCATCGGCGTCTCGGTCGGTGGACCCGACGCGACCCGGGCCATCGACTGGATGGGCCGCCCGGACGGCTACGCCCAGTCCGTCGACCAGCGCGTCAAGATGGCCGGCTGGATGGAGACGTTCGCGCAGCGCGGCGGTCAGGTGGTCATCCACGGCGCGGCTGTCTCGGACCTCGACTACTTCGCCCGTACGTACGACCTGGTGATGGTCGCGGCGGGCAAGGGCGAGCTGGTCTCGATGTTCGGCCGCGACGCCGCCCGCTCGAAGTTCGACGCCCCGCAGCGGGCCCTCTCCGTGAGCTACGTCCACGGTCTCGAACGGCGCGCGGAGCACCCGGACCTCGACCCGCTCTACTGCAACATCCTGCCGGGCATCGGCGAGCTGTTCGTGATGCCGACGCTCACCACGTCGGGGCGCGCGGACATCGTCTTCCTGGCGGGCGTACCGGGCGGCCCGTTCGACGTCTTCGGGGACGTCAAGGACCCCGCGCTGCACCTGTCGCTCACGCTGGAGCTGATGGAGCGCCACACGCCGTGGGAGTACGCGCGCGCCACCAAGGCCGAGCTGACGGACGCCAACGGCACGCTGGCGGGCCGCTTCGCGCCGACCGTACGCAAGCCGATCGGGGAGCTGCCGGGCGGCGGCCTGGTCCTGGGCGTCGCGGATGTCGTCGTCGCCAACGACCCGATCACCGGCCAGGGTTCCAACGGGGCGGCCAAGTGCGCCGCGTCGTATCTCGCCTCGATCGTCGAGCACGGCGACCAGGAGTTCGACGGGGCGTGGATGCAGTCGGCGTTCGACCGCTACTGGCACACGGCGCAGCACGGCGTGCGGTGGACCGAGGCGATGCTCGTCCCGCCGAAGCAGCACGTCGTCGACATGCTCGCGGCGGGGATCCAGCACCAGGGGATCGCGGACCGGTTCGTGAACGCGTTCGACGATCCGTCGGACCTGGGGCACTACTTCTTCGACGAGCAGAAGATGGCGGCGTACCTGGCGGAGGTGGAGGCGTCGGCGTCGTCGTCGGTATCGGACAACTGACGACGGCTCAACTCTCCTTGCCGTAACCGGTGTCGGAGCCGTCCATGGCTCCCTCGGGCAGCGTGGGCGGCGTGTACGAGGCCGGGTCCTGGGCGGCGTCCGCCGGATCCGGCCGTACGGCACCGAGCAGCGGATTCGCCGCGATGGGCGACACCTTGACGAGGGCGCCGGGGCGCGGCGCCTGGATGACCATGCCGTCGCCGAGGTAGATCGCGACATGGGTGGCCTTCGGGAAGTAGACCACCAGATCACCGGGGCGCAGCTCGCGCAGCGAGACCCGGGGGAGTTCGCTCCACTGCTCCTGGCTGGTACGGGGGACCTCGCGCCCGGCGCGCGCCCACGCGCGCGAGGTGAGCCCGGAGCAGTCGAACGAGTCGGGCCCCTCGGCGCCCCACTCGTAGGGCTTGCCGATCTGGTCGACGGCGTAGGCGAGGGCGGCGGCGCCGGCGGCGGAGGGGGTTCTCGCGCTGGTGGTGCCGGTGGTGCTGCCGGTGCCGGTGCCTGTGGCGGGGGATCCGGGCGCGCCCGGCGCTCCCGCGGCCCCCAGGGCACCGGAACCGATCAGCTCGCGCTGGGCCTTGTCCGTCACGTCCAGCTCCAGCGCGGTCACCGCCGCGAGCTGCGCGCCGCTGAGGGAGGCCAGCAGCTTCTCGACCTCCCGGAGCCGGGAGGTGACCATGTCCCGCTGCCTCTTCTGCCGCGTGGCGAGGGCCTGCTGCTGGTCGAGCGCCGTACGGGCGGCCTCCGCCAGGGCGGCGGCCCGCTTCTCGCCGCTCGCCAGCCGGGTCATCGCGGCGGCCCGGTCACGCGCGGCGCGCTCCAGCAGATAGCTCTCGTCGATGGCGCTCAGCGGGTCGCGGGCGAGCAACAGCCGCAGATAGCCGGAGAGTTCCGACTGCCCCCGGTACTGCGCCCGCGCCAGCTCCCCGGCGTCCCCCCGGCTGAGGGCGAGCGCGGCCCGCGCCCGGTCGAGGTCGGCGGTGAGCTTCTTGGTCTCGGCGCGCTGCCGGTCCAGGGCGACGGCGGTGGCGTTGTACGTCTCGGTGGCTTCCTCGGTGTCCTGGTAGAGGCGCTGGAGGCGGCCGAGGAGGGCGGAGACGCTGGTGGGCGCGGCGTCGGGAGCACTGTCGGGCGGGCTGTCGGGCGCGCTCTCAGGTGCCTCTGCGGAGGCGGCCTCCCCGGGCAGGGCTTCCCCGGGCAGAGGGATGGGCTCCGCGGTGGCGTACGGGGCGAGCGGCACGCCGTATGCCAGGACGGTCACGGTGGCCAGTACCACCGCCCTGGTGCAGACGGCTCGCAGCGCTCTGCCTGACATGCCATCACCTCCGTTTGCGGACCGGTGAGTCCAGCCCTACGGGATGATGCGGCGAGGAGGAGCGCCCGCCCGTCTGAATAACGCACTAATAGGCGAAGTGGCGCAACGGCATCACTCCTCCGAGCGACGAGGCTCCGACTCCGGCTCGGGCTTCGGCTCGGGCTTCGGCTCCGACTCGGGCTTCGGCGCCGACTTCGACCACGGCCACCTCAGCGGCTCCCGTACGCGCCCCTCGGGTACGTACTCGTACCGCCAGCCGCGCGGAATCCCGAGCCGCTTACTGACCCCGGCGGGCACCCGCTGGTACGCGAACACGGTCGGCGGCCCGCCCCCGGCGTCCGGCACGGGCACCTCGTACCACTTGGGAGGCTGCCCGGTGGCCCCGGTCAGCACAGGCAGCACGCGACCGTCGAGCGGCCCCCCGACAAAAAGTGTCTCTTCGCTTCGCACGTGCTCCAGTCTCCCCCAGGGACATCTCGGTTCCGCTGATGTGCCCCGCAGGTCGCTGTGGGGTTGTCGCCGGTGTCAGGTGCGGGTCAGGGCAACGCTGAGTGGTGTGGGTGGGTGGCGCGGGTTGTGGGGGAGGGGCGGCCCCACGTTCAACGCTCCGATGCGTTCACGGTGCGTGGCCGCTCCGGCCGCTCCGGGCGGAGCGGCCGGTGACCCCGCTGGGTTGGCTGGGGTGGGGCGTGCGCGATCATGCCGGAATGGATGCTCGATTCCTTGGTATCGCTGATCTCGCCGAAGTCCCGTCCGTGGCGGTCGTGGTCGACGTCATGCGCGCTTTTACGGTGGCTGCCTGGGCCTTTGGCCGGGGTGCGGAGAAGATCGTTCTCGCCGGGTCGCTGGACGAGGCGCTGGCGCTCAAGGCGCGCCATCCGGACTGGGTGGCGCTCAAGGACGGTCCGCCCGCGCCCGGGTTCGACGCCGTCAACTCGCCGGGTCTGCTGCGCTCGCTTGACCTGGGCGGACGGACGGTGGTGCAGAAGACGACGGCGGGGACGGTCGGCGCGCTCGCGGTCAAGGACGCGCCGTTGGTGCTGTGCGCGAGCTTCGCGGTGGCGGAGGCGACGGCGGCGGTCTTGCGGGCGCGCGACGGTGGCAGTGGCAGCGTCACGTACGTGGTCACCGGCGAGGACGGTCAGGCCGATGAGGATCTGGCCTGTGCTCAGTACATCGACCGGCTGGTCACCGAGGAGACCGGGACGAACGCCGCCGATTTCGTCCGCCGCGCCGCCGAGTCGCGCGCCGCCGGCGAACTGACCGAGGGGGTGCGTCAGGGAGTCCATCCCGATGACGTCGCACTCTGCCTTGAGGTCGACCGGTTCCCCTTCGCCATGGTGGCTGCCCTGGAGGACTCGCTGATGGTCCTGCGTCCACGCGCGATCCCTGCGCCGACCGACGACGACCCGGACGCCTGAGCGCTCCGGGCCGTCCGGGGGCACGTCAGGCCCGTATCAGCCGAGCCGGGTACGCAGGGCGTCGAGGTCGGGCAGGAACCACAGCTGGGTACCCCGGTTGCTCTCGCGGACGAAGTCCTGGAGCGCCGGACTGACGTCGGTGTGCCGGGTGATGTCCCCGACAACGGCCAGCCCCAGCCGGTAGTTGGCGAACTTCTGGACGATGTCCCCGGCGACGCGCGTCCGAAGGCGGAAGAAGTCGTCGGCCAGCCGGCTCTCGGGTATCGCGACCCAGGCCGCGCCGAGTCCGTACCCCTCGCCGATCAGATCGGTCGCGCCGTACTCGTCGCGCAGCGGTGCGCCGTCCGGCGCGCAGACCAGCACGGGTGTGTCCGCGAGGTACTGAAGAGTGTCGGGCATGGGAGGGCTACGCACCTTCCGTAGTGAGGACGTGAGGTTCTACTCCCGGTCCTCGATGAGCGTGTCGATGACTTTCAGCAGGTCGGCGGTGACATCCAGACCGCCCAGGATGATGATCTTGAGGGCCGCCCGCTCCTCGTCGTAGACGGTCTCCACCCGCAGCCGGCCGCCGTCCTGCTGCCGCTGCCCGTGGATGGTGGCCATGACCGTATTGGTCAGCCGGATAGCCGCGTCGGTGTCGACCGCGTCGACCTGCACGATGGCGGACACCTCGGCATGGCGCGTGGGAGCGGCGGTCGGCGGCGCGGCGATGCCGGTGAACGCCTCAAGATCCTCATGGGTGATCCGGTACTGCCGCCCGACCCGGGTCGCCCGCAGCCGTCCGTCCCGGATATAGGTCCGCACGGTCCTGACGTGCAGCCCGAGCAGCTCCGCCACCTGATCCACCGAGTAATAGAGCTGCCGCGCCATGAGTCGACCCGTCCCGTGCGTCCTGAGTGGTGCGTCCACCGGACGAGCACCTTGATATCCCTAAACTACCTCAGTTGAAGACTTGAGGGTAATTTAAGGGAGCAATGGGGAGCGACGGGGGGGATGGGGGGTGATGGGGGAGGGAGTGGCTGGTCGGCGGGTTTTGCCAAACGGTCGACCACTTGTTTCCGCAGGTCAGATAGGTTTCGGGGCATCCATTGTTCTTACGCGCGGGCCGTTTCGGCATGACCGACCGGGTCCGTAGGAGGGGTGTGCCATGAGCGCGATCGACCTTGTGGAGACGGCGGCCGGTCTGCCGGAGGCGTGGAGCTCGCGTGTGCTGGGCACGGTGGGGGCTACCTGCGTGAAGGTGCTGCGCATGGACGAACTACCGGTCGGGGAAGAGCGTCATCGGGCCCCCGAGGCTCTGTTGGTCCTGGATGGCCGACTGGAGCTGGAGGTGGACGGTGCGCCGGTGTCGGTACGGGCGGGCAGCCTGTTCATGGTGCCGGCGGGAGCCACGCATGCGGTACGTGCGGGAAGCAGGGGCACGCTGGTGATCGTGGAACTGCCGGAGGAGTAGGGGGTGCGGGAGGTGCGGGAGGTGCAGGGGGTGTAAAGCGAACCGCTGTCGGAGCAGCGGGGGCTTTGGTCGAACCGAAGTCGGCGACAATCGGGGTATGGACATGGAACGCGCAGGTCAGGACGTGGGCGTGGACCTGGCGGCCGTGGCCGGGCTGCTGGCCGACGGGACCCGGGCCGCCTTCTGCTTGGCGCTGCTCGACGGCCGGGCGTGGACGGCGAGCGAGCTTGCGCGTCACGCCGGGGTCGCGCCCTCCACCGCCACATCGCACCTGAACATGCTCGTCGGCGGGGGAATCCTCGCCGAGGAGCGGCAGGGCCGCCACCGTTACGTGCGGGTGGCCGACCGCCGCGTGATCGAGCTGATCGAGAGCCTCGCCGCGCTGGCCCCGCAGCGGGTCGCCCCACCGCGATCGCTGTCGGCCTCCGGCCGCCAACAGGCGCTCGCCCGCGCGCGGCTGTGCTACGACCACCTGGCCGGAGCCGTTGCGCTGGCGATCACCGACGCGATGGTCGGGCGCGGGCTGCTGGAGCTGGGGCCCGACCCGAGGCTGACCGGCGCGGGCGCGGCCTGGCTGGCCGAGGTCGGCATCACCGTACCGAGCAACTCACGCCGGCCGCTGGTACGTGCGTGCCTGGACTGGACCGAGCGCCGCCCCCACCTGGCCGGCGCCGTGGGCGCCGCCCTGTGCGGCCACGCGCTCACCGCCGGATGGGTCACCCGGATCGGCACGACCCGCGCGCTAGCCATCACCGCCACCGGCCACCGCGCGTGGCACGACCACTTGGGCGTGCCACTGGCTGATCAAGCGGGAGAGCCCAACCACTTCGTCGCGTAGGCGCGCAGCCCGGGGCCCGCTGGTCGCTGGTCGCCGTGGGTTGTCGGGTGCGGGTCAGGGCGGCGCTGAGTGGGGTAGGTCGGTGGCGGAGGTCGTGGACGTGGGGCCGCCCCTCCTGCTGTGAGTGTCGCGTCTCCGTGACAGGTGTAAAGGGCGCTCCTGCGTCGCGTCGCTGCGCGATGACCTTCGGTCACCCTTGACACCTGTCCCGGAGCCGCAAGTGCGGCTTATCGGGAGGGGCGGCCGGGGGGTGAGGGGGGCCCATGAGGTCCGCCTGTTCTGCCACTCGGCTCAGGGGCCGGCGGCCCGGTGGACCCTGCGGGGCCACGCGGCAGAGGAGTGGGGGGACTCGGCACAGGCTCGGCGGCCGGCGGTCCGCTGTTTGCTGAGACTCATGCCCGCTGGTCA
The DNA here is from genome assembly GCF_040701725.1 of Streptomyces sp. NPDC093109. Taxonomy (NCBI): domain Bacteria; kingdom Bacillati; phylum Actinomycetota; class Actinomycetes; order Kitasatosporales; family Streptomycetaceae; genus Streptomyces; species Streptomyces sp. NPDC093109. The sequence goes on from NZ_JBFBEZ010000023.1 coordinate 141,079, forward strand.
CCGTGGAGTGGGAGTAGGGGCTGCTGGGACTCGTGTGGCGACGAGTGGGCTCCCGGAGGGAGTTCTTGTGTCCTGGAGTGCGTAACCCGCATCTGAGGGGACCTGTCCGGCCGATTCCCGGTGTTACGGGCGCATGGGAGGTATCTGAGCGCCGGGCCGTCCGCCACGAAGCGACGGTGCTGGCGCTCTCCTCTCCCGTCCACCGTCGGGGCGCCCGGGGCTGTGAATGTGTCCTGGAGTGCGGCTTGTGCACTCCAGGACACATGACCCCTGGCGGGTGAGCCCCAACGCCCCGTCATAGTGGGGTATATGGGGCATGTTGGTGGGGGTGGGGTGCTTGATCCCGAGGGCTGTGACGCTGTAGCCGTCTGACGTGCCCAAAAGCGGCTCTACCGTCGCACTCCCCGCTCCCGGACACCGCCGGGAGACCCCCGGACCGGCCCGAGGACCCCGACCGGACAGCGGGCGCCGCCCACCTTCCGGGCACCACAACGCAACGGTGCCCAGCGGGGCATGAGTCTCAGCAAGCGGCGGACGGTCGGCCGCCGAGCCGGTGTCGGGCCGCCCCGTACAACTGCTGCGCAGCCCCGCAGGGCCCACCGGCCCGCCGGACCCTGAGTCGAGTGGCAGGACAGGCGGACCTCTTGGGCCCCCCTTCCCCCCCCGGCCGCCCCTCCCGAAAAGCTGCACTTGCGCTGGAGGGTTGGGTGTCAGGGGTGGAGCGCAGCGGAATCGGCGCAGCCGACGCGACGGAG
>NZ_JBFBEZ010000024.1:0-139884 GCF_040701725.1 Streptomyces sp. NPDC093109
CATCGAGTTTTTTTTTAGTGTTTTAACTCGTTGTCTTTTCCCTAGATCGGTTTTCCGGGCGGGGTTTTCTCCTGGGTTTGTATTTGGGTTTTTTCGGTGCGGCGGGGGGGGGGGGGTCCCCCCCACCCCCCCCCGCCGCCGTCGTTTTCGCGCCAACCTGCCCGAGCATCTGTACAGGGCGGCCCCGCCCCTGCGAGAGTCTCGCCCGTTGTGATCGTTCATGGTCAAAAAACAGGGGAGACACATGAAACTGCGCAGCTCAGGAGCAGGGGTCCTGTTCGGCACTTTTCTGGCGGCACTCACGCTGAGCGTCGCGGCCCCGGGTTCGGCCTACGCCGCCGCCTGCGCGGGTTCCGGGTGTGACGGCCACGACCCCAACATCCAGACGTGGCAGTCCGGCCCCGTCACCACGTACTACGAGGACCTCGGGAATTCGACCTACATCGAACTGCGCTGGGGCAAGACCGACGGGGACCAGTACAGCTGGGGCCGGATCGGATACGTAGGACTCGTGCCCAGCTCGCCGAGCTACCGGATCACGGTGGAGCGCTGCAACAGCGCGGGGACGTCCTGTACGACGAACCTGGGCTCGACGGCCGCCGGGGCGAGCGCCTGGACGGCGAAGATCGACACGAATTCGTACGTCACCCGGACCCCGATGTACTACAACCCGTCCACGTCGAAGATGCGGGCCTGCGCGATCCCGTCGAGCGGATCCAAGGTCTGCACGCCGTACTACTAAAAGAGGTGTGCGCGGGGCGGGGCGCGTGCTGCGCCTCGCCCCGCGCGCTGCGCTCGCGACGTACGGACAGGTCCAGACAGAACGGGATGATACGGAACCGCGCCGCACAGGGCCGGGCCGGCGGCGTACCTGCCGCACGGATGCCCGGCGGCGTACCTGCCGCGGATGCCCGGCGGCGTACCTGCCGCGCGGGATGCCTTCGGTTCAGCCCGCGAGCGTGCGCTTGACCGCCGCGGAGACCCGGCCGCCGTCCGCGCGGCCGGCCACCTTCGGGTTCACGATCTTCATGACGGCACCGATCGCGCGCGGCCCCTCGGCGCCGGCGGCCTTCGCCTCGCTCACGGCCTGGGCGACGATCTCGCCCAGCTCCTCGTCGCTCAGCTGCTGCGGCAGATACGCGTCGAGGAGCACGCCCTCGGCCTTCTCCCGCTCGGCCTGCTCGGCACGGCCGCCCTTCGCGAACGCCTCCGCCGCCTCACGGCGCTTCTTCGACTCCCGGGCGATCACTTTCTGCACCTCGTCGTCGGAGAGCACGCGCGGCGTGGTGCCCGCGACCTCCTCCTTGGTGATCGCGGTGAGGGTCAGCCGGAGCGTGGCGGAGCGGAGCTCGTCGCGCGCCCTGATGGCTTCGGTGAGGTCTTCCTTCAGCTTGGACTTGAGGCTGGTCATGGGGCAAGTGTGGCAGGTGCGGTGCCGGGCCCGCCCGCGGATTACCCGCCCGTAGGAGTCTGCGACGATGGGCGCATGCGCGCACGCTACGGGATTCCCCTGAAAATCACCGCTGGTCTCGCTGCGGCCGGCGTCGCCGGTGTCGCCTACGCCGCCGGATTCGAAGCCCGCTCGTTCAGGCTGCGGAGGATCTCCGTGCCGGTGCTGCCGCGCGGCATGCGGGACCTGCGGGTTCTCCAGGTCTCCGACATCCACATGGTGAGCGGGCAGGGCAAGAAGCGGCGCTGGCTCCAGTCGCTGGCCGGGCTCCGGCCGGACTTCGTGGTCAACACCGGCGACAACCTCTCGGACCCGGACGCCGTGCCCGAGGTACTGGACGCGCTGGGGCCGCTGATGGAGTTCCCTGGCGCCTATGTCTTCGGCTCGAACGACTACTACGGCCCGAAGCTGCGCAACCCGGCCCGCTACCTCATGGAGAGGGCCCAGGGCCGCCACGGCCTGAACGGCAACGCCCCCGCCGTCGCCGCTGTCCACAACCCGTGGGAGCCGATGCGCGACGCGTTCGACGCGGCGGGCTGGGTGGGCCTCAACAACACCCGCGGCCGGCTCAAGCTCGACGGCCGCGAGATCGCCTTCACCGGCGTGGACGACCCGCACATCAAGCGCGACAGGTACGAGCGCGTGGCGGGCGGCCCCGACCCGGACGCCGACCTCTCGATCGGCGTGGTCCACGCCCCGTACCTGCGCTCCCTGGACGCCTTCACGGCGGACGGCTACCCGCTGATCCTGGCGGGCCACACCCACGGCGGCCAGCTGTGCATCCCCTTCTACGGGGCGCTGGTCACCAACTGCGACCTCGACACGGACCGCGTGAAGGGCCTCTCCACCCACGAGGCCGCCGGCCACACCGCCTACCTCCACGTCTCGGCGGGCTGCGGCACCAACCGCTACACCCCGATCCGCTTCGCCTGCCCCCCCGAGGTCACCCTCCTGACCCTGACGGCGCGCCCCTGACCCGGGCCACGGCGCTGCCCCGGCCCCGTCACGGACGTCACCCCTGCCCCCGGCCACGGCCCCGAAACCGGATTTCGTCTCCGGCCAGCGGTGGGCTAAAGTAATCGATGTCGCAGCGAGACGAGCGACATCGGGGTGTAGCGCAGCTTGGCAGCGCGCTTCGTTCGGGACGAAGAGGTCGTGGGTTCAAATCCCGCCACCCCGACAGCCGTAAGACCAGGTCAGGGGCCTGATCCGCATCGCGGGTCGGGTCCCTGACTCGTTTCCCGGGTCTCTTGGGAGTCGTCGGTTCACCAGCGCCGCTGGCACGAAGTTGATATCAAGGGTGCAACAAGCTGACAGCGATCTTCCTGGCCAGCAGTCCGCCTCAATCGTGCGCAAGCTTCACCTCAAGTCACGGTTCGAGGCCGCAATCGTCTCTCACCTCTACTCGGACGACATCAGGAGCCTTCGGGTCGCATCCCGCAGCGTCGTCTGACATCGACGAAGTCCCCACCAGCCGGGCCCGGTGGGGACTTCTCTGTATGCGGGACCGCGGCTGGGCGTACCGCGGAATCCGTTCGAGGCATGCCCCGCACCGATGCCGGCCTCCCCCGTACGTTACGAGGGGAGCGCGGCGCTCACGCCGTCAACGAGCATCATCCACATGGGCTGGCCACCGGTGCCGAACGCCGAAGCCAAGGCGTATCCGACCGCCGCGTCCGCGGGTCGGATATCGACGTCCGGTAACCACTCGGCGATGACGATCTCATCGCCGTCGGACATGAAATCACCGAGGTGCGTACCGTCGCGGGTCAGCCGACTGCTGGGAACGGAATCCGGGACCAAGCAGTATCTTGCCCCGTCGTACTCCACGTCCACCCGGTACGAACGCCTGGCGAAACGGCCCTTGGCCGGCTTCAGCACCACCTCTCTGCCGTCGATCGTCATGGCCAGGAAGGACGGATCCCGCGTACCAATGGCGGTTTGCGGGTCCACCTCCGACTCAAGGTCACGCTCGATGGCCACGCGGGGAATACCCTCGCCCTCGACCTCCAAGCGTTCCTGACCATCCTGTCGGACCGTGATCTCACCGAAGAGTGTGTCCCCGATGGGGGGATGGGATGTGTCCTTCATGGGGTGATTCCTTGAGTTTTGCCAGAACTGGCTTTCCAGCACCAGCTGTTCGGATGATGACGGACCAGCTCAGGGATTACGTGATTCATCAGCAGTTGGCAGCCAGCTGATTCGCGGCAAGCTCGCGGTAGAGCTCGTTCCTCTCAGCAGAACCTGTGGTTCGCGGAGCAACACCCGTGCGATGGCGAGCCGTTGGCGCTCGCCACCGGAGAGCGCGAGACCACGCGAGCCCACTTCGGTACCGAGTCCGTTCGTGAGTCCCGCGACGAGTTCATCGAGAAGGGTCTTGCGCAACACCTCCGCAGTGGCCTCATCGGTGGCGTCGGGCGCCGAGTAGAGGAGGTTCTCGCGGAGAGTGCCCGCGAGCGTCGGGGAGTCCTGCTCGACGTAGGCGACGACGTCGGAGCTCAGCGCGGCTGAGGAAGCAAATATCTGTCCCGTGCAGGCAGATGCTGCCGCCGTCCATGTCATAGAAGCGCTGGATGAGAGAGAACACCCTGGTCTTTCCCGATCCGGATGAACCGACGATCGCAGTGATGGCGCCGCCCGGCACGGTGAAACTGGTCCCCTTCAGGGTATGGGAACGACCCCGGTAGGCGAACTCCACTTCTTTCAGGACGACTTGCGGCGGCGGCCCCGAGGTTGAACAGATACAGCAGGAACGCGATCAGGGCAGCGAAATCCAGCGCGCCAGTGGCGACGAGCGCCCCGCCGAAACCGATGACCGCGAGGAACGACGCCTGGACGATCAGCCCAGAGACCACCGCGATCACCGCGATCACCGCGATCACCGCGATCACCGCATGGTAACGAGCACCCACCAGGCCAGCGCGGTATGCCTGCTCGGCAGCGTCGGTGGCACGTTTGGTCTCCTTGTCCGGGCCACGGGGAGGAAGAACAGCGCGCCCATGGGAGTCGCCCAGTTCACGATGCTGGTCACGCCGCCCGGTCGTACCACCCGGACCATCTCGGTGAGTACCTTCCCGATTCCGGGTCCGAAGAACACGACCCCGAACACGGAGAACGCCGCGTCGAACTCGTTGTCGCCGTACTTCAGGTCCAGCGCGTTCATCACCTCGGCGGAGCCGTGGGAGTACGGCTCCAGGCGCTCGTTCGCGCGCCCGATCGGCGCCGGGGTGGTGTCGACCGCCAGTACGGTGTGTCCCCGCTCGGCCGCCGGGACTGCCAGGGCGCCCATCCCCGCGCATACGTCCAGAACGGCCGCGCCGGCGGGGAGTGCGGCTCCGTCGAGCGCTGCCCATGAGAACAGCTCCGAGCACGGCCGGCCCCACCGCTCGTAGGCGGGGAGCGTCGCGTCGAAGTGGTTCTCAACTGTCGCCTCGGTCATTGCTTTCGCGCCCTGCTTCGTGCACGGAGTTCGCGTTCGGCGCCATCTTCCGCCGCGAGTACGGCATCTCCCCCGGCCGGTTCCGCACCGTCGAGCGCGAGGGGCGCTCCGCGGACTGAACACGTTGGCGTTGACACGTTGGCGTGGTGAGGTGAGGTGTCAGGCTTCCACGGCGTACGGGACGAAGTTCGTCCAGGCGGCGGGGGCGAGGGTCAGGTGGGGGCCTTCTAGGTTCTTGGAATCGCGGATGTGTACGGTGCCGGGGGTGGTCGCGATCTCGACGCAGGAGGTGCCGTCGTTGCCGCCGCTGTAGCTGCTCTTGAACCACGCCAGCCCGGAGGCGTCCCCGGCAGTGGTCTTGCGGATCATGTTTCTCCCAGCAGTTGCTCGATGAAGGCCAGCGACTCCCCTGGCGAGAGCGCCTGAGCCCGGATGGTGCCATAGCGCAGCTCAAGGATGCGCAAGTGTTTGAGTTCGGAGGTCGGTCGGCCGTTGAACGCGCCATCGGAGCGCCCCACGGCCCTGCCGTCCGCGAACTTCAGCATCTCAATCCTGCCGTCCAGGCCGGAGTGGGCGGTGCAGTGGGCCGGCATCACTTGAAGCACGACGTTGTGCAATCGGCCTGTCTCCAACAGACGTTCGAGCTGTAGACGCCAGACCATTGTGCCCCCGATGGGACGCCGCAGAACCCCCTCTTCCAGGACGAAGCTGAGCGCGGGAGCCGGGTCGCGTTCGAAGATCGACTGCCGGGCGAGACGCGCCGCCACCATCCGTTCCACATCGCCCGGCGAGTACGGCGGCTGCGCTGCCGCGATCACGGCTCGTGCGTGCTCCGGCGTCTGCAACAGCCCGGCGATGATGTTGCACTCGTACAGTCCAATCTCGACCGCCTCGGACTCCAGCTTGGCCAGCGCCCGTACCTTCTTCGGGTACCGGACCTTCTTGACGTCCTCCCACGTCGCCGCGATGAGCCCCTCCGCGCCCAGCACCTCGTCGGCCCTGGTCAGGAAGTCCTGCCGGGGAATGCGCTTTCCGCTTTCGATCTTGTAGACCATGTCCTCGCTGTAGCCGACGGCCTTCCCGAACTCGCCGGTGCGCATTCCCGTTGCCTCCCGGCGCAGTTTCAACTGCCGTCCGACCGTGGTGATGACGGCCACGCCCCACTCGTCGTCCGGGTCCACCTCCCAACCCGGTTCGTCCGTCTCGTCCCTGGGCCGTTCCGCCTCGCCGTCCACCGACATTCGCCCGTTCCTCCTGTCCGGTCGCGCCGTTCCTCGGCGCGCTCACGCTCTACCCGTAGGAACCGTCCGGACAGCCAAGACAGCACCGGACAAGCGCCGGACAGTAACCGTACGCATTTTTCTGATTACTTGATGTGGGGGTGGATGGTGGGGGTGGCTGGTGAGGGTGGGCGACCGGAACTTGATCCGTCGGGTTTCGGTGGGGCCGGTGGTCTCTTTTCCAAGGACTTGAGAGGAGAAAGAACCCCCACCAAGCCCCACCCCACCCGCCCATCGCACACAGTCACTCGGGCGGGTGAACATCCCTGGTTTTGGTGGATTTGGTGTGCCTCGGCTGCCTTACGCTCTGCGTGACAAAGGCACACCGCCGCAGACATACGTCGGCCCCCGGCCGGGACTCAGAATCCCGATCGAGGGCCTGACCAACGAGGAAGAAGCAAGCTTCCTGATGGATACTCACGACATTAGCGCGCCCCCGCACGCCTCGTCTGGCTTACTTGGCGGACAGCGCCCCTCACGGGCTAATCCGCGTCCCGGTGTTCGGCCATCGGCCGCTCCTGCCCCGGACGTGCATCCCGCCGGTATCGAGCACGACAACTCCCGCCACACCGTCCGCTTCACCGTGATCGGCAACCACCTCGCCCAGCATGACAAGTTGTCGCTGGTCGCCATGGGCCTCGGGCTGCACATCCAGTCGTTGCCCACCGGGGCTCGTGTGGATATCAAGACCCTCGCGGGGCGGTTTCCCGAGGGGCCGACGCGTATTGCCGCCGGGCTGCGGGAACTTGAGGCCCACGGCTACCTGCGGCGGCTTCGCGAACGTACCCCCGGTGGCCGGATCGTCACCCGTACGATCTCCTGCAACCAGCCCGCGTCCGCCCGGCACCGTGGCAGCGCGGGGGCGGGAGCGGGGGCGGGGGCAAGGGCGGGGGCGGGGGCGAGGGCGGGGGCGGGGGTTCGTACCGCTGCCGCGTCGGTCCGTGTCTCGCGTCCGCAGGCGCCTCCGGCAGCCCCGGCGGATACCGCGACCTCTGACGCGTGCGCCGCGCCCGCCCGTCCCGCGCCACGCAAGAAGCCGCCCCTGCCCGACGTACCCCAGCCCGGCTACTCGTCCCCGGATCTGCTCCTTGCGGCCACCGCCGTCCTCGCCGACCTGCGCGTCCACGACCCGCGGCTGTTTCTCTCCGCCTGCGACACCGCCCATCTGGCCCCCGGTGTCGCGGCCTGGCTGGAGCGCGACGTCGCGCCCGCCGCCGTATGCCACGCCCTCAGCGCCGACCTCCCACCCGGCGGCCCGCGACGTCCGGCCGCTCTGCTGGCGTACCGCCTGACCAATCAGTTGCCACCGCCGCCACCGTTCCGCGCGCCGGCCGCCGCGGGCGCCGTCCGGCATCCCCTCCGTAACTGCGACCGCTGCGACCGCGCCTTCCGCGGCCCGGAACCGGGGTGCTGCGGCGGCTGCCGCGCAGCGGCGCCCCCGGCAGCCGGAAGCCCCGACCACCACGAGCCGTCCCAGGCCCCATGAGCACTCAGGCCGGGCACGAGTTGGGCTCCGCTCCTGAACCGCTGCCCCTGGCCCACCCCAACTGACCAGGCAGAATTCTCTCGCTGCACCCCTTCCGTTAGCCCTGCCTGGCTACTCTCCACTCGCCCTGGTCCGGCGCAGGAGAGGCACGTCCATGAGCACCACGATTCACCGCACCTCACACCGGCAGCCCGTGGCTGCCCCGACGCCAACCCAGCTGCTGCGGGGCGGGAGTTCGGCTGGAAATGCGGCTCAGCGTGCCCTCCTCGACGTCCAGTCCCGTGCCGGCAACCGCGCCGCGATTGTGGCGGTGCAGCGTGCCAGGGACGCAGCGGGGGGAGAGAGGAAGGGACAGGGCAAGGGGAAGGGGAAGGGGAAGGGGAAGGGGACGGTGCCGGCGCCTGAGGGCAGCAACGCTGGTAACGGGGCCAAGAGTTACCGCGACCGGATCTCCGCGGCCCTCGGCAAGCTCAAGACGCATCTCGAATTCATCGACACCTTCGTCAAGGGCGTCCAGGTGCCTGCCAACGCGGGTTTCTCCCAGCAAGCCTCCGCCACAGTCAACAGCGGCCTCAAACACTCCGCCGCCGCCTCGGGGACCGCCGCCGCGTCGGAGAACCTCGTCACGGAGAGCGCCGGCGCCTTACTCAGTGGCATGGAGGCGGTCAAAGCCAAGAAGGACGCCAAGAAGCACAAGAGCGGGGCCGCCTTCCACGGAGCGGACAAGAAGGCCAACTCCAAAACGGCCGACGCGGTCATCGGCGCCGCCAGCTCGGGGAGTTACGTCCTCGATATCGCCAAGGAGCTGACCAAGGCCCAGAAGGTGGCGAACGCCGCGACAGCGTGCGAGGCGAGCGGTATCGGCTCCGGTGTGGTCGGCGCGGTCAAGGGCGTCCGTGCGGCGGGGCGTTTTGGGCTGACGGCCCGTAAGTACCGTGCCCTGAAGGGGCTCCCGAAGCCCGGCGAACGCACCGACGCGGAAGCGCTGGCCCGGCTGAACCAGGCGCGGCAGGAGGCCGAATGGGCCGCGGCCGAGGCGTACGTCGCGCTGGACACCCACTGGGGCCACGAGGGCGCGGACAGGCTGGAGCGCGTGTCCGAGGCCATCGATACGGCCTGGGCGGCGATGGGTGACGCCCGTAACGCCGCCAGGGACGTTCGGCGCGCCGAAGACGTGAACACGATGGATACGGTGCACACGTACGCGCTCGGCAAGCAGCGCAACAAGCTGGGCAAGCAGGCGTTCACCGCCGTGGGTGAGTCCACGAAGGCCGCGGGCGGCATCGTCACGGCGGTCGCCGCCACGGCGGGAGGGGCAGGACTGGCGAGCAACCCGGTCGGCTGGGGCCTCGCCGCGGGTGCGGCCGGTCTCATCCTCGGCGTCACCGCGTACAAGGCGGGCCGCGCGGGCAAGAAGCGCTACGACGGGGCCCGCCACCCCGAACGCTGGTCGGCGGACGAGACCCCGGCGGAGCCCGCCTCCCGCGAGGACGCGCTGAAGGAGGCGCTGAAGTTCTGGAAGAAGGTGGAGAACGGGGAGCGCGAGGCCATGGCGCGCAAACTCTACGGACTGGCGGCGGGCCCGGACATCAAGGGAAGCGGCAGCACAACGGCCGAGATGCGGGACTCGGCCAGAGCCCTTCTCATCGCTCTCAAATCAGGCCCCGCCAAGCACCGGATGACCCAGGACGAGTGGGCCAACTCCCTCAACGACCCGTCTAGGACCGGCACTTGGGTCAAGGAGATCGCGGCACAGCTGTCCTCGGCGTGACGTCTCGCCGCCCCGGAGACCGTCATTCCGGCGGTCTGGGCGGCCTCCATCGCCCGGCGCGTCCGCCGTCGGCGCCGGCGGCGCGATCTCGTCCAGCAGTCGGCGCAGCTCCGCGGCGGCCTCGGGCCGGGCGACGAGCAGCCGGCGCAGCCTGCCCTGCCACTCGGCTCGGACCTCGCTCAGTACCTCGTGGTCCTCGGTCGCGGCGGCGGCCCGTACCTCCGTGCAGCCCGCGTCCAGTTCGGCGGCGACCGCTTCTGCGCGCTGCGGATGCACGCGTCGCCACAGCTCGACGAATCCCTGTCGGGCCGCCTGCCAGGCGTCCGTCGCCATCAAGGTGACCAACGTGGCTCCGCCGCTCTGAGCGAGTGAGCTGATCTCCGGATCCATGCGTCTCTCCCCCGAACCCCTCGAACCCTCGAACCCTCGGCACTTCGAACCCTCGAACCTTCGAACTCAGGCGCCTCAGCCACAACTTTACGCAGCGAACCCCCGAGCGTCGATACCGCGATTCCGGGGGCGCGGAAACCGCTCATAGGTTCCACTCGGTCGAGATGGCCTGTTTCTTTCGAATTCCGTGCGAAAACCGATCGTCATTTTCACTCACGCTGATAGCGTTGTTCATTCGGGCCCGAACAGAGGGAGGCGGTCATGGCGAGACCATGGGAAGCGGATCCGGAGACGACATTCCTGCGACGGATCGGCACATCGCCGCAGGAGCTGGGCGTCACCTCGGACACCCCCGACTGCCCCGACATGTGGGAGCTGGGCAATGGCGATGTAGCGATCATCGGACGGGACTTATCGAGTTCTCTCGGCACGAAACTGCCCGCAGGAGTCTCGATCGGCCCCGACGAGCGGCTCGTGGTGATCCCCAGGAGCATGCTCATCGCGACGAAACCGGATATTCCCAATGTTTGATTCATTCCCCCACGGAATTTCGACGCGCCTGGACCGCCCTCATTACCACGAGGAGTATTACCGCACCCTCAAGAGTGGAATTGACCGTCTCAACAAGCTGGAGCGCGGCCAGAATTTCAAGGAACGCGGCTTCGCGAGCTGGGAGGCATTCGCGGCCGGGCGCTGGGACGAGGCACTTTCGCTCATCGAGGAGAGGCGCGACGCCTACGTCCGGCAGGTCGAGGAAGTAGACCGGCTCGGAGTTATGCAGCGCCGCCTCCGCGTGGTGGAATTCCCGGTGACTCCCTATGTGCAGTGGGAACTGCATGTGCTTCGCCTGCGGGTCGAGGTGGGAGACCGGATCCGGCTGCTCGACGCCAGGACGATCGCGGACATCGAGAAGCGGCGCGATGTCCCCGAGGTGGTGATCCTCGGCGGTGTGGCGATGTTCGAGGTGCGGTACGACAGCGACGGAAACGCGGCCGGGGCCGACCACTACACCGACCCGGAGTTGATCGCGGAGACCTCGGCGGGCTTCGACGCGCTCTATGCGCGGGGAGAGACGTACGCCGACTTCTTCGACCGCGAGATCGCTCCGCTCCCGCCGCCGGGCGCCACGCGCTGAGCAACGGGGCCCGTGGAGGCGCTACTTCGGGCTGAAGGTGATCACTGGCGTGTAGTCGGTTCCGGCGTTGAATACCACCCGTTGTGTCGCGGTCGGTGAGCCGAGCGCGCTCAGGGGCAGAGTCCAGGTGTAGGTGGAGCCGCTGACCGTCTGCGTGCCGTGGGTCGCGACCTTGGTCCATTTCCAGCTGGTTGAGCGGCTCCGGTAGAGGACGCCGTTTTCGATCATGTAGTCGGCGCCGAGGGCCGCGTGCGACGGGTGGGGTAGCTGGTAGCCGGTCGAGGGGTCGCCGTCGGTGTTGAAGAAGGCGTGACGGAAGCGCTGTGAGCCGTTGAAGGTCACCTGAAGGGCGACGAACCCGGCGGAGGATACGCAGACGGAGTAGCCGGTGATCGCTCCGGAGCCCGCGGCGCTGCCGCAGGAGATGCTGTTCTCGCTGCCGCCCGACCCTGTGTGGGTACCGTCGCCACCGGGTGGGGCGGCGGCAGGATGGGTGGCGGACGGCTGGGGCGGTGTGTCCGGGCCGGTACGGGCGTCCGTGGGCGATGCCGTGGCGGATCCCTTGGCGGATGGTGTGGCCGGTGTGCTCGGTGACGCGCTTGTGTCGTCCGCCGACGGCGAAGGGGATGGCGAGGGGGACGAGCCGGGCCGGGGCGGCGTGCTCTCCCGCGGGGCACTGTCCCGCGCGTCATCCGCTACGGCGCCCGTCGCCGCCTGCCGCGCGCCACCGTTGCTCGATCCAACCGCGAAGAGTGCACCGCCTATCAGCGCGACCCCGGCCACTCCGGCGCCGGCCAGCAGCGCCGCCCGGGGCAGCCGCCGCCGGGGTTGCTCGGCTTGGGGCCCGGCCGCGGGCCCGGGGGTGGCTTTGGCCGTACCGGCTGCGGCTGCGGCTGCGGCTGCGGCTGTCGTACGGTCCGGCGGGGTTACGTTGAGCTCCGCGACGAACGCCGCCGCTGCCGCGGATATCGGCGGTGCCACGGCCTCCGGTTCCGGCCCTGGCTCCTGGCCGGACTCGGAACCGGACCCCGAACCGGACTCGGAACCGAAGCGCGGCCCGGTGACGCCGGCGGACGCCGCGGCGATCGCCGACGGGCCCTTTGACCGGTGTGGCAGCGGAGCCCGCACTGTTCTGGCGTCCTTCCAGGAGAGCTGTGCTGAACGCATCCGGAAGCGTTCACCCGCCGAGAGTACCGAAGTCCCGTGCGGATCCGAGCCCGGTCGCGGCGGCTCGCCGTCGCCAATTCGCCTGCTGGAAGATCCAGTTGTGCCTGAGCTGCCGTTTCCGGCACCGGACCGGCCGCCTCAGAGCCGGTCCGGGGTACGGGAGAGGGGGACCCGTACGCGGCGTTCTGGGTGGAGGGCTACCGGGCCCAGGAGGCCCGAAGTCACCTTTTCGCCACGGGCGTTGGCGCCGGTGTTGGTGACCCGTACGCGGACGGAGTTGGCGCCCGCGCGCAGGGCCGTGGTGACGTCCGCGCGGTAGGGCGCCCAGAGACGGGTGGGGAGTTGGACGCCGTTGACGGTGATCTCGGCTACGTCGCGTACCTCCCCCAGGTCGAGGTGCCAGAGGCGGCCTGCGAGAGTGCGCGCGTCGAGGGTGATGCGGTGTTCGTACACGGCCGAGCCGGAGTGGGAGGGGCGCAGGTCCGTCCAGGTGCCGAGTGGGCGGCTGGTGGTCTGTTCGCCGGCACCGTCGCGGTCGCCGTCGCCGTCGCCTTCAAAGCGGAAGCTCCAGTCGCCGTCCAGTGGTACGGCGGTCAGCGGGTCGGCGGTGGTGAGGGTTCCGGCGTAGCGGCGCTCGCCGTGCCGGGCCTTGATCCGGACCGTCGTGGCGTGGGAGACCCGTACGGTCGCGGTCCCGCCGGTGGGGCCGTCGATCGTCAGGGCCTCCACCGGGGCGTTCGACTCGACCGCGTGCGGGGGCGATATGTGGGTCGGGGGGCGGAAGACCACCGCCAGCGTCGCCTTCGGTTCGAGCGTCAGGGGTACGGCCGTACCGTGCGCCGATCGTGTGCTGGACGGGTACGGTGCCGTGCGCCACACGCCGGCCGCCGTGGTCTCGCCGGTGTCCGGGTTCCAGATCTCCGGTACGCCGACGGCCGGGAAGGTCGCGGTCAGCCGTACCGCCTCCGGCCGTTCGTTGTGCAGGAGGAACGACTGCCGGCCGCCGCGTTCCAGGCGCAGCACCCGGACGTCGGGGGTGGCGGGCGCCAGTGTGGCGGCGGTCCCGCCGGCCGCCGCGACGATCGCCGCCGCCTCCGCAGGGTCCTTCGCGCGGTGTGCCGCCCCCTGCTGTCGACCGCTGGAGAAGAGTCTCTCCAGGGACCGCGCCAACTGGTCTTCCCTGCCTGCCGGTTCGCGTTCCGGCAACTCGCCCACCGCCACCAGAACACCGCCGCCTGCGACAAAGGCGGAAAGCGACTCCACGGCTCCTACCGACAGTACGGGCGTGTGCGGCAGGACGACGATGCCGTACTCCTGGCGCCCCACAACCAGCCGGGAGCCACGCGGCCGGGCGTGCTCGATCAGGGCCGGGTCCCGGTCCAGCGCGCCCTCGTCCAGGAGGTCAAAGTCGATCTGGACGTCCTCCAGGGCGTGGACGGCTGCTATGAACTCCTCGTCGAGGGTGGTCTGTTGGGGACTGTCCTGTACGGATTCCGCTGCGCGCTGGGGCTGGAGCAGCGCGGTGTGGGCCTTGGCCGTGGCGCGGGCCGTCTCGACCACGCGGCCGATCCACTCGTTGAGCGGCCGGGAGAGGTCCCACCACGGGCTGGCCTGCTGGAACGGCGGCGGAAAGACGATGTCGTTCCGGTCGGAGAACCGGGCGTGCAGGAGCACCTTGTTGACGCCACGGACGACGAACGCCCCGATGACCTCGCGGGTGAGGGCCGGCGTCACGCTCCACCCCGTACCGCCCATGGCCTCCAGATAGACGCGGGGGCGCCCGGTCTGATGGGCCGCGCTCGCGGGCCAGCGCGGGAGGATGCGGTGGTAGCCGCGCTGGTAGTGGTCGAAGATCAGGTCGGTGCCGGGTATCTGGGCCCACTGGTGTGCGGTGTTGAGGTTGCCGGTGCTCCTGACCTGCTCGGCCGGGCCGTACTCGTCCCACAGCGGGTTGGAGATGACGTCGAGCCCCCGCTCGCCCGTCCACGCGCCGAGGCGCTGGTAGTACGCGGCCGAGAAGCGGTTGGAGACCGCGCGCCAGAAGATGCCGCGCAGGCGGTTTCCCGTGTCGCCCAGGTCGTCGAGGACTGCGGAGAGCACGATCCCGAGGCCGAGGCCCGCTTTCGGGGTCGGGCGGTCCGGGGTCGGGCGGTCCGGGGTCGGGCGGTCCGGGGTCGGGCGGTCCGGGGTGAGCCGGCCGATTTCCTGCTGAAGGCTCGGGGACCAGGGCGGCTGTCCCCAGCCCGCGTCCGCCGACGCCACGAAGGGCTCGTCGTCGGCGAATCCGCGCAGGACACCGCCCACTGCCCACGGGAACCTGCGTACGTACTCGCCGGGCACGATGTCCAGGAAGAGGTCCACGGCCTCATCGTCAAGAAGGTCGAGGTAGTTCCGCCGGCTGCCGGTGGCATCCGCGAGCGGCCGGGCGGTGTGGATGTCGACCTGCCACCGGCCGGCGGGCGCGGTCCAGACGCCGTCGCCGCCGCCTCCGTCGCCGCCGCCGCCACCTGCGTGAACGGCGGCGGTGAGGTCGATCATCCTGGCGACCGTACCCTCCCCGGTGGCGCCCGCCGGGCGGGCCGCGGCGGCGACCACCTCACCGAAGGCCGCCGGTGTCTCGAACTCGTTTACCGCGGACGGGACTTCGAAGGTCTGCGTGTAGAGGGGTGCGCCGGCCGGGTCGGTGACGGTGAGGCTGTCCCAGGAGGAGCGCTGGGTGGCGGTGGCGCGTACGCCGACGGTGCCGGTGGCGTACGCCGTGTCGCTCACGGGCGTACGGGCGGCGCCGTCGAGGGACGGTGTGATGACCGGCCCGCGCAGGGAGAGTGTGAGTGTGTGGTCGGCCGCGGCGTCGAATCCCGGCGTGGCGTCGCCCCGGTGCAGCAGTGTGAAACCGCCGTCCCGCTGGCGCCAGATGTCGAGGCCGCCGTCCGCGCGCAGATCGGCCAGATAGCCGTTGCGGGCGTCCGAACAGCGCACCATCAGACCGGCGGTGCCTCGCTCGACGCGGACGGTGGCGGTGACCGTACAGTCCGTCCAGTCGGTGCCCGTCTTCAGGACCCGGACCCCGTCGTACGCGGCTGCGTCCACCGTCAGCCGTCCGTCGGTGACCGACAGCGCGCGGGTGGTGAGTTGGACGACCGTACCGCCGGTGACCTCGACGCTGCTCCGGACGAGGCTCTTGGCCCGCAGGTCCGGGCGCGGCCGGTAGACGCGGTCGCCGACCCGGCCGCCGTTCACCACGTACCCGCCCGCCCGGCCGCTCGGGAAGAAGTCGTCGTCGAACAGCCACAGACGCATGTGGTGGCGGTCCGCCTCGCGGAGTGTGTGCTCGATGATGTCGAACCACGCCTCGGTGAAGAACGCGGGGCGCAGGGCCGGGGTGTCGAAGGGGAAGACCAGGACTTCGGTCACGCCCTTGTCCCGCATGTCCGCGAGGTCGCTGTCCACGAGGGCGGGGGTCACGGTGCCGTTCCAGAACCACAGGATCAGCGGCATGCTGCCGGTGCCGGGGTGGGCGAAACGGGTGGGGGAGTAGGCATCGGCTGGGGCGATCGGGGAGGTCGGTGTCGGGGAGGTCGGTGTCGGGGAGGTCGGATCGGGCTGCTGCGCGGCGTACGCCGGTCCCCAGGAGGTGGCGCCCGCTGTGGCAGCGGCTGCCACAGCGCTGGCGCCGAGTTGAAGGACGTGTCTGCGGCTGTGCGGGCCGTCGTTCATCGAGTCTCCCTCGGAGGGCCGGTACCGATCCCCGTCAACTGATGAAAGGTTTCAATCGCGCCGTGGGGGACGGTAGGGCAGCCTTCGGCTGAGCGTCAATGACTCGGACAGAACGTCGAGGTAGAACGTTTCATACGGGGAGACGACGGCGCGCCGTCGTCACCGCACCAGGATCAGGCCGCAGCTGTACGCGCGGGCATGGCCGATGCCTCGGGCGAGAGCGGCCACGAACACTCCCGGGTCCGTGACGGTGAGAGTGCCCTTGATCTCCGCGCGAGCAATACGAAGCCCCTTGTGGGGCGCCGGACTTGAGACCTTGGGAAGCATACGGAGCGCCAGCCGGTCGGTATCGGCGTCGGCGCCGATGCGCGTCACCCCGTCGGGCGCGACGGCGGGTTCACCGAGCGGCTGGAGGCGCCGGGCGAACCACGTCTTCACGTGTTCGGGGGTGGTGTGCGCGACCCGTACGCCCCGCGTCTTCTCGGGGGAACCCGGTGCGGGCGGACGGCTGCGTACGGGGTTGACGACGGCGCGGAAGTCGACCTTGTCGCCGGTGCGGAAGGTGCGGTCGATGGTGAGGGTGTGCGGTTTCTCGGCGAGCGCGGCCCGGGGCACACCGCTCCAGTCGCCGGGGACGCCGGACTGCACCACGAGGGAGAGCTGGGCCCGCCGGAGGTCGACGGTCCAGGTCGACAGGACGCCCATCTGGGAACGGGCGTCCCGGCTGCCGTCGTCCACCCAGCCCTTGAAGCCGCTCATGACGGTCCGGTGCATGTCCTGGGCGTCGATGAGGGACTTGGCCGCATACGGGTGGCGGGCGTCCAGCGCCAGCAGGGTGTGCGTGGCGACGAACCTGGCAGTTGTGGCGGGGGGAACGGGGGTGGTCGGGGGTGTGGTGGGCGTGGCGGGCGTGGTCTCGTTCACCGGATGATGTCCCATTCGCTGGCGTGCGGAGCGATGGTGACGCGGTGGCGGGTCTCCCAACGCATGCTGTGGGCAGGGCCGTTCGCGTCGTACCGTACGGGCTGGTCGTGGACGGGGCCGACCCCGGGAAGGGGGCGCGGGCTCTCGATCCAGGCCCAGGGGCGGTTGTCCGTCGCCGAGGCGGGGGCGAGGCCCTCGGCAGGGAGGAGGGGTTTGCTTCCGAACGCCTCCTCCAGCGTGCCCTGTTCGATACCCACGGCCAACTGACCTGACGGCGGGCAGGACTTGCGGCCGAGCCAGAGCAGCCGCTTCGGGTACTCCAGGGCGTGTGCGACCCGTTCCAGGAGGGCGCGGTCGGGGTGCTGGAGACCTACGAGGAAGGCTGCGTCGGCGAGGTACCAGCGCTCGGTGAGCATGGCATGGCGGCGTACCTCTCCCGAGACGAGGGCACCCGAGACCGGGTCGGCGGCGATCTTCTTCGGCGCCCCGTACCAGGCTTCCAGCGCTTGGCGGCCGAAGGGGGACGGCTCGGGGGCGGCCGGGGTGGCCGTACTCGCGGCTCCGTCCGTGCCTGTGTCCGTCTCCGCCGCCACCGCCGCCGCCCGGCGGTGGTCCGTGGCGAGGTCACGGGGGCGGAGCGGGTACGTTCCTCCGCCGACGGTGTGGTAATCGCGGAGCGGGGTGCCGGGGCGGTCGGCGCGTACGCCGAAGAGGGCCATGGCCAGTTCGCCGAGCGGCTCGTCCCGGTCGAGGCCGAGGGCGGCGGCGCACAGCCCGATCACACCGGACTTGGTGGGCCGGGAGTGGGTGTCGCGGTGAGCGAAGCGGCTGGCCACACCCCAGGACTGGAGGGGGCCGGCCAGCCGGATGAGCAGAACGTGCGCCTCGGGGATGGGGGACGACGAAGTCATGGGGTGAGGGCCTCGATGCTCTCCACCACGGTCACGGACGCGGACGCCGCCATGCCCGGCTCTCCCAGGAGATCGTCGATCCGGGGGTCGTAGGTCAGGACCCGTGCGGTACGCAGATCCTCACGGCGGCGGCTGACGAAGGCGTGGTGGCGCAGCAGCCTGCGGACCGCCGCAGGGCCCGCCGGGCCATTACCGCCCGCGCTCTCGGGGGCTTCGTCCACCGGGAGTTGGAAGGCAGCGGCGTAGTTGTAGGGGCGTTCACCCTCGAACGCGAGCACCAGCGCGGGGAGCGAGCCGGTGGAGGCGGTGGAGTTCTTCTTGGCCTCCGGGAACGCCTCCACGAAGGCGTTCACGAACTCCTTCTCGGCGTCGTCGGCGGCTTCCTCCGCCTCGGCCTCCGTCATTCCGGCCACGCGCAGATTGGTGCGGAGCTGAATCCGGTCGAGAACGGCGTGCCGGTAGAAGGTCCCGGAGATCAGGGACTGGTATCCCGTCATGCCGGCGCCCGCGTCGTCCGCCGCGTCGAGGAAGCTGAGGGCGTTCCGCTTACGGTCCAGTTTCGCGTCGTCGGCGGCTGCGTAGAAGTCGTCGATCTGTTCCGCTTCGTGCACGGTGAAGGCGTGGCTGCTCTGGACCGCGCCGTCGACGTTCGGTGAGTCCGCGATCTCGGCGAGGAAACGTCCGTAGAGGGCGATGTCGACGGCGTCGCGGGGAGCGATGGCGAGGAGGACCGCGTCGCGAGTGGGTTTGGGGAGGGGCGGGAGGGGCGGGAGCTTCGCGGTGGCGGATTCCGCGGCGGATTCTGTGGCGCTTTCTGTGGCGCTTTCCGTGGCGCTCTCGTCCTCGGTCGGCGGTACGTCCGCCTTCTTCTTCGCTCCCCGGCGGGGCTTCTTCGCTGCCTCCGCCTGTGCCGCCTGCGCCCGGAGGTACTCGTCGCGCCATTCGCCGAGCTCGTCCACGTGTGCCGCGATGTGTGCGGCGATTCTCGCGCCCGCGTCGGCGGGCGCGAAGATCAGGACCTTCGTCAGGTTGGCCACGGTCTTCTTGCCCGGATCGCCGAACTTCAGGCCGCTCGCCTCGATGACCGCGCGCGCCGTGACAACGGCCTCCTCCCGCTCCCAGCCGTGCGCGGACTCCAGCTCCCTTGCTGCCAGCAGCGCCCACTCCCGGGTCCTGATGCCCATGCTCCGCCCCTTGAGGGCGCCGAGGCCGGCGTTGGCGCGGTTGCGGGCGTGGACGCGCTCGGCGCGGCGGCGGGCCTGGCTGGTGATCATGTGCCGTTCGGCGCCGCCGTACACCAGGCTTTTGGGCTGGCCGTTCTCGTCTCGTACCGGGAGAACCGCGACAAGTGTTTCGAGGAGGTGCAGGGAGAGGAACTGGCTTCGTACGTCCTCGGTCGTCACGTGGTCGCGCCCTTTCGTGTCTGCTGCTGCTTGCTCTGTGCTGCCCCGCTCCGCGTCGCCGGGGTGTGGAAATCGACCGACCACTGATAGGCGATCCGCGCCTTGCGGTCGTGCCACTGGGTCAGGTCCTCGGTGAGCCGGATCCAGGACGGCGGCGCCTGATCGCAGGACCTGAGCCTGGTGACCGTGTGCTGGAGGTGGCGCCAGGGGATACGGCGGCTCGCGACGACGCGGTCCAGCAGGCGCTGCGCGCCCGGGTTGTCGGGGCCACGGTGGACGCTGTCGCCGATCCGGCGCGCCGCGTCGCCGAGGCTGCCGTAACCGTACGAGGGGACAGGGCGCCCCTGGTGGTAGATCGCGAACAGGAAGGCCATCCGCTCGAACAGCTCGCGGTGCGCGTCGCCGCCGTACCAGCCCGCCCGGATATGGGCGTTGGTCGGGTTGCGGGCGCGGCGCAGGTCGGCGAGGGTGCCGTACTCGCGGTTGCGGACGAGGCTGGTGAGCCAGTCGGTGAGGGCGGTGCTGTCGTGCGGGACTGCGCTCCCGACGGCGGGACGGCCGGTGTCGTACTCAGTCATGCGCGGTCTCCCCTCGGAGTTCGGCCGGGGCCTTGGCGGCCCGCCGCAGGTCGTCCTCGAAGCGCTGCTCGGCCCGGGCGCGGGCGAGGTGCCCCCGATTGTTGGGCGGCAGGGAGTCGAGGCGGTGGGTGAGGTGGGTACGGGCCGATGTGACGAGGGTGTGGGCGTATGCGACGAGGGGCGTCGATACCGGATCGTCGTCGTCCACGGCGCCTCCTTCGATCACCTCGTCGAGGAGCTTGTCGAAGGGCTGGGCGGCATCGGGCCAGAACTTCCACCGCGCGTCGAAGCGCGCCACCTGCGCGGCTGCGTCGGCCGCACGCAGAGCCGGATAGACGATCTCCGTGGCCACGACCGCCGCGCGCTTCAGGCTGTCCGCCACGTACTCCGCGATAGTCGAGCCACGGTACGACGCGTGGTGCAAATGCCTGGCCATACCGGGGGCGTACGGGTAGCTGCCCTGCGTCCAGGCGACCGGCAGCGCCTTGTTGGCCAGCAGGCCCACCGCCCAGAGGTGGTACGGAGCGCCGATGCCCCTCTTCTCGTACGGCAGGGAGCGGAGCCGTGCGTAGAGCCCCGTCTCGGCGTCCTTCACCGCGCCGTACAGCGCGTGCGCGTCCCGCCAGAGAGCACGGCTGGGGGACGGCCACAGGGGTTTCACGTCGCCGTTCAGCATCTCCTTGAGTACGGCGTCCTGGAGGTGGCGTTCCGGGTCGAGTTCGAGGACTTCGCCGGCACCGATCAGGACGCGGTCGACGACGATCTGGCCGTACGGGCCCCGGTTCGGGCGCAGGAGGATGGAACGGCCGAGGGCGCTGTGGAGGTCGGCGGAGCTTGTCGGCGTTCGGGGCTTGGCCTTCGCGGCGAAGGTCCGGCGCGGGATGGTGCCGCTCGTCCACGAGGTGTTGAGGGCGGGCTTGCCGGGGCCTTCGGGTGGATATCCGGGCGGATATTCCGGCGGATATTCGGGCGGACATTCCGGCGGACATTCCGGCGGATAGAGGTTGAGGCGCAGGGTCTCGCCGAGCGTACGGCCGAGGGCGACGACGCGGATCCGCCCGCTGAGCCGGCCGGCGGCCAAGTTGGTGATGGCCGGGCCGAGTTCCTTGCCGGACATCCGGGCGCGGCCGTACGGGGCGTACACGTGCTGGGTGAGCAGGGCGCGGAACGCCTCGGCGGCGGGGAGCGGTTCGCCGTGTTCGAGGTGGTGGTGGTCGAAGTGCTGGTTGTAGTCACCGGCGTGCTCGATGACCAACTGGGCTGTGCCCGTGCCGTCTTTATTGATGTACGGGGCGAGCATGGCGTTCTGGCCGAGGGGTATTTCGGGGTGGAACAGGTCCCATGCCGCGTCGGGTTGGTCGGCCAGCCATGTGGCGGCCCGGCCGAGCGGGCGCTGCTCGGTGATCCACGCGCGCCACTCGTCGGGCGAGGAGGGGCAGGTGCCCGAAGCGAAGCAGATGGCCATCAGGTACTCGATGACGGCGACGGTCTCGCCGGGGGTCGCGCAGTCGATGGTGCTGAGCTTGTCGGCGTCGGCGAGGAGTGCGCACAGGGAGTGGTGAGCGGAGGCGCCGTCGAGCATCAGCGTGGGGATGCAGGGGCGGTACCGGGGGTCCCAGTGGGGGCGCGGCTCGGGAGGGGCGGGGGCGCGTACTTCGGGGATACGCGCTTCGGGAGTGCGTGCTTCGGGCGTGGGTACTTCAGGCGTGGGTACTTCGCGAGTGGGTACTTCGGGGGTGCATGCTTCGGGCAATGCCTGGCTACCGCTTTCTGGATCAGGCGCCGGCGGGGCATGGTGGTCACGTTCCGGAACGACAAGGACGCTAACAGTTGCCGAAGGGAGAGGTGGGGCGAATCAGTGAATCTGCCGGCCGTCCCGACCGCTCCTCCCCCCGTCACCCCGACCGCTGCTTCCTGACAAGGATCGTGAGGGTGTCACGTGCGTCGCGACGGTGTTCCGGGGTGCGGGCCAGCACGGAGATGAGGGCGACGATGCCCACGACACCTCCGTAGATCAGGCCGGCGGTGGCCATCAAGGATGCGGCGTCGTGGAGGAGTTCGGGCAGTACGGCCATGTGCGTGTCCTTCCGTCCGGGGGAGGGCCGGGAGAGATGCGACCCGGCGAGGTGATGACCCCAGCATCGGACGGCGGGGCGGTGTGCTGCGAGGTCCGCACATCGCCCGAACCACGATCTGTGCAGGTCAGCGCGGAGAACTTGATGGCTGACGCGGCGCTGTCCTGCGCCCGTGCCGTGCTGTGCCTGTGCCTGTGCCTGTGCCGTCCAGGAGGTAGGGAAGTTCGATGCGCCGCCGTCGCCGCCGCAGGCCCTGCACCGCGCCATCCGGCATCAGCGCCGTGCCCACCACTCGTACGGGTGAGGTGCCGTGTCATTGCCCCGGGTCGCTCCGCCCGGGGCGGGAGACTGGCCGGGCCCGCAGCACCCATACCGAAGGATCATCATGGCGGAAGAGCTGTTCGCGACGCTGAAGACCAACCAGGGCGACATCGAGGTCCGGCTGCTGCCGGACCACGCCCCCAAAACGGTCGCCAACTTCGTGGAGTTGGCCAAGGGCGAGCGTGAGTGGGTCGACCCGAACACCGGACAGAAGAGCAACAAGCCGCTGTACGACGGGACGGTGTTCCACCGAGTCATCGAGGGCTTCATGATCCAGGGCGGCGACCCGCTGGGCAACGGGACGGGCGGCCCCGGGTACAAGTTCGCCGACGAGTTCCACCCCGACCTGGCATTCACCAAGCCCTATCTGCTCGCCATGGCCAACGCGGGCCCGGGAACCAACGGCTCCCAGTTCTTCATCACCCTGGGGGCCACCACCTGGCTCACCGGCAAGCACACCATCTTCGGCGAAGTCACCACCGACGCCGGCAAGAAGATCGTCGACGCCATCGGTACGACGGAGACCAATCCCCGCACCGACCGCCCCGTGCGTGAGGTGATCATCGAGAAGGTCGTCATCGAGACCCGCTGATCTCCAGCTCCAGCGGCGGCAGCCCCGCGACCGGGGCCCGCTCGTACCTGCCCCGCGTCGGCCGCGCATCGGCCGCGCATCGGGGCAGGTACATGAACGACCAGAACGAGGAAACGTGGTTCGGTCCACTGCGGTCGCCGCGTCAGGCCATAGCGCACGTCGTGAATCGCGAAGACCTGGCTGCCGCCCTCGAACGGCATGGGACCGATGTCGCCGACTGGCATCATCAGGGCATGACTGTGATCGAGGTCGTGCAGGGTGACATAACGCTCCAGGAGACGGACGCGATCGTGACTGCGGCGAACGAGTCACTCATGGGTGGGGGCGGAGTGGACGGCGCGATTCACCGGGCGGCGGGTCGACGTCTGGCGGACGCGGGTGCCGCGATCGGTCCCTGCGAGCCGGGCGACGCGATGGCGACGCCGGCTTTCGACCTCAATCCGCCGGTCAAGCATGTGATCCATACCGTCGGTCCGGTCTGGGAAGGCGGCGACTTCGGCGAGGCCGAGGTGCTTGCCTCCTGCTACCGGCGTTGCCTTGAAGTCGCGGATGAACTAGGTGCCAGGAGCATCGCGTTTCCGGCGATCGCCACCGGTGTCTACGGGTTCCCGCCCGAGGAGGCGGCACGGGTCGCCGTTGCCACTCTCCGGTCCTCGTCGACCGGTGTCGGGCAGATCAGGCTCGTGGCCTTTGGCCAGCAAGCGCATGACCTGCTGGTCGCCGCACTCGCTTCCTAGGACCGGGGGCCTTCCCGCGCTGCCAGAGAACCCGGTCGACGAGGACACCGCCGACGTCTCCGCGTTCACCGCACGGGTCTGCGGAGCCGAGTACGACCCGGCCTGCCGTACGAGGCCGACGGGGACCGACGGGGCTTGGGAGCAGTTCAAAGCGACGGATCGGACCAGATCAACCGAGACGGGACAGCCGGTGAGCGACCAGAGCGAGGAACCGCCGCACAAGCCCCTCGGCGCGATGGTGAAGAAGCTGCTGGAGAAGTCGGGGCTCAGCCCGCGCAAGGCCGTAGAAGCCTGCGAGGGGAACGGACCGAGTTACGGCACCCTCCGGGGCTGGCTCGAAGGAAAAACCACCCCGGCCGCGAAGCCCGAACACACGGCCCGCTTCTGGTCGCTGGTACGGGCATTGCAGGCGTCAGCCGGTAACTCCGTGTACAGCGAGGCCGAGTGGGATGCCGCGCTCCGAACAGCCCAGCGTGATACGGCCAGAAGAAGCTTCGCCGCCAGCAGGCTCACTCAACGACCCGCCCCCCAAGGGCACTTCGTACGGCCTCACCTCACCGGACTGGAACCCTCGGCACTGGACTTCTCCGGCCTGAGGATCCGGGACGTCCTGGTCGGCCGGGAGGAGGAACGCAGGGCGCTGGCCGCCTTCGTACGCGCCGACGATCCGCACGCGTCCCCGTACCTGTGCTGGCATACGCGGCTCAGATCGGGGAAGACCGCCCTGCTCGCCGACTGTGTGCGGAAACCGCCGCCCAACGCCGACGTCCTGAACTTCTTCGTCTCCGAGGCGAGGGACACCCACACCCGTGCCGCCTTCACCACGGAGATGGGCCGGCAGATCCGGGCTTTCCTGGGCCCGGGCGAGCCCGCCGTTCCGAGCCCTTCCGATCCGCGCGATCCGCGCGCGTGGGCGGCCCTTCTCCGCACGGCCGCCCGCAAGAGCGCCGGGCGCGAACGGCGGCTGCTCCTCCTGGTGGACGGTCTGGATGAGGACGCGGCCTGGTCGGCACAGGGGGCCGTTCAGGGCGGGAGCATCGCGGCGCTGCTTCCCGCTCGGCCCCACGGCAACCTGCGGATCGTCGTCTCCGTACGGCGGAGTCCGCGCCGCCTCACCAGAAATTTCCCCGACGACGTACCCGCCGAGCACCCGTTGCGCCTGCGGGAGTGTCTGCGCCTGCTGGCGCCCTCCGAACGGGCCGCGGCGGCCGGGCCCACGCCCCGGGCAGCGGCAGAGCGGCTACGCGCGGACGAGCTGGGCCGGACCGTCATCGACCTGCTCGCCGTGGCGGGCGGGGGCCTGCGCGTGGCGGATCTGGCGGAGCTGGCCGGGGCCCCGGCCGGCCCGGTCGACCGCCTCCTCCAGAGTGTGGACGGGCGGTGCGTCGTACGGGACGATCCGGCGACCGGTGTCGCTACCGATGACGTTACCGATGCCGATGCCGATGCCGAGACGTATGCGCTGGGCAGCGAGGACGTTCGTTCCTCGGTACGGCGGGAGTTGGGGCCGACGGGCGTGGCGCGCCATACCGCGCGGCTGCACGCCTGGGCCGAGGTGTGGCGTACCGCCGGCTGGCCCGAGGGGACGCCCCCGTACCTGCTGACCGGCTACCTGCGTCTGCTGGACGACCCCGCTCGCCGTGCCGCGTACGTCCTCGACGGCCGGCGGCAGGTGCGGCTCGCAGCCGCCGTCGCCGTCGCCTCCGGTCATGATGGCGCCCTCGCGCAAGTGGAGCTGCTGGCTGCCGAGTTGGGCGAGCGGACCGGGGCGGCGGACGCCGACGCCCTCGGACTGGCCGCGCGGCTCGCGGCCTCACGCGCGGCCCTCCTGCGCCGGGCACGCCACGTACCGCCCGAGGCCCCGCCCCTCTTCGTCCGGCTCGGCGACATCGCGCGTGCCCGCTCGCTGGCCCTCTCGGCACCGGAACCGGCGGTCAAGGCCGCGCGCCTGGCGCGGGTCGCGGTGGAGGTGAGCCGTGCGGGGCTGGCAGGGGCGACCCCTGTCGCGCGGGAGGCCGCGGAGTGGGCGGCCCGCGCCGACCGCGTCCTCCCCCGGCCGGCTCACGACGTGGACGCATACGTGTCGCTCGCGCAGTCCGCGCACGCGCTCGACGCGCTGGAGGAGACCGAGGCCGCGCGCGCCCTGTTCCGGGCGGTGGTCCTCAGTGGGGCGGCCGACGTCGAGACACTGGTGGCGGCCGTGAACGTCCTTACCGAGGACGACGGCGAACACGACGGCGCGAGCTGGGCGACGGCGGTCGAGGCGCGGGCGTACGACCTGAGCGCGGGCGGTCCCCAGGCGCAGGCGGCGGCCGTCGACATCTTGGCGACGATCGCCCGCAGGCTGCCGTCACGCAGCGCCCACGTCAGGGATCACATCGTGCGACTCTGCGAGGAGCTGGACCCGTCGGACGGGCTGGCGACGGTGGACGGGCTGGCGACGGTGGACGTCCTCGCCCTCGCCGCCTCCGCACTGCGCAGTCGTAAGGTGGCGCCCCACTTGGCGCGCACCGCGCTGGACCGGCTGTCGGCCGCGCTCACCGCCCCGGACGGCCTCTCCCCCGCCGACCGGGCCCACTTACGGCGTGAACTCTCCACCACCCTGGAGCGCCTCACTCGGGCCGTCGACGACACCGGCATCGGCCTGCATGCACTCGACGAGATAAGGGAGTTGGTGACGGCGCT
This sequence comes from Streptomyces sp. NPDC093109, assembly GCF_040701725.1. NCBI lineage: Bacteria > Bacillati > Actinomycetota > Actinomycetes > Kitasatosporales > Streptomycetaceae > Streptomyces > Streptomyces sp. NPDC093109. Next base: position 26,062 of record NZ_JBFBEZ010000024.1, read on the forward strand.
TCCCGACGAGATGCGCACGGGCCTGCTCGGCGACGACCTCACGGAGCGGGGAGAGACGAACATCGCGACGGCCGAGGAGCGCAGGGCCGGGGAGCACGCCGTCCTCCGGAAGCGGGACGTAGAGCTCAAAACGCAGCAGCAGAAGCACCTCGGCTCGCCGAAACTGCCCAGCAGGCGCCGGCCCCCGCGCGGAGGGACTCCGCACCAGCACGAACCGACGGACGATCACGACGACCAGCAGCCGGAGCACGTCACTCTCCTCAGGGAAGCCGATCGGCTGCTGCAAAGCGGCAACGTCCTGGTCGGCCGTGAACGGCTGGAGGCGGCCCTACGCTGCTCACCCCCCGCGACCGGGCGGGCGGCCACCAGCAGCGACTGGACACTGGCCTTGGCTGAAGCACTCGGCGCAGTAGGGGAGTTCGCGTACGCGGAACGTCTGGGTTCTGTACGGCACCTGACGGCCGTGTCGATGGGGTGTTCGCACGGCGGGTACGACGTCGAGGCGGGCCGGTACGCCCGGGAGGCGGCCCGTCTCGCGGCCGATGCGACCGATGCGACCGATGCGGACGATCCCGTGCTGCGGGGAGTGGTCGCCCAGGCTCTGGCCCACGCCGGGGACGCCGTCGGCGCCGTGGAGATGGCGGAGCGGGAGGAGCCTCAGGGCGCCATGACCGGGGCCCGGCTCAGGATCCAGATCCGCCGGTCGGTGACTGCGGTGGCCGCCGGGCTCGTTCGTCGGCACCCCGATGCGGCTGCCCGGCTCATCGAGCCCGTAACGGCCGCTCTGAGCCTGCGCACCATGGAGGACGGCCTGCGCGAGCCGCTCCCCCAACTGGTGCCGCTCCTGCTCACCCTCCCCGATGTACGGCGGCCCGGGCCGCAGTTGGGCGCGGCGCTCCGGCACGCCGCGCGGCAGTTCGCGCAGGTTCCCGTTCAGCGACGGGACGCGGGGACGGCCGTACTCCTCGCCCTGCTGGAGCGGCTCACGTGCTGTCCGGAGCTGGAGCTGCCTCCCACGGCCGACACGGTCGGCGAGTGGCCCAGGACGCTGCCGCCGGATCAGGTTCCCCACGCCGAACTGGCCCTCCTCAAAGCCGTGGAGGGCGATACGGTCGAGGCCCGGCGCCTCGCCGAGGCAGCGCCGACGCCGGCCGCGCGGGCCACGGCGCTGGCCGCCGTAGCCACCCACCTGGCGGGCGTCCCCGTCGCACTCCCCGTCGACCACACCTCGGCGGATGCCCCACTCCGCCTCTGCCTGGCGCTCGCCCACGCCCACACCCACGCCGCCGCCTCGGCCGACGGCCCGCCGCCACCCGACGAGGCGACAGCCCGGCTGCTCGTACGCGTACTGCTGGCAGGCGAGGGATGGACGTACGCGATCCCACTGCTCCCCCGGCTCGCGCCCGAGGCGCTCGTACCGCTCGGAGAGCTGGCACTGGCCCACGGCAGCGCGGACGACGTGGACAGTCAGCGGCTCCAAAAGGGGTGAGGCCGGCTCACCGGGCGAGGATCACCGCCACAGCCACGAGCACGAAGGCGGCGATGGCGAACAGCGTCCGCACGGCATGCAGGGCGTTCCACCGTCCCTCGAACGCCGTCCGGGCACCCCGCTCGTCACCCCGGCCGCGCGAGGACTCCAGCGCGTTGTTCAGGGGGACGTTGCCGCCCGAGGTGATCAGGTGCCCCACCAGCGCACAGACGGCGGCGGCTCCCACCAGAACCGTGCCACCGCCGTCACGCACCTCGGGCGCCACGAAGACGGAGACGGCAGGGAAGGCGAGCGAACCGAGGAAGAGGAACATGAAGAGCGGACCGGGCACCTTGCGGTTCACTATCCGCATGAGGAGGGTGAACGAGGCGTCGTCCACCTCTTTCAGGGCAGGCATGACGCCCGACAGGAAGGCGAGCATGTATCCGGCGTACAGCCCGGTGCAGACAAGAGCGAGGATCTCGAGAGCTTCCGACATGATGACCATCATCAACGCTTCGTCCCCGTCTTCACAGGGCTCGCCCCAGACTTGACGGTGGCGCAGTGCGCGCGGGGTGCGGGCCGGTACGGGCGGGGTACCGGCCCGCGGTTCATGCGTCGCCGAAAGCCCGGGACACCCTCACTCGCCGGGGGACACCCTCACTCACCCACCCAAGAACCGGCACGCCTCCGACGATCTCCCCCGGGTCCCGGCACATGCCGCAGTTGGTGCCGCATCACAGCCGTCCCCCTGAACGTGCTGAGCCACGGGAAAGACCGCAACGGGATCACTTGTGCGGATCCCCGCGCCCGCGCCGAGCACACACCCGGAACCGGACCAGCCCTCAAACACCCGATCCAGGCGCCGCCGCCGGGTCAGGCGGCCCAGCTGCGCGGGGTGTGTACGAGGGTGGCCCAGGTCCATGTACCGGCCCCCGGGCCGCCGCCTTCCGACCCCGGGCCCTGCGCGGCGCCGAATCCCCAGGTGCCCCCGTACGCCGCCACCAGGTCGGGGGTGTGCGCGAGAGTGGAGCGGCGGCGCTGGTCGCAGGCGGCGGCGAGGCGGGGGTGTGGGTGGGGCGGGTGGGTGTCGTGGACGGTGACGCGCAGCGTCCTGGAGCGGTAGCGGAGGCCGAGGTGGATGTCCTGGCCGTCCTCGGAGAACCGACAGGCGCAGGTGACCAGTTCACGTACGAGCACGAGCGCGGGATCGATCAGCCGGTCCACGTCGTGCACGTCGAGGACCAGCTCAGCGACCTCCCGCGCGACGGTCGGGCCGGCCATCCCGGCGGGGAGGGTGAGGTGGTACGTGAGGTTCCCGGGCGACGGGTCGGCGAGGCCGGGGAGCCCGGGAAGCCCCGGCGTCCAGGGCGGGCACGGGGCGAAGACCGGTGCGGGCGGCGGGGGCGTCGGGGGCGGGAGGTACGGGCCGGAGGGTCCGGACGGCCCGGACGGCCCGGACGGCCCGGAGATCGCGTCCGGACCGGACGCTCCGGTGGCTTCGGGCGCCGACGGGGTGGGGCCGCTTGTCGCCGATACGGGCGTGATTCCGCTTTCAGGCATGACAACTCCGCTCGCTGATGCGTTGGTTGTTGTGTCGGTGAACGCCTGCGACGCCCGGCGAGGCAGTGGCCTGGCTCCCTGACGCGAGCCCACCCCTCCCAGGGCAGGAGGAGGCGGGCGGGCTCGCGTGATGCGCTTCTGCTTTGCTTTGCGTGAGCGTCACATCACCGAAGGTAGGGCACGCATAGTGGTAATTGCCACCCCGGCGAGGAAATTACCCTCTCAAGTGGACCAGTGGGAGCCCAGCCCGTCACACTGTCCGCGACATCGGCCGAGAGAAGCGACATATGCCGCCACGGAGCACCCCCAGCGAACGCCAGAAGAGACTCGGCGCCGAGCTGCGCAAGATACGGCTCGATGCTGACAAGACCACCGAGTTCGCCGCCCGGCTTCTCGGCCTGGACCGTATGAAGATCTCCAACATCGAGTCCGGGGTGCGGGTCATCACCCCGGAGCGAGTACGGACACTGGCCTGCAATTACGATTGCCGCGACGAACCGTACGTCGACGCGCTCGTCGCGATGGCCGAGCCTCGCCCAAAAGCCTGGTGGGAGACCTACCGGGGCCAGCTTTCAGCAGGACTGCTCGACATCACCGAACTGGAGTGGCACGCGACGAGCGTTCGCGTCGGCGCGTTCCTCCACGTACCGGGCCTGCTCCAGACCGACGGCTACGTCAGGGAGGTGGGCAACGCCGCGCTGCCGCCCCTCTCCGCTCACGAGGTCGAACTACGGGTCGCGTTCAGGATGCAACGCCAGCAAGTGCTTCACCGCGAAAGCCCGATCACCTACATCGCCTACGTCCACGAGGCTGCCTTGCGGATCGAGTTTGGCGGAATGAAGGTCATGCGAGCGCAGTTGGAGCACTTGTGCGAGATGAGCGAACAGGACAACGTGGAAGTGCGGGTGGTCCCGTTCACTTCAGGCGCGTTTCCCGGCGCGGGACAAGCTCTGCTCTTCGCGAAGGGCGTTGTTCCCCAACTGGACACCGTGCAGCTCGACACGGCCCATGGCCCGGCATTCACCCATGCTCCGGCGCAGCTCGACAAGTACCGCTCTCAACTGGACTGGATGGAGAGCGTCTCTTTGAGCGCCAGCGCGTCACGCGACTTCACACTTTCCCTGACCAGGGCCTGACAGGAGTAGACATCATGTCCGAGATCACGTGGGAAGAGCCTTTCTGCGCGGAGAGTTCAAACTGCTTCCGCATCGGCACCGACACCGGCGGCAACGCGTACATAGCTGTCGCGGGCCAGGAGGACACCTACCTCACCGACACCCGCGAAGCCCTCACCACCCTCATCCGCGACATCAAGGCCGGCAAAGCCGACCACCTGCTCTAGCCGTTCAACGAGGCGGCCGAGTGGGGCACGACGAACTCGCCCCACCCGGGCCGCTGTCATGCACGTCCGGTGGCAGGCGTCGGCGCGGTCAGACGGCCGCCGCGCGGACGAGCATCGTACCGACGGCCTCCCCCTCCGGCGGGTCGATCACGGACACCGACACATCGGCGAATCCGTGGTCCGCGAGAAGGCGCTCCCATACGCCTGGGCTGTGGTCGTGCCGCGTTCCCTCCTTGCCTGATCGCGGACTCCGGCTCCCGGCGGGGAGGTGCGAGAACGCCAGAATGCCGCCCGATGTCATGCGGGCCCGAATCAGCGGGAGCAAGGTCTCCGGATCGATGAACCAGACGGCGCCGAAGACCGAGAGCACGACATCGAATGCCTCGTCCGTCTCGCTCAGGAACGCCGCCGCCTCCGCCGTGCGGAACTCAAGGCCCTCCAGGTCACCCCAGCGCTCCCGTGCCACGGCTTCACGGGCCGGGGCAACGTCCACCCCGAGACCTACCGCGCCGAGGGTCACCAGGTGCGCCAGGTTGCTCCCGCTCCCTGAGCCGAGCTCCAGCACCCGGCGTCCGGCGACGTGGCCCAGAACGCTCTCGTTCGGCCCGTGATCGGCGTACTGAGTCCAGTTCAGCCAGGTCGCGTCCCCCCTGGCGTTCACGGTTCTACGTGGCGTGCTCCCGACCGCGTACCTGTCCCAGGACTCAGCCAAAGCCATGCGGTGATCCTTTCGTCGAGCGGGGGCCCACCCCCGACGTACGAGGATGAGCCCCAACTTATGTGCTGTTCGGCGCTACTTGGGCGAGTCGTGGCACCCGGCGTGGCACTGGTTGCAGGTGGCCGCGCTCTCCATGCCCCACAGCCCGGGGTCGACCTCGAACCCGGCTGCCCTGATTGCTCCGATCGTCCGTGCCAGAACCAGCGGGCCGCCGTCCTTCGAGTCTCGCCCGTCCGCCGGCTCGGGGACGTGGTGGATGTATCGGCCGAAGTGCCGGTCGGTGAAGTGGTGGTACGGGATCGAGTCGAGCATGAACGAATGCCACGCCTCGTCCACCTGCTCAGACGGACCCATGAGAAGGTCCGGGTTCTCGCCGCACGTGACCAGGTAGGCGATGGCCTGTCCGAACTTGGCCTCCGCCAGTTCGCGCGTGTTCTCCGGGTTCCGGAGGAGGAGTGCCACCTCCCTGTCCCACACGTCCGGCGTGACGTACGCCTTCGGGTCGCGGATCACTACTGCTGTGGTCATGCTGTCTGGCCTCCACGTCGTTGGGGGTTCGTGGTGCTCCGGTCTCGTCGTCCACTCCCGCACCGGGGACACGTACACGGAGGCATGACGCCGGTAGCCAGAGGGGCCCCGCCCTCTCCCTCGTAGAGGGTTCGCGGTCTCGTCCGCGTACCGTCGGCTCTCAGCGTGTAAGCACTGATACGGATGGACATGACGTCCATGTTCCGGATCGGGCGTGCCCATTGCGGCGACGTTCGAGGCGTCCCTCGGGCGTCATGTCGACGTCACCCCGAGGGCGTCAAACCGGTGTCATTGGAAACGCGGCGTGGCTACCCTCGGACCATGACGACTACGGCCGAGCGCGAGCGCACGCCCAACGACGTACTGACCTCAGTACGCAAGTCGATGAACCTCAGCCAGGATGAGTTTGCCCAGGGCTTACGCGGCGCGGGTGAGGAACTGGGCGAACCGAACGATGCTTCCAAGCGACTCGTACAACGCTGGGAATCCGGAGAAACCAAGACATGCCGCCCCCTGTACGCGCGGGCGCTGAAGCGGTTCACCGGCCGCGTCCCCGAGTCGCTGGGGTTCGCGATCCCCATAACCCGCGTCCACTCGGACGGCGCAGGAGGTCACGACATGGATGCTGGGCAAGTCGGCGCGGCCGACACGGCCGCAAGCCCGGAGCCGGAGGCGCCGGGCGGGTACACGGGCATTTGGCTGTCCCGGTACGAGTTCTACTCGTCCAGCCGCGACGAGACGTACGACTGCAAGCATCACGTCGTGATCGTCCAGCACGGCAACCGACTCACAGCCCAAAGCCTGCCCGGAGCGTCCACCAATCCGGACAGCCCGCTGTCCCTGGACCTCACTGTGGACCGGAACGTCATCACGGGAACGTGGACGGAACAGACAGCGGCTGACGGCTACTACCAAGGTGCGCGGTATCACGGCGCGATCCAGATGCTGATCGAGCCGACCGGGCGACGCATGGCGGGAAAGTGGGTCGGGTTCGGCAAGGACTTCGACGTGAACACAGGGCCGTGGGAGCTACGTCTGCTCGATCGGTCGAGTGCCCGCGCCAGCGTCGAGCGGTACTCGACTACGCCGGAGTAAGTGCCAGTTCGGCACACGACTTCACACCTTCCCTGGCCAGGGCCCCTGACAGGAGCAGACACCATGTCCGAGATCACATGGGAAGAGCCCTTCTGCGCCGAAGGCAACAGTTGCTTCCGCATCGGCACCGACACCAACGGCAACGCGTACATAGCTCTCGCGGGCCAGGAGGACACCTACCTCACCGACACCCGCGAAGCCCTCACCACCCTCATCCGCGACATCAAGGCCGGCAAGGCCGACCACCTGCTCTGACAGTGCCCACGCCCACCCGCTACCGCCCCCACCCCGTTCCGCCCCGCAGCGACGAGAGGACCAGGCGCCCGTAGCGGGTGGTCAGCGCGGCGACGGTCGCCAGGACCGAGCAGCCGAGGCCGACGAAGAGATGCGCCACCGAGTCGTCTCCCAGCACCTGGAGGATGCCGAGCGCGGTGCCGAGGGGAAGTCCGAGGATGGTGAGGACGCCGAGCGCGCCGCTGATCTGCTGGCTCTCCTGGTTCTGGACGAGCCGGCTGTTGTCCGCCGCTTCCGCCAGGATCTCGGCGAAGCGCGCGGGCAGCCGGTGCTGGGCCTGGAAGGCGAGGAGCAGGTCGTTGGCCGCGCCGTGGGCGGTCAGGTGCTGGCGCCAGTAAGTGCTGCGGAAGTACGCGATGTTCCGCTCCAACGCGGCCACCCTTCGGGCCAGCCGCGTTCCGTCGAACACCGCGGAGAGCTCGTCGGTGAGTTCGTCGATGTGGTCGCGCTGGAGAGCGCCCAGGAGCAGCGCGTCGAGGTAGACGGTACGGGCGTGCAGCGCGGCGAAGTCGTAGAAGTCGCCGTGCCCGGTGTCGGTGCGATGCCCGAGAAAGGCGGCGCCGTGCCGCAGCACCAGCGCGCTCCAGTCCGCGGAGATCCGTACGGCGTCATGGAACTGGTCCGTCGCGGTCTCGGGTGCGAGCGGGAAATCCGTCGCGTTCGACCGTGAGGCCAGTTGCCACAGCCACACATCGGCGGAGGGCGGCAGTACGACCGTGGGATGGGACCGGAGCGCGGGCGTGTGGCGGGCCTCCGGCGTCAGGAAGGCCACGGTGTACGGGCGGGCGAGCGCGAACGTGTCCGTACCGTCCCTGACTTCGGCGATGCCGCCCAGGAGCACATCCGGGGCCAGGGGGCCCGCGAGGGGATCGGGATCGGCGGTGGGGCGGTGCCCGATGGCCCGCAGCAGGGGAAGCAGTGGCCTCTCCACGGTGAAGTGCAGAACGACAAGGGCATGGTCCTGGTGCCGTGCGGTGGCGGTGCGCAGCAGCTCCATGCCGTGGAGCCGCAGTCCGTCGTGGTCGACCGCCATCAGCCGGTACCAGCGGCGGGGGCGCTCGGGCGAGCCGTACAGCACGCGGGCCGAGGCCGGCGCGAAGTAGGTCGCGCGCGTCGCCGTGTCGGTCCTTCTGCTGCCGAGTTCGAAGGGGAAGGGGCCCTCGGGCCAGTCCGGCGTGCCCGTCAGCCGTACCGGCAGTACGACGGTGACGGCCTGTCTCGCTCCCGTGACAGCTTCCAGCCCCGCCGTCACCGGTAGTACTCCTCGGGGTCGGGCTGATCCAGCCGGATGACGAACTCGGCCTGGCCCGGGTGGTCGTCGGCCACGTGGAACCGCACCCGCTCGCCGGTCCGGATCGTACGGAAGCCCTCCGTGACGATGTGGGTGTAGTCGAAGGTGTAGTAGTGGCCGTCGTCCTCGTCCTGGACGACGAACGCGCCGACCGTGCCCCGGGGGCCGCCACCGGTCGGCCTGCGGTCGACGATGACTCCGTGCCGTACGCCGTCGTTCATACGGCTTCCCCCTCCGGCCGGCCGAGGTCCTGAACGCACCGGAAGCCGACGGCGTTGCTGCTGCCGCGTTTGCGGTAGATCCCCTTGCTGTGCGTCTGCACGGCGCGCATCGGGTTGTCGTAACTGCCCCCGCACAGGACCGCCTCGCCGGGATCGCCGAGGCTGGTGGACGTCCACTCCCAGACGTTGCCGGCCATGTCCTCGATGCCGTACGGGGAACGGTTCGCCGGCCGTGCGTCCACCGGGGTCACCCATGCCGTGCGCAGCGCCCTCCGGGCGAACTCCCGCCGCCAGGCCTGGAAGGTCACCACGGGGTGGCCGACCCAGGTGTCCGCGCAGTTGACCGGTGCCGCGTCGGAGTCCTCGCCCCAGGGGAAGAGCCGGCCGTCCGTCCCCCGGGCGGCGGCCTCCCACTCCAGGGCGGTGGGCAGGCGTTTGCCCTCGAAGGCGGCGAAGGCCGTGGCGCTCCACCAGTTGACGCAGATGGCGGGGTAGGAGTCGTAGCGCGGGTTGACGTAGTAGTCCGCCTCGCGCAGCCGGTCCGTCCACGGCAGGTGTGTCACGTGGGCGGGCTGCTCGGGATGGTCCCAGTCCGAGGTGCCGTCCGGGCGCAGCGCTTCGAGGAAGCGGCGGTAGCGGCCGACCGTCACCGCGTGCCGGTCGAAGCGGACCGGGTGCCGCACCCGGCGCAGCAGCAGCCGCTCGGCGGGACCCACGAGATGGACCCCGGCGGGCAGCACGCAGTCGTCGGCGGGTGGGGTGGCCGTGGGCGCGGCGGACGTGGGGACGCGGGCGAGGAAAGCCCTCACCTGTTCGGTGATGAAGGGGCCGCCCGCCATGTCCGCCGCCGCTTCGCGGCCCTTCGGTGTGGCGAGGTACCGGGCAGCGAGCAGTTCCTGGTACGCGGTGTGCGCGAAGGCGGCCCTGTCCGGTCCGGCGGGCCGTAACAGGGGCGCGATCACGCAGTCGGCGAGGTCCAGTCGGCCGTCTCTGAACGCCTCGGAGCCCAGCCGCCGTTGCAGGTCGAGAACGGAGAAGGTGGTCCGGTCGGCGAGGAAGCCACGCCCGAAGGTCTCGGCCAGGCTCTCCTCGGTGATCGTGCGGCCCTGTTCTTCGAGCGTCTGCGTCAGGTGCGCGCCGAGCAGAGCATCGAGCGGCAGCGAGGGCGGCAGTCGCAGCGACGCCGCCAGCCGCTTCTCCAGCGGGGTCGCGTCGGGCTCCGTGAGCCTGACCAGGCGGAAGTGCGGTACGCGCGCCGGGTCCACCCCGTTGGCGTACATCTGCTCGACCAGTTGCTCGGAACGGGCCGCACCGCTGTCCAGCAACTGGCGGATCTGCGGGGAGTCGGCGAGGAAGGACACCCGGGAACTCATCACCACCGTCGACTCGGCGGAGAGCACCGGCGCGAGATCGGCGAAGAGCCGCAGGAAACCCTGGGGGCTGGCTTCGTCCACGCCCTCGTCAATGGCGTCCAGGACGCAGAGCGCGGTGCCGGACCGGATGAGATAGAGGAAGAGGTCGTACGCGCGGGAGCGATCGGCCACCATGCAGGGGGTCAGCAGGCGTGCGACGTACTCCGGGAACGTCTCGCCCCTCTGCTTGAGCCCCAGATCGAAGTAGAAGCGGAAGCGGCGGTGGCCGGAGTCCGCCGCGAGCCCCCGGAGAAGGGTGCTCTTCCCACTGCCCGGACGCCCGGTGACCAGGACGTTCGCCGGGCCGCGGGCCAGCCGGGCGAGGAGCGTGGCCGCGTCCTCGGCGGCCTCGATACGGGGCTCCCCCGTACGGGAGTCGGCCGAGAGGACGCCGGCGGTGAGGGGCGTCCGGGTCTCGCCGGAGCGGGCGACGGAGTCGGTTGCCGCGCTGCTCGCCAGGTGGCTGTCGATGTCGATCAGGGTGTCGACGAACCTCTCGTAGCGCACCATCCGGCACTCCGTACCCAGTAACCGGGCGAGTGCGTCAGGCAGTTGGCCGCCACTGTGGCCCTCGCCCAGAACCACGAACCTGGTGAGCTTCGGCAGCCGGGTACGGAGCAGTTCACCGCCGCTGGAGGTGAGGACGGCACGCAGGTCGTCGGCGTCCCGGGAAAGTATCAACTCGACGTACTCCAGGCGCATGCCCGCCTCGCGGCACAGGAGCAGATAGACCGTGTCCGGGGTGAGGACGAACCGCTTCGCCTGCCGGTAGCCGAGGGTCACGTACAGCCCGGCGAGGAATTCGCAGCGGACGGCGACCTCGGAGGCCATGGGTGGTTCGCCCCCGATGAGCGCCGCGCTTCCGGTGCTCGTGAACCAGACGAGTACGTCGACAAGGCGGCGAACCGCCAGCAGACCGTCCTCGTCGGAGATGTCGTAACCGTCGTGGGTGGACCGGTTGCGCAGCCGCCGGATGTCGTCCAGCGCGTCCAGCACGGTGCTGCTGCGGATGTGCGGGCGGCACCCCTTGACCAGGTCGTTCAGAGACCTGGCCGAGGGATCGCCCGCGACCCCGTGGTGCCGCCACAGCTCCTTGAGCAACTTCTCCGTCAGCTTGCCGACGAGCGCGACCGCGTTCTCCGGGTAGCCGTCGTTGAGGCTGCGCAAGGGACGTTCGAGATCGAGGCCGAGCCGGTCCGCGATGCGCGCGTGGTCGTCGAGTTCGCCGCGGAGCCGCCTCAGCCGTTCATCCACCACGGCGCTCATCGCGTCCCGCCCTCTCTCACGCCCAGCACAAATGCGAACCGGTCGGGGAAGACCAGGACGGGTTCCGGATGGGTGGCTCGTATCTCCTCGATTCCCTCCTCGATCTCCCGGTCGTCGAACGTGGACAGCAGCGACATATAGCGGCCTCGCACCATGGCGAGGTACTTCGCGCGGTCGATCCGCAGCTCGTGCTCCACGTGGAAGAGCCGGGTCCGCAGACCGGCGCGCTCCAGATGGGCCTCGATGTCGGCGGGATCGGGCTGGAGTTCCTCGAAGCGGTCCAGCGCTGCCCGGAACAGCGGGTACTGGATGGTGGCCGGCAGCATCACCACGAGCAGCCGCCCCTGGGGCGCGAGGCGTTGGGCCAGACCGCGGAGCGTCGCGCCGGGGTCCGTGACGTGGTGTACGGACTCCTTCAGCCATACGGCGTCCAGCTCGGGGTACGGCAGTACGGTGCGCGCGTCGGCGATGTCCTCGGCGGAGGCCAGGACGGGTGTCAGCGACTCGGACAGAGGTGATCCCGACCGGTCGGGTGCGGGGATCTGCCGCAGCATCGCCTCCGACGGGTCCACGCACAGAATGGGCCGCTCGGGCCGGACGATGCGCGCCACTTCCCGCGCGAACAGGCCGGTGCCGCCGCCGATGTCGGCGATCCGGTCCGTGGCGGAGAGGTCCAGCGCCTCGGCGATACGGGCGGACATCCAGGGGACGTACTCCGCCCCGTACACCCAGTGCCCGTCGTAGGCGGCGGCGATCTCCGCGTAGTGCTCCGCACCAGCCCGCTGATCCACTGCTCCCCCGTGCCCGGCTGCCAGTCGTCCTCGGCCACCCAGCAGGCTACCCACCGCCAGCCGTCAGCAACATGGCGTAACGCCCTGTTCCGGCCACACCGCGCGCCGCCGCACCCTGTACGGGCGCGACGGCGTCGGGGCGGCCTTCACTGCGTCACTGCGTCACTACGTCACGGCCTCACGGCGTCACGACTTCACGGCGCCCGCCGCCAGGTCCCTGATGAAGTGCCGGGCACCGATCAGGAAGACGGCGATCAGCGGGATGACGCTCATCAGCGCGCCGGCCATCACGACGGCGTAGTCGGTGTTGTACACGATGCTGAGGTTGGACAGAGCCACCTGGAGGGTGACGCGTTCGGGGTCGATCATGACGACGAGCGGCCAGATGTAGTCGTTCCAGAGGCCGATGAAGGTGAAGATGCCGAGGAAGGCCAGGGCCGGCCGGAACAGGGGCAGTGCCACCGACCGGTACAGCCGGAAGAAGCCCGCGCCGTCGATGCGGCCGGCGTCCAGGAGTTCGTCGGGGAGCGAGTTCTGGGCGTACTGGCGCATCCAGAAGATGCCGAAGGCGTTCGCCGCGCCGGGGATGGCCAGGGCCTTGAGCGAGCCGACCCAGCCGAACTGCGCCATGGCGAGGAACTGCGGCACGAGGGAGAGCTGGGCGGGGATCATGTATGTGACCAGGAGCGCGCCGAAGAGGAATCGTTTCGCCGGGAATTCGTACTTGGCGAAGGCGAACGCGGCCAGCGAGTCCACGAAGAGCACCAGCGCGGTGCCGGTCACGGCGACGACGACGGTGTTCAGCAGCGAGCCCATGAAGTCGATGCGGTTCAGCACCTCCCGGATGTTCTCCAGCAGATGCGGTCCCGGCACGAGCTTCGGCGGGTACTCGAGGATTTCCTGGTTGGTGAGGGAGGCCATCACCACCAGCCAGTAGAAGGGGAACATCGAGATCGCGATGCCGAGCAGCAGCACCACCCGGACCCCGATCCGGGCCCGTCTGCTGCCGGAGCCGATGGTCACGGCGGCCGAAGTAACGGGAGCGGTAGCCGTTTTACGTGGCTTCCTCGTGTCAGCGGGCATCGCGGGCCCCCTTGCGCCGTGCGACGCCCCGGCGCCGGCGCTCGTCGCGCTCCGAGCCGGAGACCAGCCGCCAGTTGATGATGACGAAGAGGCCGATGATCGCGAAGAGCAGCCAGCCCATCGCCGCCCCGTAGCCGAACTGATGCTCGCCGAAGGCCTTCTGCCACAGATAGAGCACGATGGTCATACCTTCCTGGCCCGGTCCCCCGGTGGTCGCCTTGTCGGTCGACTGGAAGAGGACCTGGGACTCGGTGAAGATCTGAAGGCCGTTGATGGTGGAGGTGATGGCGGCGAAGAGGATCACCGGCCGCAGTTGCGGCACCACCACTCTGAAGAGGGTCTGCCTGCTGTTCGCGCCGTCGATACGGGCGGCTTCGAAGGTGTCGGTGGGGATGGCCTGGAGTCCGGCCAGGAAGATCAGGGCGTTGTAGCCCACCCACCGCCAGATGATCATGGTGGAGATGGCCACCTTGATCCCGAAGTCGGAGGTCAGCCAGCCGACCCCGTCGGAACCGAGCGCCTTCAGTGCGGAGTTGGCCAGTCCCGCCTGGGCGAAGACCGAGCCGAAGACGATCGTCATGGCGACCATCGACGTGACGTTGGGGATGAAGTACGCCACCCGGTACGCGGTCGAGAACCGCACCTGCGAGTGCAGCAGGAACGCCAGGACCAGGGCGAGGAAGAGCATCGGGACCGTGGACAGGAACCAGATCTCGAAGGTGTTACGGACCGAGTGCCAGAACACCGGGTCCTCGAGCAGCCAGCCGTACTGCTGGAGGCCGACGAACCGCATCTCGCCGATCCCGTTCCAGTCGTGCACGGAGAGATACAGCGAGAAGCCGACGGGGAACGCGCCGAAGACGGCGAAGAGCACATAGAACGGGGAGACGGCGAGCAGCGGTGCCAGATGGCGCCTCCGTCCGCCCGGCGCCGAGGAGCCGGTACGACGGCCTTCCGCGCGCTTGCCGCCGTCCGCGCGTCTGCCGCCGGCGGCGCGCTTGCGGTCGTCCACGTGTCCGGCTTCGCCGTGGGCGGGGGAGGCGCCCGCGGGGACGCCCGCCGGGCCTGCGACGGTGGCCATGTCAGCTCACCCCCATCCGGGACAGCGCGGTCTCGGCGGCCTTCATGGCGTCCCGCCACGCCCGGTCGGGGTTCTTGCCGAACGTCTCCACGTTGGTCAGCTCCTGGTACACGGGCGTGCTGGCGGATTCCTCGTACGGGCTGAAGAAGACCACCGGTGACTTCCGGGCCGCCGGGCCGAAGACGTCGTTGGGGATCTGGCCGCCGAAGAAGGGGTCGGGCTGCCTCATCTCCGGCTTGTCGTAGGCGGCCGGGGTGGTGGGGAAGAGCGTCATCTCCTCGTAGCTCTTGAGCTGGTTCTCCGGTCCGAGCAGCCACTTCAGGAAGGCGAACGCCCCTTCCGGGTCACGGCAGTAGCGCGTGATGGAGACGTACGACCCGCCGTAGTTGGCGGGGCCGCCCGGCATCGTGGTCAGCCGCCAGGAACCCGAGGTTCTGGGCGCCGCCTCCTTCAGTCCGAAGATGGCCCACACGGCGGTGCACTGGGTGGCGATGCGTCCGCCGCCGATGGCCGCGTTGTAGTCGGGCGTACCGTCCTTGACGTTGGCGCTGAGCCCTTCGCGGAACACCTCCACCGCCATGTCCCAGACCTTTTTGACGTGTGGCTGATCCCCGATGAAGCGGTTGTCGGCGTCCACGAACTGCCGGGTGTTCTGGAGCATGGCGACCCTGAAGAGCCTGCCTATGTTGCTCACCATGCGGGGGTTGCCGGGGGCCTTGGCCTTGAGTGTGCGTCCGGTCGCGATGTACTGCTCCCAGGTGGCGGTGGCATCGGCGACGTCCTGCGGTTCTGTGGGCAGTCCGGCCTTCCCGAAGAGGTCCCTGCGGTAGTAGAGCGCGGTGGGGCCGGCGTCGAGGGGGAAGCCGATCATGCGGCCCGACGGGCTGAAGCCGCTCTTCCACTTCCAGTCGAGGTACTGGTCCTCCAGCTGTTCCGCGCCGAGGGTCCGCAGATCCAGGAACTCCTTCTCCTCGGGGAAGAACGTGGCGAGGTTGTCGGAGTTCAGGCAGGTCAGATCAGGTACGTAGGCACGGGCCGCCATCCCGGTGCGCAACTTCGAGTCGATGTCGCTCACTTGGATCGGGGAGCCCTTCACCTTCAGCCCCTGGACCCCGGGTACCGCGCGGGCGGCGGTGGCGAGCAGCTTGTCGCTGAGCGCCCCTTTCCAGTACCAGAGGCTGAGGTGGTCCATGCCGACGGAGGCCGAGCCGTTGCGGGCCCCGCATCCGGGCAGGCCCAGCAGGGCGGCGCCCGCGCCGCCGAGGGAGGCGGCCAGAAGGCTTCTGCGGGACAGCGTTCGATGAGCCACAAGCACTCACTTTCCGGTCGCGCTGCGAGGGGCGCGGCGTGCCGGAGATACGGCGCTGCCGGAGGCCCGTCATTGGGTCGGGGGGAGCGGGGACAACGATGTCGGGTGGCTGAAAGGCGCGAGTCGCTGTTTAAGAATGTGACCCGTGAACGTTCACGTGAACGTTGCCGATGAGTATTGAGCGCCCCGAAAAGCAGTGTCAAGAGAGGTGCACGAGGTTGTCGGGCGCGGGCGACGGGGCGGGGACGTGGCGCGGGCGACGGGGCGGAGGCGTGGCGGGGACGGTACGGAGACGGGGCGGGGGAAAGCGCTGTCGAGAGGCGCTTGCGGGGGCAGTCGCGGCGCGGGCGGTGGCACTTGGCGGGATCTCGCTGCCATACGGCTCGCCTCCCGTACGGCCCGCCCCCGTACGGCCCGCCCCGTGCGGCCCGCCCCCGTGCGGCTCAGGCCGAAGCCCGCAACACCAGTTCGGGAATCACCCAGGCGTCCGCCCCGCTCAGCGGCTCCTCGCCGGCGCGGAGCCGGGCCACCTGTTCGACCGCCAGCCGCCCCAGCCGGCGCTTGTCGAGGTGCAGCGTGGTGAGCGCGGGCTCCACCAGTTCGCCGAGCGCGAGCCCGTCGAAGCCCAGTACGGCCATGTCGTCCGGCAGCCGCAGGCCGCGCCGGCGGGCCGCGCGCATAGCGCCGACCGCGATCAGGTCGTTGAACCCGAAGACCGCCGTGACCTCGGGCCGGGCGTCCAGCAGCAGGTCCATCCCCCGCTCCCCGCCCGCCACACTGTGCTCGGCGCAGTACACGACCCACTCCGCGTCCACCGGCAGCCCATGGCGACCGGCCTGCGTCAGAAACGCCTCCCGCCGGGGACCGAAGACGCCGGGACTGGTGCCGTCCAGCATGCCTATCCGGCGGTGTCCGGCCCGTACGAGGTGCTCGATGCCCTGCTCGACGCCCGCCGCGACATCGATGCCCACCGCCCCGAACCGGGTCTGTTCCGGGCCGCGTTCGAGCAGCACCATGGGCAGTCCCCCGAGGTGCTTGGCCAGTACGGCGTCGGGGTTGAGGCAGTAGCCCACGACCGCGTCCGCCTGGTGCGAGAGGACGTCGAGGGCGTCACACTCCCGGGCGCCGTCCGAACGCGTGTCGCACACCACAACCTGCCAGCCGCGCTCCTCGGCCGCCTCCAGCACACCGGCGGCCACCTCGGGGAAGTACGGATTCATCAGGTCGGGGATCACCAGGCCCACCGTCACGGCGCCCTTCCTGACCAGCCCCCGCGCGAACCGGCTCGGCCGGTAGTCGAGAAGGCGTGCCGCCTCCAGTACGCGCGCCTTCGTCCCGGGGTCGATCTCGCCCTTGTCGTTGACCGCCCTGGACACCGTCTGCCGGGACACCTTGGCCAGCCGCGCCACATCGTGGATGGTCGCCCTGCGCCGGACGTCGGAGGACGCGGAGGCGTCACCGGGCCCCGGGTCGCCAGGCCCCGGGGCGTCGTCGGCCGCCCGGGAGTCGGCCGCCCGGAAGTCGGCCTTCCGGGAGTCGGCCGTCCGCGTGCGCGGTTCCCGCTGCTGCTCGCCCGGCACCACGCCGCCCACCCCTCAGCCTCGCCTCAACCCCGCATCGGCCGCGTCGGCAGCCGCAGCCACTTCGGCAGCCGCAGCCGCCTCGGCCCGTCGTCGTCCACGACGGAAGGATCGTACTCATGTCCGGGCCGGCCGAGTGGGCGATCGCTTTCCCCGCCGTTCCCGCACCACTCCTGCCTCTTCCGGGAACAACTCCCCCACCCGCCATCAGAGATGGATACGATGTGCGGTGGCCCGGCCGCCGCAATTCGAGCTGACGTTACGAAGACGAATAAGAGAGCGAAGGATTCTCAGATATGCCGACCGAGACGTTCGAGTTCCAGGTGGAAGCCCGCCAGCTTCTGCAGATGATGATCCATTCGATCTATTCGAACAAGGATGTCTTTCTGCGGGAGCTCATCTCCAATGCCTCCGACGCGCTGGACAAGCTCCGCCTGGAATCCCTGCGGAACGACGGAATCAAGGAGGACGTGTCGGACCTCCATATCGGTATCGAGGTCGACAAGAAGGAGCGCACCCTGACCGTGCGCGACAACGGCATCGGTATGTCGCATGCCGAGGTGGTGCAGCTCATCGGGACGATCGCGAATTCCGGTACCGCGAAGTTCCTCAAGGAGCTGAAGGAGAGCCAGGAGAACCAGGAATCGGGGGCTTCCGAGGAACTCATCGGACAGTTCGGTGTCGGGTTCTATTCGAGCTTCATGGTGGCCGACGAGGTGACCCTGCTGACCCGGCGGGCGGGCGAGAGCCAGGGCACGCGCTGGGTTTCCAGCGGTGAAGGTACGTATACGGTCGAGACCGTCGACGAGGCACCGCAGGGGACGGCGGTGACGCTGCGGCTCAAGCCGGAGGACACCGAGGACAAGCTGTTCGACTACACGTCCGGCTGGAAGATCCGGGAAATCGTCAAGCGGTATTCGGACTTCATCACCTGGCCCATCAAGATGGCCGCTGAATCCACCGGCGACGACTCCGATACCGAGAGCGTCGACGGAACTCCACGCGAGCCCGAGACCGTCAACTCGATGAAGGCCCTGTGGGCGCGGTCGCGGAGCGAGGTGACCGATGAAGAGTACAACGAGCTGTACAAGCACATCAGTCACGACTGGACGGATCCGCTGGAAACCGTCCGTATGCAGGCGGAAGGCACCTTCGAATATCAGGCGCTGCTCTTCCTTCCGTCCCACGCGCCGCAGGACCTGTTCATGCAGGGGCACAAACGCGGAGTTCAGCTGTATGTGAAGCGCGTGTTCATCATGGACGACTGCGAAGCGCTCATGCCGGAATACCTGCGCTTCGTCAAGGGTGTGGTGGACGCCCAGGACCTGTCGCTGAATGTGTCGCGGGAGATCCTCCAGCAGGACCGCCAGATCCAGCTGATGCACCGGCGGCTGGTGAAGAAGGTGCTGTCCACGGTCAAGGACATGATGTCCGCGCACCCGGACCGCTACGAGACGTTCTGGCGGGAGTTCGGCCGCGTCGTCAAGGAAGGGCTGCTCAGCGACTTCGAGAACCGCGACGCGATCCTCGGCATCTCGTCGTTCGGCACCACCCAGGACGCGGAGAAGCCGACCACCCTGCGCGCGTACGTGGAGCGCATGAAGGAGGGCCAGCAGCACATCTTCTACATGACCGGCGAGTCGCGCTCGGCCATCGAGAGCTCCCCGCACATGGAGGCCTTCCAGGCCAAGGGCTTCGAAGTGCTGCTGCTGACCGACCCGGTGGACGAGGTGTGGGTCCAGTCCGTCCCGGAGTTCGAGGGCAAGCAGCTCCAGTCGATCGCCAAGGGCGAGGTCGACCTCGACACCGACGAGGAGAAGAAGGAGGTCGAGGCCGAGCGCGAGAAGCGGCAGCAGGAGTACGCCGGCCTGCTGACCTGGCTGACGGACCGGCTGAGCGAGCAGGTCAAGGAGGTACGGCTGTCGTCCCGGCTCACCGTCTCCCCGGCCTGCATCGTCGGGGACACCTACGATGTGACCCCCGCCCTGGAGAACATGTACCGCGCGATGGGCCAGGAGATCCCGCAGGTCAAGCGGATCCTTGAGCTCAACCCCACCCATTCGCTGGTCAGCGGGCTGCGCACGGCCCATGCCGCGCAGGCGGAGGAGAGCGGTGAGGGTACGGACGGATCCGGGCTCGCCGAGGCCGCCGAGCTGCTCTACGGGATGGCCCTGCTCGCGGACGGCGGCGAGCTGAGCGACCCGTCGCGCTTCATCAGGCTCATGGCGGACCGGCTGGCGCAGACCCTGTAGCGGTAGCAACAGTCCGGCCTTTGAAGGGCGTTTGAAGGGCGTTCACCCGGCACCGTCGGGGGAACGCCCTTCATCCGTCGGGGGAACCGTTCGCGACTGTCAGTGGCTATGCGTAGCCTCTTTGACATGCAGGAACCAGCACCGGTCACTCCGCGCGAGGCGCGCGAGCCGCGTGATCCGCGAGAGGCGGACGGCGACGGCTCGTGGCAGCGGCTGACCGCGTACACGTATCTGAGCGCTCCGGAGCGGCTGGAGTACGTGGCGGTCATGCGGGTGTTCTGCGCCACCCTGCTCGCGGATCTGGCCGTGCCGGACGTGCTGGCGAAGCTCGCGGGCGGGACTCTCACGGGCGGGACTCTCACGGGCGGGACGCTCACCGCCGAGACCCTCACCGCGCGGCTGGAGCAGCTGGTGCGCTGGGGCAATCTGCTGCGCAGCAGCCATACGGTGAAGGCGTCGAGCATCACCGAGTACCAGCGGGCCCGCTCCCGCTACCAGTTGTCGAAGCTCGGCGAACGGATCCAGCGCGACGCGGACGAGGTCCTCGCGGGGGCGGACGCGGCGCGCGAGGTGAGCAGCGAGCTGCTGGCGCTGGTCGAGCGCGGGCTGCGGGAGCTGGCCGGACTGGTGGCGCCCGAGGGGGCGGTTGCTGCGGGAACGGTTACCCCGGGAGCGGCCGGCCCGGGAGCGGTTGCCGCGGGAACGGCCGGCCCGGGCGTCGAGCCGCAGGACGCCCTGGAGCGGGTCAGTACGCTCTTCGTGCAGTTCACCGAGTTCGCCGACTCCGTAAGGGACTTCTACGCGTACCTCGGTCAGGTGCTCGCCCGCTACGACCTCGACGGCGCGGAGTACCAGGGTTTCAAGGAACTCCTCCTCGACTACGTCGAGGCCATCACCGAGGACGTGGCCTTCCGGGCGCCGCGTATCGCCGCCCTCCTTGAGAGGCTCTGGCCCGCGCTGCCCGGCCTGCTGGAGCTGATGGACGCGCACGCGCGCGGGCTCTCCGTACTGAAGGCAACAGCGGCCGTCTCCGGACCCGCGGGGCCGGTCGAGACGCGGGTGCTGCGCAGCAGAGGGCGTGAACTCGCCGACTGGGAAGGGCTGCGCGGCTGGTTCACCGACCTGGACGGGCTGGGCAGCCAGGTCGATCAGCTGCGGGACGCCACCCTGCGCGCGTTGCAGTCGCTGCTGGCCAACGCCAAGCGGATGCTGCGCTCGGCCTCCGGCGAGCTGTCGCGGCGCAACGATCTGCTGCGGCTGGCCCGCTGGTTCGACGAGGCGACGCCCGAGGACGCGCACGACATCGCCGTCGCGGCCTTCGGCATGTACGGGTCCCGGCATCTCGGGGTGGAGCCGGCCTCGGACGAGACGGTGCCCGCGTACACCAGTTGGTGGACGGGACCGGTGGTCGAGGTGCCTGTGGCGCTGCGGGAGCGGGGCAGCCGCGCGCAGCGGGGGCGGGCGGCGACGGTCGAGGACCACTCCGCGCAGAAGGAGAAGCTCCAGCGCGCCGCGCGCGACCAGGCGGCGGCCCGGCGGGCGGCAGCGGACGAACTGCGCAGCGCGTCGGGCCGGTTCGCCGGGATCGAGCTGACCTCCGCCGCCCTCGCGCTGCTGCTCGAACTGCTGGCGACCGCCCTGGGCAACGCGCGGCTGCACGGAGCGCGCCGGGAGGAGCCCGACGGGGATGGCGAAAGCTATGAGGAGTCGGCACATTCGGACGGATTCACGCTGGAGGCCGCACGCAGCGAAGACGCCGACCTGGGCATCCGGCTCACGGTCCGCCGGGTCTCCGACGCGCGTACGGTACTGCGCTCGGTCGACGGCGAACTGCTCCTGGACGAGCTGACGCTGACCGTCGACGGACTGGACGGGGACGACGACAGGGACCGGGACGGGGACGGCCGCCCCCTCTCTTCCGCAGCCTCCGCCCCGGAAGTGAGCCCCTCATGACGCTCCCCTCCGCGCACGACGTCGCCCTCGCCGCCGAGCGCCGCAGCGCGGGCCGGCTGCTGCTGGCCCACCCCCTGGTGACGGCCGACGGTCCGCACGCCGATCTGTTCCCGCTGATCCGCCGCCACGCCGACTGGCTCGGCGGGCGCTTCCAGCAGGTGCTCGGCTACCGCCTGCTCGTCGACACCTCGTACGCCCGGCTCTTCAAGGCCGGCCTCGGCCCCGGCTCGGGGCACCGCCTGGAGCGGACGACAGGGACGCCGTTCACCCCGCGCACGTACGCGTGCCTCGCGCTGGCCCTGTCCGTCCTCGTGACCGCGCCCGAACAGCTCCTGCTGTCCCGGCTCGTGGCCGACCTGAAGGCGGCGGCGGCCGACGCGGGGATCGAGCTGGAGGGCAGCGGCCGGGCGGCGGAGAAGCGGACCCTGGCCGCGGCGCTGCGCCGGCTGGTCGACTGGGGCGTGCTCACCGAGACCGAGGGCAGCGTCGGCGCGGTCGCCCTGGAGGACGGCGGCGAGGCGCTGATCACGGTGGACCGCGAGATCGCCCGCGCGCTCGTCGCCGGACCGCTCACGCAGAGCCGGGACGGCGCCGACCTGGTGCGCCGCGCCGCCGACCCCGGGTTCGGCGGGCCGCGTACGTACGTACGCCGCAGGCTCGTGGAGACGCCCGCCGTCTATCTCGACGAGCTGACCGACGCCGAGCGCGACTGGCTGCGGACCCGGCAGCGGCGCGAGGCGCAGGCGTTCTCCGAGCTGCTCGGGCTCGAATCCGAGATCCGCGCCGAAGGAGTCGCGCTGGTGGATCCGGAGGACGAGCTGACCGATCTGCGGCTCCCCGGCACCGGCACGGTCGCCCAGGCCGCGCTGCTGCTGGTCGAGCGGCTGGTGGAGCGGCTCCGTCCCGACGATCCGGGGCACCCGGCGACCGGCGGGCGGCTGCGCGTCGGGGTGGCCGTGCCGTCGGGCCTGATCGACACGCTGCTGGCCGGGGCCGTCGCCGCGTACGGACAGCGCGGCGGCTGGCAGCGCGGCTATCTGGAGGACCCCTCGGCGCTGCGGGAGGCCGTGGTGGACCATCTCGTACGGATGGGCCTGCTGGCCCCGGCCGGCCCGCCGTCGTCGCTGCGGGCCGGCGGCCACGGGCTGCCGGAGGGGTACGCGGGCGTGCCGCCCGAAGGGCGCTCCGTCACGGACGTGTCCGGGGCCAGGCCGCCGGCCCTGAGCGACGACGGCGGCTGGGTCCTGCTCGCCGCCGCCGCGCGCTACGCCACGCGCGTCACCGTACGGAAGGCGGCCGGAGCGGGCCCCGGCGCCGCTCCCACAAGCGCGTCCGCACAGGAACAGAAGCAGTCCGCACCAGCAGGAGCTCAGGAGCTGACGTCATGACCCAGGACCGGCAGCCCCAGGACCGGCAGCCCCAGGACCGGCGGCCCCAGGAGCGGCAGCCCCAGGACGCAGCGCCCTCGGACGTACCGCCCCCGCCCCCGCGCACGCCCCTCCCCGGCCAGCGCTCCGCCCAGCGCTCCGCCCAGCGCTCCGCCGCGCCCGCCACCGCACGTTTCCGGCTGCACCGCGCGGGGATCCGCAACGTCTGGCAGTACGACGAGCAGGAGTTCGCGTTCGGCGCGGGACGGCTGCTGCTGCGCGGCAAGAACGGCGCGGGCAAGTCCAAGGCCCTGGAGATGCTCCTCCCGTACCTCCTGGACGGCGACTCCCGCGCCCTGGACGCCACCGGCACCGGCAGGACGACGCTCGCCTGGCTGATGCTCGACGGCTTCGAGCGGACGAACCGACTGGGCTATCTCTGGGTCGAGTTCCGGATGGCGACGCCCGGCGGCGGCGACCGCTATCTGACGCTCGGCGCCGCGATCCGCGCCTCGCAGTCGACCAAGAGGGCCGTGCCGGCCTTCTTCGTCACCCCCCTGCGCGTGGGCGCCGATCTCCATCTGGTCGAGGCGGGCAAGCCGTTGCCCGTCGACCGTCTCAAGGAGGCCATCGGCGCGGAGAACGTGACGGAGCGCGCCGTCGAGCACCGCGCCCGGGTGGCCCGTGAGCTGTTCGGCATCACCGACACCGCGCGCTACCGCAACCTCACCCAGCTGCTGCACCGGCTGCGCCGACCCACCGTCGGGGACCGCATCGAGTCCGGCGGGCTCGTCTCCCTGCTCAGCGAGACGCTGCCGGGTCTGGACGAGGAGGTCGTGGAGAAGGTCGCGCGCAACCTCCACGACCTCGACGCCGTACGGGACGAACTGGGCCGCCTGGAGCGGACCGACGCCGCCCTGCGCACCTTCCTCACCACCTACCGCGGCTATCTGGCCGGGGTCCTGCTGCGCGGCTCCGAGGGCGTGCGGCAGGAGCTGGACACGCTGGGGCGCCACCGCAGGGAGACGGGGGACGCCGCGAAACGTACGGGCGAGCTGCGCGCGCGGGAGGCCGAGGCGGACGCGCGGCTGCTCTCCCTACGGGAGGAGCGGCAGGCCGCCGGCGCCGAACTCGCCGCGCTGCGCGCCAGCGACGGATACCGCTCGATCGAGGAGCTGTCGGAGCGCAGGAGTACGGTCACGGCGCTGCGTTCGGCGGCCGGCGCCGCGTTCGGCGCGCTCCTCAGGGCGCACAGCGCCGAGGAGGCGGCGGCGGAGCGGCTGGCGCAGGGGGCCGAGCGGCTGCGCGGCCGGCTGGGCGAGCTGACCACGGAGCACCGCGCGCTGCTCGCCCAGGCCGAGCGGGCCGGGCTGCCCGGCGGCCATCTGGGCGAGCCGGTCGCCCTGGAGCGTACGGAGCTGGGCGGGGCCGGTGCTGGCACAGGCGCGGGCGCCGCGCGTTCCGAGCTGACCGGCCCTGACGGGGAGACCCGTACCGTCCGGCACACGCCGGTGACCGGCGTCAACACCGTGGCCGCCGAGTCCGCCCTGCGGTCCTGGCGGGAGCAGTTGGCGGGCGCCGGATCCGTGGCGCGCAAGCGGCTCAGGACGGTCCAGGACGTCGGCCGGCTGGCCGAGCGGGCCCGCGAGGCCAGGGCGGAGGCGGCGCGCGCTGACGCCCACCGCGAGCGGCTCGAAGAGGACACGGAACGGGCCGCGGGACGCCTTGAGGAGAGCCGCGAGGCGGTCGCCGAGGAGAGCGCGGCCTACGCGCACGAGGTGGCCGCGTGGGTGGCGCGCGCGGCCTCGGCCGCCGGCCCCGACTGCCCGCCGCTGGACGCCGTGACGGCCGCCGTACGCCACGAGACCTCGCCGTACGCGCCGTACGCGGAGCGCGTGCTGCCCGCCGGGGCCGACACGGACGCGGAGGACGCCGCCCGGGCCGTGCTCGACCCGTACGCCGAGGAGCTGACCGGCCGCAGGGACGCGCTCGCCGTCGCCGTGAGCCGCTCCGAGGAGGAGCGGGACCGGCTGGCCGGGGAGCAGCGGGAGTGGGAGCGGCGGAGCGATCCGGAGCCGCCCGTTCCGCATCACCGCGACGCCCCGCGCGCGCCGGGCACCGGAGCGCCGTTCCACCGGCTGGTGGACTTCGCCGAGGGCCTCTCCCCTTCCACCCAGGCCGGGTTGGAGGCCGCGCTGGAGGCGAGCGGGCTGCTGGACGCCTGGATCCCGGCGGACGGCGCGCTCATCGACCCGCTGACCTGCGACACCCTGCTGCGCCACACCCTGCTCCAGCCCGGTCTGCCCCCGGCGCCCTGGCCGACGCTGGCCGAGGCGCTGCGGCCGGCCGCTGACCCGGCGAGCGGCGTCAGCGCGGAGCGCGTCGCGCGCGTGCTGGCCGCTGTCGCGCTCGTCCCCGCGGAGGACACGGCGACGGCGACCTCGGCGGCGAGCACCGTGTACTACGACGGCAGTTGGCGGCTCGGCGCCCTGCGCGGACGCCACATGAAGAGCGGCGCGGAGTACGTGGGCGCCGCCGTACGCGCCGAGACGCGCCGCCGCCGGCTCGCGGAGCTGGCGGAGCGCCTCGCGGAGGTCGGGCTGCGGCTCGCCGCCGACCGCGAGCGGCTGGCCGGGAGCGAGGCGCGGCGCCGCCGACTGGCGCTCGTCTGGCGGGAGTTCCCCCGTACCCGCCGGCTGGCCGGCGCGTGGACCAGGGCGGAGGGCGACGAGAGCGCCGTACGGGACCTGACGAGCCGGACGGCCCGCGCCGGCCGGCTCGCCGAGGAGGCGCGTACGGAAGCGGTCGCCGCGCGCGCGGTGGCCGAGGCGGAGGCCGGCGCCCACGACCTGCCGACCGATCCCGACGGCCTCGCGCGCGTGGCGACGGCCCTGACCACGCTGACCGGCGGGCTCGACCAGCTGGGCCGGGCCGTCCGGGGCACCGCCGAGGGGCTCGGCGGCAGCCGCGCCGAACTGGCGGGGTACGAAAGGGCCCGCGCCGACCGGACGGAGACCCACGGCGAGTACGCGGCCCGGCTCGACGAGCTGCGCCCGGCCCGGCAGGCGCTCCGTACGCTCGAAGAGACCATCGGCGCCGCCAAGGACGAGATCCTGGCCAGGGAGGAGCGGACCGAGCGCCGGATGAAGGCCGCCGACCGCGCCCTCCCGGCGGCCGGGAGCGCGCTGGACGAGCTGCGCGCGGAGCGGGTGCGCGCGGAGGAGAGCGAGAAGCGCCGCCGCGAGGAACTGGTGGACCAGGAAGCCGCGGTGATGGCGGCGGGCGGCCGGCTGCGCGGTGCGCTCGCCCGCCCGGAGGTGGTGCGCGGCGCCGGCCTGGACACGCGGTCCGTACCGACCGCCGCCTCCCCCGGCCAGGATCCGGCGGCGGACGCCCGCAGCCGTGTACGGGCCCTGCGCGAACTGGCCGACGCCGTACGGGACGCGCTGACCGCACCGCGCGGCGAGGTGTCGGCACGCGGTGAGGTGTTGACACGCGGCGAGGTGTCGGCACGCGGCGAGGTGTCGGCACGCGGCGAGGTGTCGGACAGCCTCCTGCTCAAGCGCCACACGGAGCTGCGCGACCAACTGGCCGGCGGGTACGACGCGCAGCTCGACGAGCGCGACGGCATCAAGGTCTGCCGGCTGGTCGACGACCACGGCCACCACGACGTGGCGCAGGTCGGGGAGCGCATCGCGGACAAGGCCGCCGAGGCGCGCGGCCGGCTCACCGACCGCGAGCGCGAGGTCTTCCAGCGCTTCCTCACCGGCGAACTCGGCGACCACCTGTCGACGCAGGTCATCGCCGCCGCCGGGCTGGTCGCCGCGCTCAACGACACGCTGCGCACCGTACGGACGTCGCACGGCCTCGGGGTGGAGCTGCGCTGGAAGCTCAACGAGGACGTCGACGCCGACGTACGGGCGGCGGTCGGGCTGCTGAGCAGCCCCTCGGGGCTGCGCACCCGTGCGGAGACGGAGCGGCTGCGCGAGGTGCTGCAACGCCGGATCGAGGACGCGCGCAGGGCCGATCCCTCGGCCGGTTACGCCGCGCATCTGCGTACCGCGCTGGACTACCGCGACTGGTTCCGCTTCCACACCTTCGTGGTCGAGGACGCGGCCCCGGGGCGCCGGCGCAGACTCACCGGCCGCACCGGGCTCAGCCAGGGTGAACAGCGCGTGCTCTCCTACCTGGTGCTCTTCGCGGCGGCGGCGGCCCACTTCACCACCCTCGGTGAGGCGGCGCCGCACGCGCCTCGGCTGATCCTGCTGGACGACGCGTTCGCCAAGGTGGACGAGCCCACGCACGGCCGGCTCGGCCGCATCCTGGTCGATCTGGACCTCGACTTCGTCCTCACCAGCGAGCGGCTGATGGGCAATTGGCCCGAGGTGCCGTCGCTGCACATCTACGAGTGCCTGCGCGACCCGCATGTGCGCGGGGTGGCCACACTGCACTACACATGGAACGGCCACAGGCGCCGCCTGGTGCCGACATGACCGACACCGCTTCCACCGGGGAGTCGCCCGCTCGCGAACTGCCCGCCGAGACGCGGGCGTGGCTGGCGGGCCCCGGCCTGGCCCGGTTCCTCGACGCGGCGCGCGCCCGGCTGGAGCGCAACGGGCTGCGCGCCACCGGCACCCTGCGCCTGACCGCGCCCGTACCGGAGGAGCGGACGGCGCTGTCGCAGCTGGCCGGCCGGGCCCTCACCGGGGCGGACATCACGGTGAGCCTCCCCGCGCTCGACGCGCGGCTGCGCGCCTCGGCTGCCGGGCTCGGCCTCGTCGACACCCTGCGCGCGCTCGGCCCGCCGCTCACCGACCGCAGGGCCGTACGGGCGGACGCGGACGCCCGGCGCGAGCGGATCCGGTCGGCGGCCGAGGCGGCGCTCGACGCGTCGCCACTGGCCGGTGAGGCGTGGGCGCGGCAGTGGTACGAGACGCTGCGCCGCGCGGGCGTTCCCGCCGATGTCGAACCGGCGGCGGCGATCCGTACGCTCCGGCAGGCGGTGGACGTACTGGCCCTGCTGATACCGCCGGCCGCCGGGACGGCGCCCCCGGAGCGGACGGCGGCCGGCGACCGCGACCGGGGCTGGGGCCGCGACCGGGGCCGGGGCCGGGGCCGGGGTGAACTCGCCGCCGAGGTCACGGGATCCGCGCACGGACTGGACGACGGCACCTGGCTCGCCCGGCTCGTCCAGCGCGGCATCGCCCTCGCCCACGGCATCGAGCAGCCCGGCGACGCGGCAGGGCGGCGCGCGCTCTGGCGGCTGGCGGGCGTCGTCCCGGACGAGATATCCAGCACCGTCCTCGCCTACGGGCTGCGCCCCGAGGGCGACGGCTGGCGCGAACGGGCCCTGCGCGAACGGGCGGACCACCACGCGGAGGCCCATCTCACGCTGCGCGACCTGCGCGCGCTGACCGGCCCTCGCCCGTCCCCACCGTCCGGGCTGTATCTCCCGCCCGGCACGCTCGTCCGCGTCTGCGAGAACCCGCGCGTGGTGGAGGCCGCCGCCGAGGCCGGCTGCGCGCTGCCGCTCGTCTGCACCTCGGGCAGCGCCTCGACGGCCGTGCTCACGCTCCTCGACGCCCTCGCCGCCACCGGCTGCCGTTTCGCGTACCACGGTGACTTCGACTGGCCGGGACTCGCGCTCGCCAATCGGATCATCCGGCGGTACGACGCCCGGCCGTGGCGGCTGCTCGCCGCGGACTACGAGCGGCTCGCCGCCCGCACCGACGAGCCGTCCGTCCCCCGGCTGCCGCTCTCCGGACCGCCGGTCGACGCGGACTGGGACCCGGATCTGGCGCCCGCGATGGCCGCGCGCGGGGTCGCGCTGCACGAGGAGGCCACACTCGATCTGCTGGTGCGCGATCTCTCCCGGTCGCCCTGACGGCCCGACGCCCTATAGTTCAAAGATTGCGCAACCTTTAAAGTGTGGGCATGGGATATGACAACTTCAGGACAGAGACAACCCAACGCACACAGCAGACGACCGAAACCGCGTGGGAGGTCGCCGTACTCGACGGCGGCCCCGCGGACGGAGTCAGGATGAGGGTCGCCGACCGGCCGTCCGTCGTACAGGTGACGTACCCCTGCGAGCTGGACGGACCGGCCGGCGGCGCACACGTGGACGCGCTCTACGTCTACCGGCGGGACCTGCGCGTCAAGGCCGAACCGCTGCGGTACGGGGTCGATCCGGCCAGCCCGTGACGCAGCCCGCCGCCGCCAAAGTCCCGCCCGCACGGAGAGCATCCGGCGGGCGGGACTTTGACGACAGGCCGCGAACGAGGTCCAGAACGAACGAACCTAGCGAGTGGCTCCCGGAGTGACGGGAGCGGCAGGAGCGACGGGCGTCTCGGCCGCCACAGTGGCCACAGGCGTCACGGGGGCCGCAGGCGCCGCAGGGGCCACGTCAGCAGCGGCAGGGGCAGGAGCAGGAGCCGGCGCGGCAGGGGCGGGAGCCGCCGCGGCCGGGCCAGGAGCCGCCGACTCCTCCTTCATCGCCTTGGTCTCGCTCTTGAGAATGCGCATGGACTTGCCCACCGCGCGAGCGGTGTCGGGAAGCTTCTTCGAGCCGAACATGGCGATGATCACGATAGCCACGACCAGCAGGTGCCAGGGCTCCACCGCGTTACGGAACATCTCTCGCCTCGCCTTCCTCTCGTTCAAGCGTTTCGCTCGGCCGCGGAGGCAACCTCCCGCAGCCCGAACCCCTCAATAAAGTTGCTACATTGCGCAACTGTACAACCATGGGTTCGGCCGGAGGGATGAGGGCGCACATATGGCAGGCAGCCGGCAGCAGACGGCATCCGCGCGTCGCGACAACGACGGCCGCGGGGGCACGCGCCGCGCCAACGCCCGGGCGACCGCCACCCGCAGGCGCAAGAAGCGGAGCCGGCTCAGGCTCACGCTCGCGATAACCACGTCCCTTCTCGTGCTCGCCGCGTCGGGGGCCGGCTGGGTCTACTACAAGCTCAGCGGCAACATCGAGACCTTCAGCGCCGACGGCCTCTCCGACAACCGGCCCGAGAGCACCGCGAAGGGACAGAACGTCCTCGTCATCGGTTCGGACGCGCGGACCAGCGGAAACAGCGCGCTGGGCGGCGGCAGCAAGGACGACGTCGGCCGCTCCGACACCGCGTTCCTGCTGCACGTCTACGCCGACGGCAAGCACGCCGTCGCCGTGTCCGTACCGCGCGACACGCTGCTGGACATACCGCCCTGCAAACTGCCCGACGGCAGCTGGACCGCGGAACAGACGAACGCCATGTTCAACGCGGCGTTCTCGGTCGGGCAGACCACCAAGGGCAACCCCGCGTGCACCCAGAACACCATCGAGAAACTCACCGGACTCCGCGTCGATCACACCATCGTCGTCGACTTCAAGGGCTTCGCGAAGATGACCGAGGTCGTCGGCGGTGTGGAGGTCTGCCTGCCGCAGGACCTCTACCAGCGCGACCTCAACCCCAACCGCGCCACCAAGGGCGACCTCATCTTCAAACAGGGCGTCCAGAAGGTCTCCGGCGCCAAGGCGCTGGACTACGTACGGATCCGGCACGGCATCGGTGACGGCTCCGACATCGGGCGCATCAAGCGCCAGCAGGCGTTCGTCGGCAGCCTGATCAAGCAGGTGAAGAGCGACGGTCTCACCCCCACCAAGCTGCTGCCGCTGGCCACCGCCGCCACCGAGTCCATGACCGTCGACGCGGAACTCGGCACCGCCGACAAGCTGATCAGCTTCATGATGGGGCTGAAGAGCATCGACCTGCACAACACCAAGTTCATCACCATCCCCTGGCGTTACCAGGGCGCGCGCGTGGCCATCGTCGAGCCGGACGCGACACAGCTCTGGGCGGCGCTGAAGGCGGACCGTACGGTCGACGGCACGGACGCCAGCGGCAAGGGCAAGAAGAGCAAGAAGTCCGCGGAACCGTCCCCGTCGGCGACCACCTCGGAAGCGGTGTCGGGCGAGGGCATCGCGGTCGCCGTCTACAACGGCACGACGGTCACCGGACTCGCGGCCCGCGGTGGCCGCGTCCTCATGGACCACGGCTTCACACTCACCGGCACGGCCACCGCGGCCACCCAGGACTACGGCGCCACGATCATCGAGTACGGCCCCGGCGAGGACGCGAAGGCGCGGACCACGGCGCGGCTCTTCCCGGGGGCGAAGCTCCAGCAGGCGACCGCGCCGGGGATCAACGTCATCCTCGGTACGACGTTCGCGAACGATCCGACGGCCGGTCCTGTCGCGGCCTCGCCGGACTCCACCGAGGACGCTTCCGTCCCCTCCGCCGTCGCGGACGACGCGCGGTCCGCGGACGACGACCCGTGCTCGAACCTGTCCTACGGCTGAGCGGATTCGATGGCCGGAGCGGCCTGAGCGGCTCCGGCGGCCGGGGGTGCCGGGGCGGCCGGGGGTGCCCCGACAGCGTCCGCCACGACCCCGCCTGCCGCCGTGCCGGTGCCGGCCTCACCGGCCGCCACCAGCGCCGCGTGCCGGCGTTCGTGGCGGCCCTTCGCGACCACCAGCCCGACCGCGTACAACCCGAGAACGGCTGCCAGCAGTACGTAGTACTGCGCGGGCAGCGCGGGCATCCCCAGGGCCGGACCGAGCGGGGAGAGCGGCAGCAGGACGCCGGTCGCCGCGAGCCCCCCGGCCGCCCAGCGGACCGGACCGGCCGCCCGCCGCCGCCCGGCACCCCCGCGCCGCTCGGCACCCCCGCGCCGCCCACGGGCCCACGCGGGCCCACGTACGCCCGTACGCAGCAGCAGCATCACCAGCGCCTGGGTGAGCAGGTTCTCGGTGAACCAGCCGGAGTGGAAGGCCGCCTCGCTCTCCATGCCGGAACCGGCCGCGGTGTGCAGAGCGAGCGCCAGCACCGCGAACGTCGCCAGGTCCGCGCTCGCGTTGATCAGCCCGAAGCGCGTGATGAAGCGCAGGAACGCGCGGGAGCGCAGCTCGCTCGGCCTGCGCAGCGTCTCCGGCCGCGGCCGGTCGTACGCGAAGGCGAGCTGCGCCGCGTCGAAGCACAGGTTCTGGACGAGCACCTGCACCGGGAGCATCGGCAGGAAGGGCAGCAGCAGCCCGGCGACGAGCATCGCTATGACGTTGCCGAGGTTTGAGGAGAGAGTGATCCGCAAATAGGTGGCGATATTGCCGCCGGCGTGCCGTCCCGCGGTGATCGCGTGGTCGATCGCGGTCAGATCCTTCTTCGCGAGCACCACATCGGTGGACTCCCGGACGACATCGACGGCGTCCCTCGGGCAGATCCCGACATCGGCCGCGTACAGCGCGGGCAGATCGTTGACGCCGTCCCCGAGGAACCCGGTGGTGTGCCCGGTGGCCCGCACCACGGCGACGATACGGGCCTTGTGCTCGGGGGCGCAGCGCGCGAAGACGGTGGTCCGCGCGGCGAGTTCGGCGAGTTCGGTGTCGGTGAGGGCGTCGATACGGTCCGCGGTGACGACCTCGCCGGGGCCGAGCCCCAGGTCCAGACAGGCGCGGGCCGCCGTGCCGGGGTGATCGCCCGTGAGGATCTTGACGGTCACCCCCCGGTCCGCGAAGACCTTCAGCGCGTCGGCGGCGGTCGGGGCGAGCGCGTCGTGCAGGGCGACGAAGCCGAGGAAGTCGAGCCCGTACTCGTCGGCCGGCGTGTAGTCGCGGTGCCTGGCCGGCCGCTCGGCGCGCGCGACCGCGAGCAGCCGCAGCCCGCTGTCCGCCTCGCGCGCGGCCAGCGCGGCCAGCCGCGCGCGCTCGTCGTCGTCGAGCGCGCACCGCTGGAGTACGTCGGCGACGGCGCCCTTGACGACCAGCGTGTGGGTGCCGAGGCGGCCCGGCCCGCGTACGACGGCGGTGGACAGCCGCCGTACCGGATCGAAGGGCAGCGCCGCGACCCCGTCCGCGCCCTCGGCGGCGGCGTCCTCACCGACCGCGCCGAGAATCGCCTCGTCAAGAGCGTCGGGAACGGGCAGATCAGCGAGTTGCAGCGTCCACCAGGCGTTGACCGCGGCCCAGCGCAGCACCTCGGGATCGGCCGCGCCGTGCGCGTCCATCGCGCGGGCGACCACGGGCCGGTCCTGGGTGAGCGTGCCCGTCTTGTCGAGGAAGAGCACATCGACCGCGCCCAGATCGTGCAGCGCGGGCAGCCGTTTGACGATGACGCTGTGGGCGCGGGCGAGCCGCGCCGCGCCCCTGGCCAGCGCGGTGGTGACGATGACGGGGAGCATCTCGGGGGTCAGCCCGACGGCGACCGCCACCGCGAACGGCAGCGTCTCCAGACCCCGGCCGCGCAGGGCGGCGTTGGCCATGAGGACGAGCGGCGGGGTCAGCAGCATGAAGCGGATGAGGACCCACGAGATCCCGTTCACCGAGCGGTCGAACGCGCTGGGCGAGCGCCGTCCCGGCCGCCGGCGCGCGGCGCCGAAGCGCGTGCGCGCCCCGGTCGCGACGACGACGGCGGTGCCGCTGCCGGAGGCCACGGAGCTGCCCTGGAAGCACAGATGCGGCTGCGCGAACGCCCCGGCGAAATCCCCCACGGCACGGACGGCTTTCACGACACCCACTACGTGGGTGTCGGGCCCCGGCCCCGGGCCGTCCACCGCGTACTTGACGACCGGCGCCGACTCCCCCGTGAGCGGCGCCTGATGCACGGTCAGCCCGCTCGCGCGCAGCAGCCGTACATCGGCCGGTACGAGATCCCCGGGCCCGAGACGGATCACATCCCCCGGTACGAGGCCGTCCACCGGGATGTCCCGGGGCTCCGGCGCGTCCCCGGCCTCCTCCCGGCGCAGTACGGTCGCGGTCGTCGCCACCAGCTCGCGCAGCCCGGCCATGGACCGGTCGGCCCGGTGCTCGCCGAACGAGCGCAGCAGACAGCTGACGGCCACCAGCGACAGGATGACGAGGGCCGTGCCCCAGGCGGCGACGGTGGCGGACACCAGCCCGAGGCAGAGCAGTACGGCGGTGAACGGGTCCCGCAGGCTCCACAGGAACCGGCGCGGCCACGACGCCGTCCGCCACTCGGGCACCGCGTTCTCGCCGTACCGGAGCAGCCGCTCCTCGGCCTGTGCCTCGGTGAGGCCGCGCGGTCCGCTGTCCAGGTACCGCAGCAGCTGGAGCGTGGTGAGCGCGCCCGGATCCGGGTGACCGCCGGAGGACGGAGCACCGGAGGACGGAACACCGGACGCCCGGACGCCCGCATCGGCCCCCGGTACCGCGGGTTCGGGCACGGCGGACTCGCGCACGGCAGACTCAGGCGCCGACGTCGCTGATGCTGATACGGCGTGGTCCCGGGGTGCGCGCGGCGACGGCCGCGGGCCCCACGGCGTGCGCGGCGCGGTCGGTGAGCTGCCCCACCATCAGCCGGACCACGGTCACCACATCGGGATCGTCCACGAAGTAGACCTGCCGCCGGCCCTCGCGCCGCGACCGTACGAGTCCGGCCAGCTTGAGCTTGGTCAGATGCTGGCTCACCGCGGGCAGCGCGCCGCCCACCCGCTCCGCGAGCCCGGTCACATCGCTCTCGCCCTGGGCCAGCACCCATACGATGTGCAGCCGCGCGGACGACGCCAGCAGCCCGAACGCGGCAGCCGCCTCCGCCAGCACCTCGGCGGGAGGATCCCCGAAGCCGCCGACATCTGCCGTCACATCGCTCTCCTCGTCCCGCGATCGTCCCGCGAAAATACGTTCGCCCAGCCGCCCTCAGCGGCTCAGTGTAGGCGCAGCATCACGGGCCGCAGTAGCGAGCGGCGGGGGCGGCCGACGAGGTCAGAAGGCCGGGAGGTCGGAGAGTCAGGAGGTCGCGGGCGGCTCGTCCCGGTTGATGATCGTGCCGGTGACGACACGGCCTCCGCTCCCCGGCGCGGCGCTCGGCGCGCCCGGCTCGTCGCGCCCCTCCTCCTTGAGCGCCCGCTTCTCACTCTTGAGGATGCGCGAGGCCTTGCCCGCCGAGCGGGTCAGCTCGGGCAGTTTCTTCACCCCGACGATCACGGCGATGACCAGAAGGATCAGGGCCAGCTCACTCATGCCGAACATCGGGTCTGCTCTCTGCCGGGGGCGGGCGGTCTACAGCGCTGTAGAAGTATCCAGTACGGCACGACCGGCCAACAAGCCCCCGCTATGGACTGCCCCGCTTCGGACAGCCGGTCCTGCCTGGCCTGCCTGGGCCTACCTGGCCTACCTGGCCCCCTCCAGCACGGAGACCCCGAGCGCCCGCTTGACCGAGCGGTAGCGCGCCAGCAGCACCGGGCGCAGCCAGCGCACCGACGGCGGGAAGTTGTTCATGAGGGCCGTGTGCCCCGGCAGCCGCTCCGGGTCCTCCATGAGCCCGAACACCAGATGCGGAGCGGCACGCGGGGCGGCTTGGCCGATCGCGCCGCGCAGCCGTGCGACATCGCGGTCGGGGACGCGCGGGAACAGCTCCAGCAGAACCGGTTCCTCCGTGTCGAAGTGCTTGTTCAGCAGGGACTGGACGCGTTGCGCGGACGGCAGCCCCGACATCGCCGCCTCGCCGACGACCTCCAGCGTCGCGGCGGGTCCCCCGCCGAGCTGCCTGGCGGCGAGCGCGTCGACCGATCTGCCGAGCGCGTGCAGCTCGGCGTCGAGCGCCTCGTGCTCGGCCGCGCCGCGGTCGAGGCCGGCGACCGCGGTGGGGAAGAGGTCGCGCATCACCGGCCAGAAGAGCTGGACCTCGTTCGTGTGCTGGCCGCCGACGAAGGCGATCAGCCAGCGCGCCGTGCCGATCAGTGTCCGGACGTCGACGGGCTCGCCGTCGACGAGCCGGGTGAATCCGGCGACGACCAGGGCGGCGCCGCGACGCATGATCGCGTGCTCGACCAGCAGCTCCTCGTACATCCGGGAGCGCTCGGCTCGAAGCGCGGGGGAAACAGCCATCTGAGTCCACCTCTCCTGGAACGATGCCCGGTGGGCGATCACCTCACACCTCCGGGAACCTCACGGCCCGAACCGGGCGCAGGTCGGAAGCCTGATCGCCGAAGTTATCCACAGGCTGTGGCCGACTCCGACGCGATGTCAGGAGTGGGGCGCAGAATGGGGCCATGACGCAGACCACCGATGCCACCACGACGCCTGATCCGACGCCCGAATGGGAGAAGCGCTTCCGCGCGCCGCGGGTCTCCCTGCCCGACTGGGCGGAGGACGCCCCGCAGCGGTCGCTCTTCGTGTCCAACGCGACGGGGACGTACGAGCTGTACGCGTGGGACAGGACGACCGGCGAGCAGCGCCAGGTGACGGACCGGCCGAACGGGACGACGGACGGGGTGCTGTCCCTGGACGGTGCGTGGATCTGGTGGTTCTCCGACACGGACGGGGACGAGTTCGGGGTCTGGATGCGGCAGCCCTTCGCGGCGGGCGGCCGGGACGAGCCGGCGGCCCCCGGTCTCGACGCCTCCTACCCGGCCGGGCTGGCGCTCGGGCGGGACGGCACGGCGGTGGTCGGCCGGTCGACCGACGAGGACGGGTCGACGATCCATGTCGTACGGCCCGGGGAGACCCCCGTCGAGATCTACCGGCACCGGGAGTCGGCCGGGGTCGGCGATCTGTCCCACGACGGCACCCTGCTGGCGATCGAGCACACCGAGCACGGGGACGCGATGCACTCGGCGGTCCGGGTGCTGCGGCTGGACGGCTCGCTGGTGGCGCAGCTCGACGACACCGAGGGCGGCACCCGCGAGCTGGGCCTTGAGGTGCTCGGTTTCGCGCCGGTGGCCGGTGACGGCCGGCTGCTCATCGGCCACCAGCGCCGGGGCCGCTGGGAGCCCGTCGTCTGGAATCCGCTGACCGGGGAGGAGACCGACCTCGCGATCGAGCTGCCCGGCGATGTCAACGCCGAGTGGTATCCGGACGGGTCGGGGCTGCTGATCGCGCACAGCTTCGAGGCCCGCAGCGAGCTGTGGCGGTACGACTTCGCCAAGAGCGCGCTGATCCAGGTGGACACCCCGGTGGGGACGGTGTCGGGGGCGACGGCCCGGCCGGACGGCAGCGTCGAGTACCTGTGGTCGTCGGCGGCGACCCCACCGGAGGTCCGGTCCACGGCGGGCGGCGTCGTCCTCGACCCGCCGGGCATGAAGGCGCCCGCCTCGGTGCCGGTGACGGACGCCTGGGCCGAGGGTCCCGGCGGCCGGGTGCACGCGCTGGTGCAGCGGCCCGCGGGCGAGGGCCCCTTCCCCACCGTCTTCGAGATCCACGGCGGCCCGACGTGGCACGACAGCGACGCGTTCGCCGCAGGACCGGCCGCCTGGGTCGACCACGGGTTCGCGGTCGTCCGGGTCAACTACCGCGGCTCGACCGGGTACGGCCGGGAGTGGACGGACGCGCTCAAGCACCGGGTCGGGCTGATCGAGCTGGAGGACATCGCTGCCGTCCGTGACTGGGCGGTCGAATCCGGTCTCGCGGACCCGTCGAAGCTGGTCCTCGCGGGCGGCTCGTGGGGCGGCTATCTCACCCTCCTCGGCCTCGGCACCCAGCCGGACGCCTGGGCCCTGGGCCTCGCGGCGGTCCCCGTCGCCGACTATGTGACGGCGTACCACGACGAGATGGAGGCCCTCAAGGCGATGGACCGGACGCTGCTGGGCGGCACCCCGGAGGAGGTGCCGGAGCGCTTCGAGGCATCGTCCCCGCTGACGTACGTGGACGCGGTGAAGGCCCCGGTCTACATCTCGGCGGGGGTGAACGATCCCCGCTGCCCCATCCGCCAGGTGGAGAACTACGTGGACCGGCTGGCCGCCAGGGACGCGGTCCACGAGGTGTACCGGTACGACGCGGGGCACGGCTCGCTGGTGGTGGAGGAGCGGATCAAGCAGGTCAGGCTGGAGCTGGACTTCGCGAGGAGGCACCTGGGCATGGCGTAGGGGCACCGCGCGGCGGCACGGCACAGGGGCGGAAAGGCGCCCCCGGGACCGGGCGCCGGGTCGGCGTTCCGTACCGTGGAGGGGTGTACCGGTTTCTGGTGACTCCGCGTTGGTGGGGGATCAACCTCTTCGTCCTGCTGGCGATCCCCTTCTGCATCTTCATGGGGACATGGCAGCTCGGGCGTTTCGAGGACCGTGTCGCCACCCATGAGGCGGCCAAGACACGTCCCGACCCCGGGGAACAGGCCACCGTCGCGCTGACGAAGCTGCTGCCGGTCGACCAGGAGACCTCGGGCCGCCACGCCACGGCGAGCGGGCGGTACGAGGACCAGTTCCTGGTGCCCGGCCGAAAGCTGGACGGCAGGACCGGTTCGTATGTGCTGACCATGCTGCGTACCGACGGCGGCAAGGCGCTGCCCGTGGTGCGCGGCTGGCTCGCCGAGGGCGAGCGGGCCCCGGCGCCGCCCAAGGGCGAGGTGAGCGTGACCGGATCGCTCCAGGCGTCCGAGTCCGTCGGCTCGAACGGGGTACAGGCCGGCGGCGGCCTGCCCGAGGGGCAGCTCGCCATGATCAGCGCGGCGTCCCTGGTCAATGTCGTGCCGTACGGCGTGTACGACGCCTGGGTGACGCTCACCCAGGCGTCGGACGGGCTGCGCGCGGTGCCGGCGACGGCACCGCAGAACACCGGTCTTGACCTGAAGGCGTTCCAGAACCTCGGCTACACCGGCGAGTGGTTCGTCTTCGCCGGCTTCGTGGTCTTCATGTGGTTCCGGCTGGTCCGCCGCGAGGCGGAGACGCTGAAGGACCGTGCCCTGGGCCTGGAGACGGCGGCGTAGAGCCGGTCGCCACGGCCGATCGCCACAGCCGGTCGCCACGGCCGGGTGACGGCCGGTCCCCCGGAGCCGGTCCCGGGAGCCCACTGACGCCCGGCCCCCGCCCGCCCCTGCACCCGCCCGACCGGCTACGACGCGCTGAGAAGCCCGGTCCTGTAGACCGTGCCCGCGCAGGCGTTGGAAATGGTCGCCGACGCCGTGGTCCCCGCCGGGGCCGCGTAGAACACCGAGACGCTGCCGTCCTGCGTACCCTCGTCGCCGCCGAGCTGCGGGTCAGCGACCGAGCCGCCGTCCTGGCCGGTGCCGGCGCTCGTTCCGGTGCCGCTCGACGTACCGGCCGAGCTGTCCTCGGAGGGGCTCGGATCCGGCGAGGGGCCGGAGGTCGGACAGGTGTCGGAGGGCACCCAGGCGAACTTGACCTCGTACGAACCGTTCGGGGCGAGCACGAGCGACGCCACCGCCAGCGAGGGATCGGGCAGCCCGCCCGCCGCGTCACCCGCCATGTGGGTCGCCACGGCGACCCGGCTGCCGTCCGCCGCTCCGGCGGTGGAGAAGTTGAAAGAGCCGCTGCCGTTGACCGTGCAGCTCGTACCGGAGATGTTGGTGACGCGGAAGGTGCCGTACACCTTGCCCGAGGTGTCCGGGGCGCCGGTCTGGCCGGTGGCCGTGAGCTGGCCGGACGAACAGTTCGTCGAGACCGGGGCGGTCTGGAAGTTCTTGCCGGTGTCCGAGCCGGAGCCGCTGTCTGAGCCGGAGCCGCTCGTGGCACCGCCGCCGCCCGTGGGGCCGGACGGCTTGCCGGAGGGCTTCGGCGCCTTCGCGGGGTCGTCGTCCTCGGCGGCTGAGACCTTGTCCGAGGGCCGGTCGGCGTCCTTCTTGCCGCCCTCGGCCCCCTTGTCGGTCCCCGTACCCCCCTGTGCCTCCTCGCCGTGACCGGCGGCGACGGACTGCTGGTCGGCCGTACTCGTCGAGTTCGCGACATGGATGAAGGCGGGCACGGCCGTACCGCAGAGAAGCGCGGCGGCGGCCATACCCACGACGGCCTGGCGCTTGCGCGCCTTGCGGGTCGGCACGGCCCTGCGCAGATGGTCGAGCGCGCCGTCGGATGGCCGCAGCTCGCTCACGGCGCCGTGCATCAGACGGCGCAGCGCCAACTCGTCCTCGCCGAGAGCGCCGTTCAGATCGCTGCCCGCGTCGTCATGGGCGTCGCCGTGCACCGCGCCGCGCGGGCCGCCGAAGAGGGCCGCGGTCAGCGCGCTGGTCACGTCGCCGTCGGGCACCCGCGTCTCAGCGGCGCCACCCTCGGCGGCCCTGCCCTCACCGCCACCCTTGCCGACGTCCTTGCCGCCGCCCTCACCGCCGCCCTTGCCGGCGTCGTCCTTGCCCGCGCCACCGAGGCCGTTCAGCTCATTCTCCGGCCCGTTGTTCACAATTCCGTTCCCAGTCACGTCACGCGACGGCCCGGTATCCGGTCCGTCCTGCTGCTCGTCCTCGCGGTTCTCGGGTTGCCGCGCGTCGTTCGCCTCGTTTGCCCCGTTCACCCCGTTCACCTCGTGCGCGTCCTCGGGCCGGCTCATGCGGTGGCCTCCATGGCGACACGCAGCGCCGCGATGCCCCGAGACCCGTACGCCTTCACCGAGCCCAGGGATATCCCCAGTGTCTCGGCGACCTGCGCCTCGGTCATGTCCGCGAAGTACCGCAGCGACAGCACCTCGCGCTGCCTGCGCTGCAATCCGCGCATCGCCTTGATCAGCGCGTCCCGCTCCAGCAGGTCGTACGCGCCCTCCTCGGCGCTCGCCATGTCGGGCATCGGCTTCGAGAGCAGCTTGAGCCCGAGGATGCGGCGGCGCAGCGCGGACCGGGACAGATTCACCACGGTCTGCCGCAGATACGCCAGCGTCTTCTCCGGCTCGCGCACCCTGTTGCGCGCGGAGTGCACCCGGATGAACGCCTCCTGGACGACGTCCTCGCACGAGGCCGTGTCGTCCAGCAGGAGCGCCGCGAGACCCAGCAGCGACCGGTAGTGCGCCTGGTAGGTCTCGGTGAGGTGGTCAACGGTGGTACCCGCCGCCACCGTGTCCTCAACGCCTTCGCGCTGGGACGGTATACGGGTGGGTCTGGCCGCAGGCATGGGAGCGATCACCGGCATCCCACCGCCGCCGGACGCACGAGGACGCCGCACGGGGCGTACCGCCGTGCCGCGCACCGGGCCAATCGCTGTGATGTCGAGAACCTCTGCCACGCCTGTTGGACACGCTTCCCCCCATCAGGGTTGTACGCGCACGCCACCCCATTTGACGCTGCACTAATTACCCTCATGCGTACCCGATCTCCCCCTATGCCCCATTCATGCGGCACCGCACAGGGGCGACCGCAGAGACGCTTCCCGGCCGGCCGGCGGTTGCAGTGCTGTCACAGAAAGGCGCACATGCATCGTCGAACAAGACAACGCCCCAGTTCAAGTGGCATAGACAGCTGACTTGCTCACAGGGCGTTCACAGGATCCTACAAACATTTGAGGTGCCGCGGTTTTCGATTTCCGCCGACAGCCGTGCCACGGACCGGAGTTACGGAACGAGGACGGGTTACGGCCCCGCCGGCCCGGACGGTCCCGCAGGCCCCGCGGGCCCCGCAGGCCCCGTAGGCCCGGACAGCTCGGCGGCGACGGCCTCGGCGATCTGCACGGCGTTCAGCGCGCCGCCCTTGCGGAGATCGTCACCGCAGACGAACAGCTCCAGCGCCCGGGGATCGTCGGGAGACCGCCGTACGCGCCCGACCCAGGTCGGATCCGTGCCCACCACATCGGCGGGCGTGGGGAATTCGCCCGCCTCCGGATCGTCGAACAGCACCACGCCCGGCGAGGTCGCCAGCACCTCGTGCGCCCGCTCGACGGTGACCTCCTGCTCGAAGCACGCGTGCACGGACATCGAGTGCGCGGTGATCACCGGAACCTGCACGCAGGTCGCCACGATCCGCAGCTCGGGCCGGCCGAGAACCTTGCGGGTCTCGGCGCGGATCGCCAGTTCCTCGGCGGACCAGCCGTCGCGCTGCCCCTGGAGCGGTCCGGTCCACGGCACGACATTGAGCGCCAGCGGCGCGGGGAAGGGCCCGGTGGCATCGCCGACCGCGCGGCGCACATCGCCCGGACGCGTACCCAGATCCGTACCGGCGACCAGGGAGAGCTGCTCGCGCAACGCGAAGACGCCGCCCTGGTCCACCCCGTCGAGCCCGTCCACCGCGCTCGCCGCCTGGTACGAGGAGACCACCAGCTCGCGCAGACCGAACGCACCGTCCAGCGCGCCCACCGCCACGATCATCGACAGCGTGGCGCAGCCAGGACTGGCGAGGATGGAGCGCGGCCGTACCCGTACGGCCTCGGGATTCAGCTCGGGAACCACCAGGGGTACGTCCGGATCCAGCCGGAACGCGGCCGACCGGTCGACGACGACCGCGCCCTGTTCGACGGCGACGGGTGCCCACTGGGCGGACACCTCGTCCGGTACGAGAAACAGCGCGACGTCGACCCCGTCGAAAGCGGACCTGGTGAGCGGGGTGACGGGGGTCGCTTCACCCCGCACGACCAACGCGCTGTCGCCCTCACCCTCGCCCTCGGCCGGAACCCGACCGGCCTCAATCCGACCGGCGTCAATCCGACCGGCCTCAACCCGACCGGGCGCGGCGCCGAGCAGCCGGATCTCACCCCAGACATCCGCGTGCTGGGACAGCAGCTGGAGCGCGACAGAGCCGACGGCCCCGGTCGCACCTACGACCGCGAGCGTCGGCCTGTCGCCCATAACTGCTCTCCCTGCTGCTCTCCCTCTACCGACTACCGCCTACCGGCGACTACCGCCTATCGGCCGGTGCCCCCATAGACGACAGCCTCGTCGGAGTCGCTGTCGAGCCCGAAGGCGGTGTGCACGGCGCGCACGGCCTCGGTGACTTCGTCCGCGCGGGTGACAACCGAGATACGGATCTCGGATGTCGAGATCAGCTCGATGTTCACACCCGCGTTCGCCAGCGCCTCGAAGAATCCGGCCGTAACGCCCGGGTTGGTCTTCATCCCAGCGCCGACCAGCGAGATCTTGCCGATCTGGTCGTCGTACCTGAGCGAGTGGAACCCTATCGACGGCTTCAGCTTCTCCAGCGCGTCGATCGCCTTGCGGCCCTCGGTCTTCGGCAGCGTGAACGAGATGTCGGTCAGACCGGTCGACGCCGCGGAGACGTTCTGCACGATCATGTCGATGTTGATCTCGTTGTCCGCGATGGCGCGGAAGATCGTGGCGGCCTCGCCCGGCTTGTCGGGAACCCCGACAACCGTGATCTTCGCCTCGGAGGTGTCATGGGCGACACCGGAGATGATGGCCTGCTCCACCTTGCGGTCCCCTCGCGGTTCGTTGCTGACCCATGTGCCGGGAAGCCCCGAGAAGGAGGACCGTACATGGATCGGGATGTTGTATCGGCGTGCGTACTCCACG
Organism: Streptomyces sp. NPDC093109; assembly: GCF_040701725.1. NCBI lineage: Bacteria > Bacillati > Actinomycetota > Actinomycetes > Kitasatosporales > Streptomycetaceae > Streptomyces > Streptomyces sp. NPDC093109. The sequence continues at coordinate 68,849 of NZ_JBFBEZ010000024.1, forward strand.
CACCGGTGCAGCAGCACCTTGGAGCCGGAACTGGCCAGCTCCAGCATGTCCCCGAAGGAGATCCAGTCGATCTTCCGGGCCTTCGTCACGACCCGGGGGTCGGCGGTGAAGACACCGTCCACATCGGTATAGATCTCACACACCTCGGCATCCAGCGCCGCCGCGAGCGCGACGGCGGTGGTGTCCGAACCGCCACGCCCCAGGGTGGTGATGTCCTTCTTGTCCTGGGACACGCCCTGGAACCCGGCGACGATGGCGATATTGCCCTCGTCGAGGGCGGTACGGATCCGGCCCGGCGTGACATCGATGATGCGCGCTTTGTTGTGGACCGAGTCGGTGATGACGCCCGCCTGGCTGCCGGTGAACGACTGGGCGTTGTGCCCCAGGTTTTTGATCGCCATCGCCAGCAGGGCCATGGAGATCCGCTCTCCGGCGGTCAGCAGCATGTCGAACTCACGCCCGGCGGGAATCGGGGATACCTGCCCGGCGAGATCGATCAACTCGTCCGTCGTGTCGCCCATCGCCGAAACCACGACGACCACCTGGTGGCCGTTCTTCTTGGCGTCGACGATTCGCTTGGCGACCCGCTTGATGCCTTCGGCATCGGCTACGGATGAGCCTCCGTACTTCTGCACGACAAGGCCCACGTGCGCTCCTCGCTCAGTCCATAGTCACTGTCGGCTCAGTTTAACGAGCGGTCGCGAAACACCCGCTTAATACCACATCGTGAGATGTCCCGCTCACTCCGTGATCATCACGTACGTCCGCGCGACCACCCGAAGACCATGCATGCCCCACCCGGCCCGGCGCACGCAGAAACGTGGCCCACGTCACGACATCCGCCCGTACGGTACGAGCCGAATCACGCCTCGGCGCTACGCGCCGGCGCCGGTTGCGCCGGTTTCCACGTCCCCGTCGGAGAAGACGTCCTCGACTTCGGCCACGACGATCGCCCGGTCCAGCCAGCGGCTGAGGGTGTCGGGGTCGGAGCACCCGTTGACGCGCTCACGGACGTCCTCCGACACGGGCCCCAGGCGCAATTCGAGAACACGCAGGATGAACGCGGTTCGCTCTTCGACTTGGCCCTCCACCTTGCCTTCCAGATACGCCTCCTCACGGAACGTTCCCCGGCCCGGAAAATAGGTGATGGGTTTCATCAGGTCTGCTCCACAACTCTTGAGTGGAATGAAGAGCCGGAGCCCCGCCCCGCTCCGGCTGGCGGTCAGCTCTGGCCAAGCTCGGGGGCGCCGGTGAAGACGGCCTCGGCTTCGGTCACGACGAACGCGCGGTCCAGCCAGCGGCTGAGGGTGTCGAGGTCCGAGCACCCGACGACGCGCTCGCGGACTTCCCCCGACACAGGACCCAGGCGCGATTCGAGAACACGCAGGATGACCGCGGCTCGCTCCTTGACTTGGCCCTCCAGATACGCCTCCTCACGGAACGTTCCCCGGCCCGGAAAATAAGTAATGGGTTTCATCAGGTCCCTCCACGTGTCGTGAGCCTGACCTTGTCCCAGGCCCATGTCCAGCAACTCGGCGTAGTACAAGCCGGTTTCTTCATCTGTTGCCCGCAAGGCTCCGGCCAGCGCCTCCAGTATGGCCGGAGCGTGACGGCTGTCGCTGTGTGTCATGGCCGAGAAAGCGGCCATTCCGAGATCCCGCGCCGCCTCCGCGACATCGGTGATCATGGGCACGTTGTCCGGCCCCAGCACCAGCGGATGCGTGCTGAGCGCCGTCCACCCCCTGGCCCCGCACCGGAACGGACCTGCCGCCCACTCGGCGGTCGTCCGGTTCCGGCAGACCACGAGCAGCAGCACCGGAAGCTTGTACTTCGCCTGTAAGTACGCGACGTAGTACGACCAGCTCGCGGCCTTGTCCTCGTCCCGTCGCCCCTGCGCCTCGATGGCGAGCATGAAGCTGTCACCGTCCGACGGCTCGACGCGCAGCACACTGTCCACCCGGCGCTCCAGCGGCCGTATCTCCGTGCTGTCACCGCCGACCACTTCGATGATCGCCTTCGTCGGCATGGGTACACCCAGGAGGTCGAAGACAGGGCTGAGGATCTCGGGCCGCTCCTGGAAGATCCGGTGAGAGACCTCGTGAACTGATGTGACCATGCGTCACAATCTAGGGAGTGCCTGTGGCAAATACCAAGCCAAATGGGTGAAGATCACCCGTTCGAGCGTCGGGATTATGTCTGGTTGACCGGCCCCGAAACCTGCCCCACCCCGGCACGCCCCCCGCCCCGCCCCGGCCCCGCCCCGGCACCACCCGCTCAGACGTAGTCCTTGAGCTTCTCCGTCTCCAGCGTGATCCCAACCGGATCGGGAAGTTCGACCACAGCGCCGAACGGACGGGTGGTCATGCTCCGGTACGCCACACCGTCGGAATCGGCCCACTCCCCGGCGCCGACGAAGTGCTCCTCCGGCGCGAGAACCCCGTCGGGACGAGCCCGCCCCCTGCGGTACGAATGGATCTTCAACCCCTGCCCCGGAAAGAACGACAGTTCCGGACGCCACCGCATGCACTGCTTGAGCAGCCACATGACGATCTGCCCGTGGTTACCATCCGGCACCGCTTTGACCTGGACCTTTCCATTGAGGAACTCAAGCCGCACCATCTCGGGCGCACGACGCTCAAGCTCTTCGAACTCCTCGATCGACATCTGGGGCTGGGGCCGGTCAGCGGTCCTGGGGGTCATGGCATTGCCTCCTCATCTCCAGGGTGCCCCGGCCGGGGCTTCCCGCACGCTCACTCGCCCCGCCGCGAGCGCAGCCCACCCGCCGCGCGGACCTCGGCAGCTCGGGCGGCGACATCGACGCCGGCAGACAGGGCGTCAGCCGGGGCAGCGGCAGGGGCCGCACGGAAGGTGTCGGGGATGAAGCCGGGGACAACGCCGACGGCCGAAGACGACGGCGGATCGTCGCTCGCCTCGTACGTCTCCATGTCCTCGCGGCACTCGACGCACACACCCCGGATGATCTCCGTGGTCCGCTCGTCGGACTCGCAGCTGATGCAGACCATCCACGCCTCGTCGGTGCACGCGGGCGGCGGGCTGATCGGTTCGGGCGGCATCTTGGTCTCCAGTCGTTTACGGGCGAGCGCTCCCGGACTGTGCAGCGGATGCGGCAGCCCGTCGGTGAGCGTGCGGATGAGCTGTTCCGGTACGACGCCACGCGCCAGCCACTCGGCGGCCAGCGCTTCGAGGGCCCCGCACTCGGCGGCGGACAGGGTCATACGGGGTGCGGTACGGCCGAGGCCGGCGAGCAGGCGGTACGCGGGGGAGGGCGCGGCGGTGGGCGCGGGCGCGAGGTCGGGGGCGAGGTCGGGCGCGAGGCCCGGCTCCGGCTCGGGTCCGAGCCCAGGTCCGGACCCGGCGTCGGGCGTCGCCTCCGTACGCGCGGCACTCGCGGCACTCGCCGCACCCGCTGCGCCCACGGCACCCGCCGCACCCGCCGCACCCGCCGCACCCACGGCCGCTCGCTGCGCGCGCTCGCGCGCGGTGAGGTCGATCCCCAGCAGCCCGTCCACGAACTTCTTCCACCAGGCGTCGTCCCGCGCCGTACGGGAGAAGTAAGTCCGCGTCACCCAGCGGAAACTGTTGTCCTCCACCATCAAGTGCTGCTTCACATGCCGCAGATGCCCAGCATCGGAGAGGAAGCGCAGCGCCTTGGCACACGCCTGCTGCCCGTACGCGGCGATGTGCGCGGCCAGCGGCTTGTAACCGATCGCAGCCCCCTCGGGCAGACGATCGATATACGCGGCGATCGCCGCTTCCCTGGGGCGCAGATGTACGAAGTCGGCCTCGCCACGCGGCTGCTGGCCGGAGGCGGAGCGTTTTCCGTACCCCGGTTTGGCGTGGGGGTGAGCGGAAGCGGACAGGGCGGGACTAGAATCCGTGGAAACCACGATCGACCTTTCTTCGATTCGCTGGTGAGGCCCCGGAGTTGGTGTTGTCGCACCGCCGGGGCCGCTTTATGCGGCAAGTGATGCGAAGGCTAGAGCTTCGCCACGCTGTGCAGCAAGTCGACCACGGATAGTCATACTGTCAGGTCGCGAGGGGGCCAGAGGGGGACGGTAGGGGGGTTGGTTTCACCACCCACCAACCAAACCCAAGGAAGAACTCGAAGCCCGAAACCCGGCCCCCGAAACCCGGAACCCGGAACTCAAGCCCCGGGCCCACCAGCGACGACCGGCCAATCCGCAGCGCCCCCACGGCATACTCGCGCCATGCCCGACAGCGCATTCGTCATCGTCTCCGGACTGCCCGCCAGCGGAAAGAGCACCCTGGCCCGCAGCCTCGCCGCCAAACTGAACCTGCCGGTCATCGACAAGGACGCGATCCTCGAATCGCTCTACGACTCAATGGGAGTTGGCGACCACGCCTGGCGCCACCGCCTCAGCCGCGCGAGCGACGACGTTCTCTTCACGCTCGCCGCGCACGCCCATCGCGCCGTACTCGACAACTGGTGGCACCACGACACGGCGCCGGACCGCCTGCGCGAACTGAGCCCCCGCCTGATCGAGGTCTTCTGCGACTACGACCCCGCGTTGGCCGTCAAGCGCTTCCAGTCCCGCACCCGACACCCCGGCCACCTGGACGCCCAACTCCCCCCGGCCCGGCTCGCGGAACGCGTACGCACGATCCGGGAAACCTACCCGGCCCCGCGCTCAGCAGCCCTCCGCCGGGAACAGGTGTCGGCATCCGCCGCTTCCAGCAGCTTCGGCGTCGGCATCCGCACGCCCTGCTCCATCGACTTGATCGTGTCCGGCGCGTACCCGGTGGCGGAGGCCGTTGGGCGTGGGGCCGCCCCTCCAGCTGTGAGTATCGCGCCTCCAGGACAGGAGTAAAGGGCGCTCCTGCGTCGCGTCGGCTGCGCCGATTACGCTTCGCTACACCCTTGACACCTGCCCTTCCGGCGCAAGTGCGGCTTTTCGGGAGGGGCGGCCGGGGGGAGGGGGTTGCCCGGGGGGTCTGCTGTTCTGGCGGTCTGTTCAGGGGGCGGCGGGCCGGTGGGCCCTGCGGGGCTGCGCGGTAGTGGCATGGGGTGACTCGGCACCGGCTCGGCGACCGACCGTCCGTTGCTGGTTGCTACTCATGCCCCGCTGGTCACCGTTGCGCTGTGGTGCCCGGAAGGTGGGCGGCGACTGCTGTCCGGCCGGGGCCTCGAGTCGATCGGGGGCCGGGGATCTTCGGGCGGTGTCCGAGAGCGGGGAGTGCGACGTTAGAGCCACATCCGGCCCGACAGGGCCGCAGCGTCACCCTCGTCGGGATCAAGCACCCCACCACCCGCCGACCTGTCCCATATATGGCGATTTGGAAGGCAGTTAAGGGGCTCCCCGGGCGGCACATGTGTCCTGAGGTGCGTTAGACGCACTCCTCGGCGCGAAGACGGCCTTCGGGAGCCCACTTGGCGCCACACACGTCCCACCAGCCCCTCCCCCACCCAGAGTGACCGGCGGGGCATGAGTGCCGGCCAACCGGCGGCCGTCGGCCGCCGAGACGAGCCCCGCTGCCCCACTCCTCTGCCGCGCAGCCCCGCAGGGTCCACCGGCCCGCCGGACCCTGAACCGAGTGGCAGAACAGCAGACCTCTCGGGCCCCCCTCACCCCCCGGCCGCCCCTCCCACACCCGCACTTGCGACTCCGGGACAGGAGTCAAGGGTGAGCGAAGCGAAATCGGCGCAGCCGACGCGACGACAGGAGCGCCCTTTACACCTGGCACGGAGACGCGACACTCACACCAGGAGGGGCGGCCCCCATCCCAACAACCCCCGCCACGGAACCACACCACTCAGCGTTGCTCTGACGCGTAAATAGCAGCAGTTCAGGGTGAGTGGGGGCAGGGTTGGGTTGGGGAGAGTCTTTCCTTCGGGTTCTTTGAATACTTTCGCGTCGAGCCGTGTACGACGGGCAATGACGATGTAGCGCGCGGCAGCGCTCAAATCGCCGGCCCCTCGGTGCGCGAGGGCATGTTTCTGATGAGCCACCGACCAGTCGTCCGGCTCGGGCAGCTCCTCGAACTCCCGTGTAGCCGCCGCTCAGTCGGTCTGCTTCACCTTGATGACCTTGACTTCCTTGCCGTTGATGACACGCGTCTCCACGCTGGTCATCGTGAACTTTCCGTCGCGCGGAATGAGCACCTCCGACTCCTTCCCCCGGTAGCGGGACAGCGGGTCGATATTGCGGCCGTTGCTCGTTTCGACTTCCAGCAGCACGTTCTCGCCCTTCATGTCCCCGCCGTTGGCCCGGCCCAGAGCGGATTCCGCCTTGCCGAGGTCCGTGGACGTACTCAGGTACTCGGGGAAGGTGACTTCCTGGCCCCCCAGGAACTGCTGGAGGATGGTGTCCGGCATGAACGTTCCCCGGTAGACGGTGAGGTTGGGTACCGGAGGAAGATGGCTCAGCGCCTTGTCCATCAACTCCACCTTGCCGGCGGGGTTCTTGAACGATCCGGGCACCTTTCCGCCCCGCAGGTACTTGTTGAGGTCGGCGGCCCAGCTGCCGGTGTAGTTGGCGATGACCCAGGCGTCCTCCGCGGTGAGGTCCTTGGTCAGGGGATTGCTCTTGGCGATCTCCTCGACCTTCCTCGCCCAGTCCTTGCTCGCTTGGAGGCCCGGTGTGTAGTCCGGGATGCCGTCCAGAGCGTGCATGGCGTCGTATGTCTTTTTGTTCGTCCCGTCGTTGGGGGTGCCGCCCTGGTGGCAGTTGCTGCCCGTGCTCGGGTTCTGGCCGAGGTCGCGGCCGGCGCTCGGGTCCAGGTCGGTTTTGTCGCCGGCCTTCGAGTCCAAAGCGTTCCTGGCGGCCTCTTCGGCCTCCTTGTACGTGTCATAGCCGGGGACCGCGGTCCCACTGGCGGACAGTGCGGCGGCGGCAAGCTCGGCCATGGCGGCCTGCACCTGCTGCGTGGTGGAGCCGACGCCTCCACCGGGGCCGGCGGCCAGGGTGACCCGACCGTCGGAGTACGGCACCGATGAGGGGAGACCGATGTGGTGGCTTCCGATCTTGCCGGGCTGACCGCAATCATCGTCCGGGTCGTCGGGGTCGTCGTCTTCCTTGTCGTCCGGGTCGGGGTCTCCGTCGGTCTTGCCACTGGCGCTGGAACCGCCCGAGGATCCGCCCGAGGATCCGCCGGACGAGCCGCCGGAAGAACCGCCCGAAGAACCGCCGGATGAACCACCGCTGCTGCCACCCGAGCTGGAACCGCCCGACACGCCTCCTACGGCACCGCCCACCGAGCCGCCCGAGTCGGAACCGCCGGACGAGCCACCGGACGAACCGCCGCTACTGCCGCCGCTGGAACCTCCGGAACTGGACCCCCCGGAGCTGCCGCCCGACACGCCACCGGAGCTCGAACCGCCGGACGAGCCACCGCTGCTGCCGCCGCTGGACCCACCGGAACTGGAACCGCCGGAGCTGGAACCGCCGGAGCTGGACCCACCGCTGCTACCGCCCGACGAGCCGCCCGAGCTCGATCCGCCGGACGAGCCGCCCGAAGCACCACCGCTACTGCCACCCGAGCTGGAACCGCCCGATGCGCCGCCGGACGAACCACCGGACGAACCACCGGACGCACCACCCGACGCGCCGCCGCTGCTGCTACCGCCGGAGCTGGAACCTCCGGAGGCCCCGCCCGCCGCCGCACCGCCGCCGTTGTCGCTCCCGCCGCTATTCCCGCCGGAGCTGCTCCCACCAGAGCTGGAACCACCGCCCGAGCTGGAGCCGCTGCTGCCGCCGCCCGAGCTGGAGCCGCCGGAAGTGGAGCCGCCTACAGCGGCAGCGCCTCCGTCGTCGTCATCGTCATCGTCGTTTCCACCGCTGCTGCCACCGGAGTTGCCGCCAGAGTTGCCGCCGGTGTTGTTACCTCCCGTGTTGTTACCTCCGGTGTTGTTACCTCCGGTACTGCTGCTTCCGCCGTTGCTCCCACCGTTGCTGGAGCCACCCGAAGCGCCACCGGACGCCCCACCGCTACTGCTGCCCCCGGAGCTGGAACCTCCGGAGGTTCCGCCCACGACGGCACCTCCGCCGTTGTCATCACCGTCGTCGTTACCGCCGTTACTCCCGCCGTTACTCCCGCTACTACCACCTGAGTTCGAGCCGCCCGAGTTCGAGCCGCCCGAAGCAGCCCCGCCGGAGTCGTTTCCGCCGGAGTCGTTTCCACCGGAGCTGCCGCCGCCCGAGTTGGTGCCGCCGGAGGCCGTGCCCTCGTCGTCACCGTCACCGCCGCCGCCCGAGTTGTTGCCACCGGAGGCCGTGCCCTCGTCGCTGCCGCCGTTGGAGCCGCCGCCCCCATCCGTGCCGCCGCCCCCATCGGTGCCACCCCCGCCATTGGCGCCCCCGCCGTTGTCGCCCCCGCCCGTACCGCCGCCACCCGCACCACCGCCACCACCGCCGTCTCCTCCACCGCCCGTACCGCACTCGGCGTCGACGATGTTGCAGACCACCGTCCTGAGCCCGTCCCCGACGCGGTTCGACACGCCGCCGGTGACCAGGGCAGCGATGATCAGCGCGACGAGCACGATCAGCCCCACGTACTCCACGGCCGCCTGCCCCCGCTCGCGTCGCCAGACGCGCAGGCGGGAGAGGGATCGCCGGGTGAACATCTCGCGGAGGGTCGCCTTCTCCACCGGCACCCCGAACCACTGAAGGCTCTCGGGCCGGGAGAGGAACGTCAGGATCATCACCGGCAGCAGCAGCTGGCTGAGGCCCAGATACGAACCGGCGGCGAGATTGAGCAGGCTGCTGACAACCAGCCATATCTGGAGGGCGCCCAGAACGCCCCAGACTCGTCGGCCACGCCCCGGGATACGCCACGTGAGCAGCCAGGACAGCACCCCCGGCGCAGCCGCGTACGCCGCGATACCGGCGAGCCCCGGAGACATCACCCCACCCGCGACCGCCCCGGCGATCACACCGAATCCGCCCAGGCAGGTGAGCGCGAACAGTACGTGCAACAGCACCCGCGCGGCCTTGAGCGACGTCGGCAGCGCGCGCCGATCGCCCTCGTACGGCGCCTGGTTGCCGGTGTACGCGGCACCGCCGGCATGCGTATGGAGACCGAGTCCGGACAAGTGCCCCACCCAACGTGGCTCGCCTGCAACTGAATTGATCAGCACACACGGCACTCGCGCGTCGGGCCTGCGGCGGTCGAGTCCGTTCGCCCAGGCCGCCGCACTGCTTCTCGAACCGCTCGTGCCTTGCATGTTCGCTCGTGTTCGCTCACATACGTTCCGGCACGTTAGGGCCTGCCCGGCTCCGAAGACAGGGCCCGTGGGCCCATGTGTGGGCCCAAAACACCAACCCGGCACGCCAAAGCGGGGCCGGACACATTCATGTCCGGCCCCGCGCACGACAGTTCAGCCTTTCAGGCCGTGGCTCAGGCCGTGGCTCAGGCCGTAGCCCAGCCCGCGGCTCAGGCCGTAGCTCACGCCACCGGCTGCTCGGCCGATGCGGTCTCGTCCGACTTCGGCTCCGCCGCCGCCTTCGCCGCCTCCCGGCGCGTGGTGATCGCGCTGCCCGCGACCACCGCCACCAGCGAGGCCAGGATCAGGACGATGACCGCCGTGTGACCCCAGCGGACCGCGCTGCCCAGGAGGAAGCCGGAGACCCCGAAGTCGGCGTCGGAGAAGGTGGAGTTGGCGAGGCCGACGTCGCCCAGGAAGGGGAGGACGAGGAGCGGGAGGAAGGTGATCATCAGGCCGTTGGTCATGGCGCCCAGGACCGCGCCGCGCCGGCCGCCCGTCGCGTTGCCGATGACACCGGAGGCGGCGCCCGTCATGAAGTGGGCGACGATGCCCGGGATGATGATCGTGCCGCCGACCGCGACCAGGATGCCCATCCCGATCAGGCCGCCGACGAAGCTGGCGAGGAAGCCGATCAGGACCGCGTTCGGGGCGAAGGTGAAGACGATCGGGACGTCGAGGGCGGGCTTGGCGTTCGGGACCAGCTTCTCGGAGATGCCCTTGAAGGCGGGGATGATCTCGGCCAGGACGACACGCACACCGGCCAGGATGATGAACACACCGGCGGAGAACTTGCCGGCCTGCATGACCGCCCACAGCAGGTACCACTGGCCGCCGCTCAGCTTGGACTCGACGTAACCCGGGCCCGCCACCAGCGTCACCAGCAGGTAGATGATGCCCATCGACACCGCGATGACGACCGTGGTGTCACGGAGGAAGCCGAGGTTCTTGGGGATCTTGAGGTCCTCGGTGGACTTCTTCGTGTCACCGACCAGCTTGCCGACCAGACCACTGGTCGCGATGCCGAAGTTGCCGGTGTGACCGAGCGCCACGTTGTCCTGCTTGGTGACCTTGCGCATCCAGGGCTGTACGAGGGCCGGGGAGAGCGTGGTGACCAGGCCCTGCGCCAGGGCGCCCCAGAGGATCGCCTGCCAGGTGCTGAAGCCGTTGGCGATGAGGATGACGGCGATCATCGCGGAGAGGTAGAGCGCGACATGGCCGGACATGTAGATGAACTTGAAGCGGGTGAACCGCGCCAGCAGCACATTGACGACCATGCCGAAGAAGAAGATCAGCGCGGCCTGCGAGCCGTAGTCCGTCAGCACCTTGCCGACGATCGCCTCGTTGTTCGGTACGACGCCCTGCACCCCGAAGGCGTGCTGGAACATGTCGCCGAACGGCGTCAGCGCGTCGGACACGACCCCCGCGCCGGCGGCCAGCACCAGGAAGCCGACGAACGCCTTGATCGTGCCCTTGAGGGTGTCCGACAGGGACTTGCGCTGGAGCACGAGCCCCAGCAGCGCGATCAGTCCGATGATCACGGATGGCTCGCGGAAGATGTCCACGAAGGTATTCAGAACGCTGTTCACGGGGATACGCCTCTCTGCGGGCACGACTGCGCCCGGCGGGACGCGGGCGTGGGCGTGTGTCTACGGGCACGACTGGGGGCAGGACGTCGGCGGGCAGGGGGATCCGCGCTCCCGCCCCCCGTCTCCGTCGGCCTCGTACAGCGGGTGCTGGCGAGAGGGTCGGACGCTGGGGCGGGTCAGGACGTTCCTTGAAAGTGGTGGTGCGGTGGGGACGGGGACGTACGTAATAAGGGGGGATCGGGAGGGCCGGGGAGCGCTTCTCGCGCCGGGCGCGCGTTCAGAGCGCTCCGTGCCGCACGGCCGCGGCCTTCACCGCTTCGCGCAGCTCGTCCTTGTCGATGATGCTGTTCAGTACGACGACATCGCCGAGCCCGGCCGCCGCCTCCTCCAGGTCCTTCGCGACGAAGAAGACGTCGGCGCTGTCCGGGCCTGCCGAGCTGATGTCGCAGTGCTCCACCGTGACATCCGGGAGCTGAAGCTCACGGACGATGTCCTCGATGTTCATCCGCACCATAAAGCTGCTGCCGAGCCCGGTGCTGCACATGGCCAGGAACCTCATCGGTCCTCCTCGAATCGCTTGATCAACGTGGTGACTTCGGCCGCCGAGCCCGCGGCGCGCAGGGCCTCGCGGGTCTCCGTGTCCGAAAGAATGCGGGCGAGCGACGACATCGCCTCGGTGTGCGCCGTGGCGTCGACCGCCGCGAAGCAGAAGTAGAGGTCGACGGAGTGCTCCGGCAGGTCCAGCAGCGGGGCGGGGCCCGCGGTGAGCCGCAGCATCGAGAGGGACGTCCGTACGGCACCGGACTCGGGCCGCGCGTGGGCCAGCGCGATCCCGTAACCGAGGTGGATGTACGTGCCGCCCGCGGCGATCGACTCGATCATCGCGTCGACGTAGCCGGCGGTGATGTCACCGGCCGCGAGGAGGGGTTCCGCGACCTGGGTCACGGCCTGCCGCCAGGTCAGGTCCTCGCTGGAGAAACGTATCTTCTCCTCGGTCAGCAGTTCGCTGAGCATGTCTCTGTACTCCGTACGTTTACGTTGAAGAGGTCCGCTGAACCCGCTGGACGGTTACTCCGCGTCCGCGATGATGTCGAACGACAGCTCCGCCGTCTCCGGCAGAAACTTCGACGTCCCGTGGATCACCGGTTTCCGGTTGAGGTCGAACACCCGCGACGTCGCCAGCAGCAGGGGCGAGCCCCCCTCCACCCCCAGCAGCTCCGCCTCGCGCCGGTCGCACGCGTGCAGCCCGACGACGATCTCGTTCCGCGCGAGGAGCACATCGTGGTGCGCGCGCAGATACGCGTAGAGGGAGGTGGAGGAGAAGTCCGCGGTCAGGACGGACTCGAACCGCTCCGCCTCCACATACGACTCGGCGAGGTGGTGCACCGCCCCGTTCACCCGGCGCAGCCGCTCCAGCCGGATGACGTACGCGGCCGGGCTGATGTCGAGCGCGGCGCCGAGCCGCGCGCCGGCCCGTACCCGCTTCTGGGCGAGCACCTCGGAGGTGACGGTGTGCCCCTGCCGGCTCATCTGGGTGAAGAAGCCGGTGACCTCGCTGACGAACCGCTCCCGGTGCTTCAGCGCGTAACGGGGGCGGGTGACGAACGTACCCCGGCCGTGCTCGCGGATGAGGTGGCCGTCGTTGACCAGCTCCTCCACCGCGCGGCGCAGTGTGATGCGGCTCACCGCGTACTCCTCGCAGAGCGCCGCCTCCGGAGGGAGCCGGCCACCCACGGGGATATCACTGACCCGGCGCAGCAGATGGTCGCGCACCTGGGCGTACTTGTGCTCGGCCATCCGGGGTCTCCTCGTCGAGTCCTTGTGTCGTCAAGACGTCATAATGACCACAACCCCAGAAGACGTCAATAGGCAATTTGCTCGTAACACTCCGGACGCCCGAAAGGGCCCGGAACCCCTGTGAGATCAGCCCCCAAGCACCCCCGCACGCGGAATCAGCGGTGAGTTACGTTGTCCTGAGTCATCATGACGACATGATCTCTTAGGAGCCGCCGTGACCCGCCCCGCCCCCGGTACGACCGTCCCCGCGCCCGGTACGAGCACCCCCGCGCCCGGTACGAGCACCCCCGCGCTCGGTACGAGCACCCCGGCGCTCGGTGCGCTCGACCGCCGCGCCATCGCCACCGCCCGCGCCCTCGCCATGGACGCCGTCGAGACGGCCGGCTCCGGCCACCCCGGCACCGCGCTGGCGCTCGCGCCCGTCGCGCATCTGCTCTTCCAGCGGCACATACGGCACGATCCGGCGGACGCAGCGTGGGAGGGGCGCGACCGGTTCGTGCTCTCCTGCGGGCACGCGAGCATCCTCCAGTACACCCAGCTCTACTTCACGGGGTACGGGCTCGGCCTCGACGACCTGCGACGCTTCAGGCAGCTCGGCTCCCTGACGCCCGGTCACCCCGAACTCGGGCACACCACCGGCGTCGAGATGACGACCGGGCCGCTCGGGCAGGGCGTGGCCACCGCCGTGGGCATGGCCATGGCGCTCAAGCGGGACGAGGGCCGGTTCACGGGCGGCAGCGACAGCGGTAACGGCAACAGCAACAGCAACAGCACCGGGATTCCCGGCCGTACCGTCTGGGTCGTCTGCTCCGACGGCGACCTCCAGGAAGGCATCTCGTACGAGGCCGGCGCGCTCGCCGGGCGGCACCGCCTCGACAACCTCGTCGTCGTCTGGGACGACAACAGCATCCAGATCGAGGGCCCCACCGATCTGACCACCCGTGAGGACACGGCCGCCCGCTTCGCCGCGCAGGGCTGGTACGTCCAGACCGTCGGCCTCGGCGCGGACGGCGACATCGACACCGACGCGCTCGACGCCGCGCTGTCCACCGCGCGCGCCACCGAGGGCCGGCCCAGCCTGATCGTGCTGAAGTCGCAGATCGCCTGGCCCGCGCCGAGCGCCGTCAACACGCCCGCCTCGCACGGCGCGCCGCTGGGTGCGGCCGAAGTCGCCGCCACGAAGGCGCTGTTGGGGGTGGCGGCCGAGCCGTTCACCGTACCGGCCGACGTCCTGGAGCACACCAGGGCCGCGCTGGGGCGCGGTGCCGAGCTGCACCGCGCCTGGGACAAGGCGCTGGCCGAGTGGACGGCGGCGCACCCGGAGCGGGCCGCCGCGCGCGAGCGCGCGATCCGGCCGCTCGACGCGGCGGAGGTGGCCGGCGCCGAAGCCGCGCTGCCCGTCTTCGAGGAGGGCGCCTCGATCGCTCCCCGCGACGCGTCCGGCCAGGTCATCCAGGCACTCGCCGCGCGGCTGCCGCGCCTGTGGGGCGGCAGCGCCGACCTGGGCGACTCCAACCGTACGACGATCAAGGCCGGCGGCTCCTTCCTCCCCGCGAGCGAGCACGGTCTCGACGGGCGCAACATCCACTGGGGCGTACGCGAGCACGCCATGGCCGCCGCGCTCAACGGCATCGCCATCGTCGGCTACGACACCCCCTTCGCCGGTACGTTCCTCGTCTTCAGCGACTACGAGCGCCCGTCGCTCCGCCTCGCGGCCCTGATGCGGCTGCCCGTCGTGCACGTCTGGTCGCACGACTCGGTGGCGCTCGGCGCCGACGGTCCGACCCACCAGCCGATCGAACACCTCGCGTCGCTGCGCGCGATGCCGGGCCTGTCCGTGGTCCGTCCCGCCGACGCCGCCGAGACCGCCGCCGCCTGGCTGAGCGCGCTGGCGCGGCCGGGCGCGGGCAGGCCGGGGCCGGTCGGGCTGGTGCTGGCGCGCCAGGGGCTGCCGGTGCTGCCGACACCCGTCGAGGCGGTACGGGAGGGTGTGGCGCGCGGGGCGTACATGGTGGCCGAGGCTGATGTGACAGCCGAGCAGACGGCCGGGCAGACGGCCGGGCAGACGGCCGGGCAGACGGCCGATGTCATTCTGCTGGCCAGCGGCAGCGAGGTGGCGCTGGCGCTCGCCGGGCGGGCGGTGCTCGCGGAGCGCGGGATCGGGGCGCGCGTCGTCTCCGTACCGTGCAAGGACTGGTTCGCCGAGCAGGACGCGGCGTACCGGGACGCGGTGCTTCCGCCTTCGGTCCGCGCTCGCGTGGTCGTCGAGGCGGCGTCGGTGTTCGGCTGGCACGACCTGATCGGCGACGCGGGACGTGCCGTGACGATCGACGGGTTCGGTCTTTCGGCGTCGGCGTCGGACGCGATGACGGCGATGGGGATGACGGCGGACGCGGTGGTCGCGGCGGCTCTGGAGTCACTGGAGTCACTGGAATCGCAGAAGTCGGCGTAGTTGGCGTAGTCGCGGGTCTTCTCGGTCGCTGTCGCGGGTCTTCTCGGTCGCTTTGGCCGCCGGCACCGTCGCTAACCGGACAGCCGACCCCGGCAGCCGGGCGGGCCCCGGTCCGCCATGGGTTACGTTCGGCGGGACCGGTCCGACCAGGGGCCGGCGACCAGCGACCGGGGGCATACGCGTGACAGTCGGAACCGGCAGCGGCGGCGCCGGCGCGGGGGACACGGACGGCGGCTCGGGTAACGGAGCGGGGACCGCCGCCCCCGGCGAGCACGGCATACCCGGCGAGTATCTGGAGGGGTACGCCTCGATCCTCATGGCCGCCTCGCTCACGGGACGCCGGCTCACCCGCGCGGAGATCCTCTCCCGCCGCACCCTGGGCGAGCAGGCCGCCGAGGCCGGCCTCCAGCTCCGCGCGCTGGTCGGCGCCCACCTCGCCGCCGCCCGCGCCGACTGGCCC
Source organism: Streptomyces sp. NPDC093109 (assembly GCF_040701725.1). Classification (NCBI taxonomy): domain Bacteria; kingdom Bacillati; phylum Actinomycetota; class Actinomycetes; order Kitasatosporales; family Streptomycetaceae; genus Streptomyces; species Streptomyces sp. NPDC093109. The sequence goes on from NZ_JBFBEZ010000024.1 coordinate 84,388, forward strand.
GAGGCGGGCGACCCCGACAGCGTCCTCGCCGCCGTGGAACAGGCCGTCGACGCGTTCGCCGAGGGGTACGAACGCGCGCAGCGGCTGGCCGTACGGCAGGAGACCGCCGCGCGCCGGGAGTTCATCGACGACCTGCTGTACGGGCGCAGCGACCTCGGGCGGCTGGCCGAGCGCGCCGAGCGGTTCGGGCTGCGCCTCTCGTACGAGCACGCCGTCGCCGTGGCCGAGGGCTTCGTCGCGTACGACGAGGAGGACGCCGTGCCGCGCGCGGTGGAACAGGCGCTGCTCGGGCGGTTCGGTGATCGCAGCGTGCTGCTCACCACGAAGGCCGGCCGCATGGTGTGCGTCGCGCCGGGCGACCAGGCCGAGGTGCTCTCGTACTTCGCGAAGCGGGCGTACGCGGCGACGGACGGCGGCCGGGTCGCGGTGGGCCGCCCGCAGCCCGGCGTGGGCGGGGTCGTCCAGTCGTACGAGGAGGCGCTGAACGTGCTCGACCTCGCCGACCGGCTGGACATGGACGAACCGGTGCTGCGCGCCGCCGACCTGCTGGTCTATCCGGTGCTCACCCGGGACCGGCACGCCATGACGGAGCTCGTCCTCAACACCCTGGGCCCGCTGGAGTCCGCCCGGGGCGGTGCGCAGCCGCTGCTCGAAACCCTCACGGTCTACTTCGACGCGGGGTGCGTGTCGGCGGAGGCGGCGCGGCGGCTGGCGCTGAGTGTGCGGGCCCTGACGTACCGCCTGGAGCGGATCCACAAGCTGACCGGCGCGGATCCGGCGGATCCCACACACCGCTACACCTTGCAGACGGCCGTCATCGGGGCGAGGCTGATGGGCTGGCCGGAAAAAACGTTCTGACAACGGATGACGCGGGATATTTGGCTTCCGTGCCGGGTCGGCATCAAGAGCGCGTTAAGACTGCCGGGAATCGGCAGTGCCGAATGTCAGACCGGGATGTCACTATGGAGTCCTGGCCGAGGAAGCTGCGGCGTAGGGGGAGGTGGATCCGATGACCTTGTTTCTGGGAATCGGCATCGCGGGGCTTGTCCTGCTCGTCCTGTCACTGATTTTCGACGGGGTGATCGAGGGGCTCTTCGGTGGCGTCAATGTGCTGGACGGCCTGTTCGACGGCTTGTTTTCGCTGCCGGTGATCGCCGGTTTCATGTCGATGCTCGGCTTCGGTGGCGCGATAGTCCTCGGGACCACGGATCTCGGCACCGCACCGGCCACCGCCGCGGGGGTGGCGGCAGGTGTCGTAGCCGGGTGGCTGACCTGGAAGTTCAGCAAGATCCTGATGCGCGACCAGACGGCGACGACCCCGCGCGGGTCCGACCTGGTGGGCAGCGCGGGGACCGTGGTCACGGCGATTCCGGCCACCGGGTACGGCGAGGTGCTGCTGCGGCTGGGCGGCCAGCCGATGAAGTTCTCGGCGAAGAGCGCGGAGGCCGTGCCGTACGGCGCGGAGATCTGGGTCGAGGAGACGCTGTCGGCGAGCTCCGTCAAGGTGCGCAAGGTAGAACGCTGACGGACGCGCCGACGGATGCGCCGACCGGCGCACTGGCCGGCGCACTGGCCGGCGCACTGGCCGACGCACTCGCTGACGGTCGTGTCTCCGGGAGCGTATGTCCCCCTCCTTACTCGTTAGCTGCGACTCGGTAGCTCCGACTCGGTAGCTCCGACATATCGACCTGCACGTTGCGCGGGGGATCCCGCGCGAACCGTTCCAACTGCCATCCCCCCGGGAGGCAAGGGAGAGAGCCCCATGAGTCCAGTTGTCATCGCAGTGCTGGGGGTCGTCGTACTCGTCGTCCTGCTGGCTCTTGTCGTCATCACGCGCTACAAGGTCGCGGGGCCCAGCGAGGCGTTCATCGTCACCGGGCGACGCGGCAAGAAGTCGACCGACCCGACCACCGGTCAGGTCTCCGTCGACAACAGCGGCCAGAAGGTCGTCGTGGGCGGCGGCGTCTTCGTCGTCCCGTTCGTCCAGCAGAAGTTCACGCTGGACCTGTCCAGCCGGCACATCCCGATCGCCGTGCGCGGCGCGGTGACGCTGCGCGGGGTGAAGGCCAACCTCGAAGGCGTCGCCATCGTCAAGGTCGGCGGCACGGACGACTCCATCCGCGCGGCGGCCCAGCGCTTCCTCCAGCAGCAGGGCGGCATCGTCGGCTTCACGCAGGAAGTGCTCTCGGGCGCGCTGCGTTCCATCGTCGGCCGGATGTCGGTCGAGGACATCATCCGTGACCGTGCCGCGTTCGCCGGGCAGGTCGCCGAGGAGGCCGAGGCGAGCCTCTCCGGGCAGGGCCTGGTGCTCGACGCGTTCCAGATCCAGGACATCACCACCGAGGGTTCTTACCTGGAGGACCTCGGCCGCCCCGAGGCCGCCCGGGCCAAGCAGGAGGCCGACATCGCGGAGGCCGTCTCGCGGCGGGCCGCCGAGCAGGCGCGCCTCAAGGCCGAGGAAGAGATCGCGATCGCGCAGCGGACCTTCCAGCTCAAGCAGGCCGAGATCAAGGCCGAGACGGACGAGGCGTCGGCCCGCGCCGCCGCCGCGGGACCGCTGGCGCAGGCCGCGCGTGAGCAGGACGTCCTCATCGAGCGGGAGAAGGTCGCCGAGCGCCAGGCCGCGCTGACCGACCGCGAGCTGGACACGAAGGTCCGTAAGCCCGCCGACGCCGCGCGCTACCAGGCCGAGCAGGAGGCCGAGGCGCGCCGTGTCGCCCTGGTCAAGGAGGCCGAGGCGGACGCCGAGCGCTCGCGTCTGACCGGTGAGGGCGAGAAGGCGCACCGCGCCGCGCTCGCCGCCGCCGTGCAGATCGAGGGTGAGGCGGAGGCCGCCGCGATCGGCGCCAAGGGCGCGGCCGAGGCGGAGGCCATGCACAAGAAGGCGGACGCCTTCGCCCGTTACGGCGACGCGGCCGTCCTCCAGATGCTGGTCGAGGTGCTCCCTTCGGTCGTCGCGAAGGCCTCGGAGCCGCTGAGCGCCATCGACAAGATGACGGTCATCTCCACGGACGGCGCGTCCCAGCTGTCCCGTACGGTCGCCGACAACGTCGCGCAGGGCGTCGAGCTGCTCAGCTCGACCACCGGCGTCGACCTGGCGGAGCTGCTGAAGGGCATCACCGCGGGCAAGGGCACGGCGGTCGTCCCGTCGGCGGCGTCCGCGCCTGCGGCCGAGACGACGAGCGGCGCGGCCGTGAACAACGGCCGGGTCGAGGTCACGGACTGACCTGCACGTGTACGGCGGAGGGCCCGCTCGGTGACACTGGTGTCACCGATCGGGCCCTCTCCCCGTTTCACCACGGGTGCTTCCCCGCGATCGTCGGCCCGACCCACGGCCAGGACTCAGGTGGAACACAGGATTCACCCAGCCGGCCGGGCCACGATCGGTCCATGGACCGGTATACGGATCGCGACACGCACAGCTCCGTCGGGACGGCGACGCGCCCCCGTACCCGCGACCGGGTGCGCGTGCTGATCGTCGACGACGAGCCCGGACTCACCGAGCTGCTGTCCGTGGCCGTCACCGAGGCGGGCTGGCGCCCGTACCCGGCCGGTGACGGCGAGAGCGCGCTGCGGACCGCGCGCGGCTGCGCACCGCATGTCGTCGTCCTCGACGGAATGCTGCCCGATCTGGACGGACTCCAGGTGCTGCGGCGGCTGCGGTCCGAGAACCCGAAGCTGCCCGTCCTCATGCTCACCGCCCGCGACGCGCTGGAGCACCGCATCGACGGGCTCTCGGCGGGCGCGGACGACTACGTGACCAAGCCGTTCTCCCTGGAGGAGGTGGTGCTGCGGCTGCGCGGGCTGCTGCGGCGGACCGGCGCCGAGGAGGTACGGGCGGACGATCCGGTGCGGGTGCTCGGCGGACTCGTACTGACCGAGCGGACCCGCGAGGTGCACCGCGACGGCGCCCGCGTCGGGCTCACCGCGAAGGAGTTCGACCTGCTCAGCCTCTTGCTGAGCCATCCGCGCCAGGTGCTGAGCAAGGCGCAGATCCTCGACCGGGTGTGGAGCAGCTCGTTCGACGGCGGCGGCAATCTCGTCGAGGTCTACATCTCCAGCCTCCGCCGGAAGATCGACAAGGGCCGGGCGCCGATGATCCACACCGTGCGCGGGGTGGGGTACGCGATCCACGCGGCGGAGGACGGGAGATGAGGGCCCCCGGCGGCGGTCCGACCCGGCCCCCGAGCCGTCCGGGACCCCGCCCCCGGCCAGGGCCCCGGACCCGGCCCCGCGCCCTGCCCCGGCCCCTGACCCGCGCCCTCACCCGAACCCGCGCTCTCGCCCTCACGCAGACCCGGACCCGGCCGCGTAAACACTCGCCACGCGGACGCTCGCCACGCGGACGCTCGCTGCGCGTCCGGCTGGTGCTCTCCATCGGCGCCACCCTCGTCGCCGTGTGCGCGGCGATGGCGCTCACCACCGTCTGCGTACAGCGCGCCTATCTGCTCGGGAATCTGGACGAGCGCGTCACCAACGCCGCCGCGCGCGGTCTCGGCGGCGTCAAGGTGGGGCCGCGTACCGCCACCGACCTGGCGTTCCTCAACGAGCAGGGACAGGCAGCCGGTACGCTCGCCGCCCGGCTCGACGCCACCGACGGGACCGTCACCGCCGCCGAGGTCATCGGCCACGACGGCAGGCCGTCGCCCGTCACCGCCGCCCAGCGGGCCGCCCTCGCCGGCATCGCCGCCGACGGCTCCCTGCACACCCGGTACGTCCCGGGCCTCGGCACGTACCGGATCGCCGTCCTCGGCGGCGACGGGCTCTACGTCCTCACCGGGCTCCCCATGGACGACGTACAGGCCATGCTCAACGGTCTGGTCGTGGTCGAGGCTGCGGTCGCCGCCGCCGGGCTCACCCTCGCCTGCTGCGTCAGCGCCGTCGTCGTCCGCCGCCAACTGCGCCCGCTGGGCCGGGTCGCCGCCACCGCCGTCGCGGTGTCCCGCTCGCCGCTCGGCAGCGGCGAGGTCACCGGCCTCATCCGGGTCCCCGAGCGCGACACCGACCCCGGCAGCGAGGCCGGCCAGGTCGGCGCCGCGCTCAACCGGATGATCGGCCACGTCGAGTCCTCGCTCGCCCGGCGCCAGCGCAGCGAGGAGCGGATGCGCCGGTTCCTCGCCGACGCCAGCCATGAACTCCGTACCCCGCTCGCGTCGATCGCCGGCTACGCGGAACTCATGAACCGCGGCACCCGCAAGATCGAACCCGACCTCGCCTGGCGCCGCGTCTCCGCCGAGTCCGCCCGCATGACCGGGCTCGTCGAGGACCTGCTGCTGCTCGCCCGGCTGGACGACGGACGGCCGCTGGAGTCCGCCGAGGTGGATCTCGCCGCCCTGGTCGCCGAGGCGGTGTGGGACGCGCGGGCGGCGGGCGACGGGCACGACTGGCAGCTCGTACTGCTCCTCGACGGCCCGGCCCTCGTCACCGGCGACGAGGCGCGCCTGCACCAGGTGGTGGCCAATCTGCTGGCCAACGCCCGCGCGCACACGCCCGCAGGGACGACAGTCGTCGCCTCCGTGGAGACCGCGGTGGCGACCGCACCGGAATCCACGCCGGAGTCCACACCGGAGTCCACGCCGGAGTCCACGCCGGACCGCTGCGTCATCCGCGTACGGGACAACGGCCCCGGCATCCCGCCGCAGTTGCTCCCCACCGTCTTCGAACGCTTCACCCGCGCCGACGCCTCCCGCTCCCGTACCTCCGGCAGCGCGGGCGGCGCCGGCCTCGGTCTCGCCATCGCCTCGGCCATCACGACAGCGCACGGTGGCCGGATCAGCGCGGAGAGCGAACCGGGCCGTACGGAGTTCACCATCGAACTTCCCTGCGCCGAAAGCGCGTTGACAACCACTGCCGCTCATGGCCACCCCGAGCCTCTGAACGACGCCCCGCCTGAGCTTTAATCTCGCTGAGGGGGGTGCCAACAGAGAGTGGGCGCGATGATCGGGACCGTGTTCCGGACCGAGGACATGCCGGCGGAGGACAGGTTCGACTACTGGCGGGAACTGCTCGGCCGAACGCGCACGAGCGACACCATCAGTGCCCACCACTCCGACTTCCGGGCGGAGATACGGGTGATGGAGCTGGGGGCGACGACCGTGTGGCCGGCCTCGTTCCCGCCGACCCGCTACCGGCGCAGCCCGAGAATGGTGCGCCAGTCGGACCCCGGGCTGTACCACCTGACACTGCTGCTCGACGGCGGACTGGCCATCGACAGCGCCGGGCGGACCGGCACGATCGGCCCCGGTGACCTGCATATGACCGACAGCTCGCATCCGTACGACGTCCGGTCGGCGGACCACGAGGAGTGCGGTGCGGTCAGGGGGGTGGGCGTCGACTTCCCACAGGCGCTGCTGCCCCTGCCACCGCACCGGATACGGGAACTGCTGGGGCGGAGGCTGTCGGGACGGGAGGGCATGGGCGCCGTGCTCGCCGACTTCCTGATCGGTCTGGAACGGCAGGCCGACGCCCTCCAGCCGTCCGACGCGCCCCGCCTGGGTACGGTCGTACTCGACCTGGTGTCGGCCTGGCTGGCCCACGCGCTGGAGGCCGAGGCCGCCCTGCCGCCGGAGACCCGCCAGCAGGCCCTGGCGGAATGCATCCGGGCGTTCATCCGGCAGAACCTGCACGATCCCGAGCTGAAGCCGCCCATGATCGCCGCCGCGCACCACATCTCGCTCAGCTATCTGCACCGGATCTTCGAGCAGCGGTCGCCGGGCGAGACGGTGGCGGCCCGGATCCGCCGCCAGCGACTGGAGGGCATCCACCGCGACCTGGAGAACCCCGCGCTGCGTACCACCCCGATCCACGCGATCGCCGCCCGCTGGGGCATCGTCGACGCCTCCGTCCTGACGCACGCCTTCCGGGCCGCGTACGGGCTCTCGCCGAAGGAACACCGGCTGCGGGCACTGTCCGAACCGAGCTGACCCCCGCGCTCCCGCGCGCCCCTTGATCCCCCTCTCCCCCCTCTCCCCCCATCGGCTTCAGGTGGGACTCAGGTTCCTGCCGCACAGTCGTCTCGCACGGCCGTCCACGATGGACGTGCCCATGACGAGAGGGAGCCGGCCACGATGACCGAACTCGACACCGGGGACGCTGGGGACACCGCCGAGTCCACCGCGACCGCCGCCGCGCACACACCCGCCGAGACCGGACGCCGCGCCCACGCGAGCCGCCGCGGCTTCATGCGGAAGGTGTTCCTCGCCGGTGGCGCCACGGCCGTCGCGACCATGGGCGGCGCCGGCGCGTGGACCGCGCTCGCCGACGACGACACCACCACGGCCGACCCCGACCCGTCGGCCACGGCCACCACCGACCCGAGCGGCGCCCCCAGCGGCGGCCCGGGCGGTCCTGGCGGCGGCGCCGGCGGCCCCGGCAGCGAGGAGATCACCGAGGAGTTCTTCGGCGTCACCACCGACGGCAAGCGGATCGACGACCTCTACACCGTCCACTCCCAGGGCGTGAAGACCGCCCCGGTGATCGCCGCCGCCACGGCGTTCCTGGCCGGACTCAGCGACACCGAGCGGTCCGACGTCCAGTTCTCCCTGCACTCCACCGAGTGGCGGCTGTGGAGCAACATCGACGGGTACACCCGCCAGGGCGTGTCGATCGAGGACCTCTCCGACGAGAAGAACGCGCTCGGCGAGGCCCTGCTGACGGCCGCGCTCAGCGCGCAGGGCCTGGAGACCACCCAGCTCACCCGCCGGATCAACAAGGCGGCGTGCGAGGCGATCAACCAGACCCAGTACGCGGAGGCCTACTACTGGACGGTGATGGGCACTCCGTCCGCCACCGAGCCCTGGGGCTTCCAGTTCGACGGCCACCACCTGGTCATCAACTACTTCGTCCTCGGCGACCAGGTCGTGATGAGCCCGTGCTTCTGGGGCTGCGAGCCGACGTCCATGGAGATCGACAACAAGACCGTCGACGTCATGCAGGACGAGATCAAGGCGGCGCTCGCCGCCATCAACGCCCTCGACACCACCCAGCGCTCCGCCGCCATCCTCAAGTCGACCAAGGACAACGAGGAACTCATCGCGGGCGCGTTCTCGGACAACGCCGTACAGGCGTACACGGGCATCCAGGCGAGCAAGCTGACGTCGGCGCAGCGGACCAAACTGCTGGCGCTCATCGAGCTCTTCGTGGGCAAGGCCAAGAACGACGTGGCCAAGGTCCAGATGTCCGAGATCCGCAAGCACATCCAGGACACCCACTTCGCGTGGATGGGCGGCACCGCCGCCAAGTCGGCGTTCTACTGCCGCGTCCAGAGCCCGGTCATCTGGATCGAGGTGGACTGCCAGTCCCCGTTCGCGTTCGGGTCCCTCTACGGCGAAGAGAACGGCGGCGCGCCCACGCAGCAGCACCTCCACTGCGTGGTCCGCACGCCCAACGGCAACGACTACGGAAAGGAGCTTCTTCGACAGCACCTGCTGACGTCGCCTCACCACCGCTGAGGTACTGAGGCACACAACTCACCTTCACCACACACTCTTTCTCTGTCATAGCGAAGGCCGCACCCACCCGGGCGCGGCCTTCGCGCTGCCCGCGCTGCCCGGTCGGTCTCAGGCGGCCCCGGCCTCGACCCTGGCTGTTGTGGCCAGCCGCAGGCCGACCTCCACGAGCCTCCAGCCCAGCCGGGCGCGGAGGCCGCGGGGCCGCTGGGCCGCGGTGGTGGCGGTGGCGGTGACAGCGGCGGCGGCGGCGAGGTGACGCGCGCTCGCTTCGGCCTGGAGTCCGGCGGCGTGGACATGGTGCAGGGCCAAGTAACTCTCGGCATGCATGGACGGGGCCTCTCACTCCGTAACGAGGGGGAACGCTCGGGTATGAAGGCGCACCTGCGCGGCGTCGGCACTGTCCTCGTCCAGCGCCCGATCGCGGTACGTCTCGACGAGCGCGTGCATTTTCCCGACGAGTTCCTGGGTGAGCTCGGGAGTCAGCCGTAGCGTCTCGCTGCTCATGTCCCAGGCGCTGTTCCACTCCGGCCGCGACTGGCGGTTGCCCAGCCAGGTCGACAGGTCCCGGGTCTGGGTGGTCGCGATCTGATGGAGGTACAGGTCGGCGGCTCCGCGCACTTCCGGGTTGGCGTCCGTGAGCAGGGCGTCGTCGAAGCGCATGCCCCGGTGGACCGCCTTCCACCACCGCTCACGGCCCTTGCCCTGCTCGGGGGCGTCCTCGATGAAGCCATGGGCGGCGAGCTGCCGCAGGTGGTAGCTGGTGGCACCGCTCGACTCGCCCAGCTTTTCGGCGAGTCGGGACGCGGTGGCCGGACCGCCGAAGCGCAGGGCGTCCAGCAGCTGCATACGCAGCGGGTGCGCGAGCCCGCGCAGGGAGCGGGCGTCGAGACTGTGGACCCGTGGGTCCTGGTCCGGGCCCGGCTCCTGGTCTTGTTCCTGGTGCTGGGGCTGGGGCGCGTTCATGCACACAAGAGTAGCTATCCAAAGAACCCTTTGCAACGCTCTGTTTGCAACGACTTCTTTGCGGAACGCCCGCCCGCCTCCGCCCGCAGGGCGCGCCCCCGCCCGCCTCCGCTCACAGGGCGTCGCGGAAGTCCGCCAGGATCTCCTTCGTACGGCGCGCCGACTCCGCGTGGGCCACCATGCGGTCCATGGCCTCGGCGTGTGCCGCAACCTCCGCCGGCCGGTCGAGGTAGAGCGCGCCGGTCAGGTGCTCCACGTAGACCATGTCGGGGAGTTCGGGCACGGCGAAGCGGAAGAGGACGAAGGGGCCGTAGGTGCCGGGGTGGTGGCCGGCGGCGAACTCGGCTATCTGGAGCGTCACATGGGGCAGGTCGGCCGCGGTCAGCAGCCGGTCCAGTTGGGCCCGCATGACGGCCGGCGTACCGACGCGGCGGCGCAGAACCGTTTCGTCAAGGACCGCCCAGAAGTGAGGCGCGTCCGCCCCCGTCAGCAGCGACTGACGCGCCATCCGCAGCGCGACCAGGCGCTCGATCCGCTGCGGGTCGTGCGCGCCGATCTCGCCGTACGTGAGAATCGCGCGCGCGTAGTCCTCGGTCTGGAGCAGCCCCGGCACGAAGTGCGGCTCGTACCCCCGGATGGTCCTGGCCGCCTCCTCCAGGCTGACGTGGCCGCCGAACCACTCCGGCAGCACATCGTGGAACCGCTGCCACCAGCCCGGCTTGTTCGCCTCGTCGGCGAGCCGCAGGAAGACGGCCGCCTCGTCCTCGGGCAGACCGTACGCCCGGAGCAGCACCCCCACGTACGGGATCTTCAGGCCGACCTCGGCGGTCTCCATCCTCCGTACGGTCGCGGGCGCCACCCGGAGCAGCTTCGCGGCCTGGCCGCGGCTGAACCCGGCGCGCTCGCGCAGCGCCTGGAGCTGCCTGCTCAGGACCAGTTGGCCAATCGTCGCGGCAGGCCGCGGTTCACTCACACCTGCCCCCGAGCACCAGCATGTGCCGCAGTGTGTCACAGGGAACACGGAGCCGGACATAGCTCTCGGTCGCGGACCGATCACGGAATCGTGCGGGCTTGGCAAAGATCGTGAGGTACGGGCAGAGACCGTGACGTACGGGCAGCGACACCCGGGCCCAGATGAACCACGGACGTCACCCCGGACATCTTCCGATGACAGGAGGGCGACAACCGCCGGATAGCATCGATTTCCCGCTGAGGCACCGCTCTCCGCTCTGCCGACAGCGCCCTACTGATTGCTGGAGTGATCTGGACGTGTCCCGACCGCGTGTGGGTGTGGCCGTGCTGACCATGGGGAACCGGCCCGTGGAGCTGCGGGCCCTGCTGGATTCCGTGGCCAAGCAGCAGGAGGCCGCGACGCGTGTCGTGGTGGTCGGCAACGGCGCGCCGCTGCCCGAACTGCCCGAGGGCGTCATCGGCGTGGACCTCCCGGAGAACCTGGGCGTCTCCGGCGGGCGCAACGTCGCCATGGAGAAGCTCCGGGAGACCGGCGACGTGGACGTGCTCGTCGACCTCGACGACGACGGGCTGCTCATCGAGGCCGACGTGATCACCCGTATCGCCGACCTGTACGAGGCCGACCCCCGGCTCGGCATCGTCAGCTTCCGGATCGCGGACGAGACCGGGCTGACCCAGCGCCGGCACGTACCCCGGCTCCGCGTCGGCGACCCCATGCGGGGCGGCGAGGTGACCACCTTCCTCGGCGGCGGGCACGCGCTGTCCATGCGGATGCTGGCGGGCACCGGCGGCTGGCCCGACGCGTTCTTCTTCACACACGAGGAGACCGACCTCGCGTGGCGCGCGCTGGACGCCGACTGGCGGATCCTCTACACGCCGGAGCTGGTCCTCCAGCACCCGAGGACCTCACCCGCCCGGCACGCCGAGTACTACCGCATGACCGCCCGCAACCGGGTCTGGCTGGCCCGCCGCCACCTCCCGGCGCCGCTCGTTCCCGCGTACCTCGGTACGTGGATCCTGCTCACCCTGGCCCGTACGCGCTCGGCGAGCGGGCTCAAGGCGTGGTTCGGCGGGTTCTTCGAGGGCGTACGGAAGCCGTGCGGGCCGCGGCGGCCGATGCGGTGGCGGACGGTGTGGAGGATGACGAGGCTGGGCAGGCCGCCGGTCATCTGACCCGCTGCCGCCCTGCCACCTGCACGTGCCGCCTGCCGACCAACCGACCGCCTGACAGCGCCTGAGCCGGAGCCGGTGCCTACGTCGATATCGACGTGGGCACCGGCTTTTTCGATGTCCAGTTAGAGGCTCTAGCGAAACGTATTGACACTCACCCTGCCCGTACGTTAGAACTTATAACGAACACGAGGGCACGTAACGAAGCGGAACCAAGCGGAATCAAGCGGAGGTCGTCATGAACGCCGAGGGACTCGTCGAGGTCGTCCTGCCGGGCAAGGTCGAGCCGGAAGGGCTTCAGCTCCGGCACGGATCCGTCCCCACCCCGGGCCCCGGGCAGGTCGTGATCCGGATGGAGGCGACCGGCGTCTCCTTCGCCGAGCAGCAGATGCGCCGCGGCCGGTACTACGACCAGCCGGCGTTCCCCTTCGTGCCCGGTTACGACCTGGTCGGCCAGGTGGCGGCGGTCGGCACGGGCGTCGAGCCCGGACTGGCCGGCACCCGGGTGGCCGCGGTGGTCAAGGTCGGCGGCTGGGCCAGCCACGTGGTCGTCGACGCGGCGGACGCGGTGCCGGTGCCCGACGGGATCGGCGCGGCGGAGGCGGAGACCATGGTGGTCAACGGCATCACCGCCTGGCAGATGCTGCACCGCAAGGCCCGGATCCGCGCCGGACAGACGATCCTGGTGCACGGAGCCAACGGCGGCGTCGGCTCGGTCCTGGTCCAGCTCGCCCACCTCGCGGGCGTCAAGGTGATCGGCACGGCGTCCGCACGCCACCACGACGCCCTCCGCGCCCAGGGCGTCACCCCCATCGACTACCGCAACGACGACATCCCGGCCCGCGTCCGCGAACTCGCCCCCGACGGGGTGGACGCCGTCTTCGACCACGTCGGCGGCAAGAGCACCGCCGACTCCTGGCGCCTCCTCGCCCCCGGCGGCACGCTCGTCTCGTACGGCAGCGCGTCCACCAGGGACGACGAGGGTTCGAAGCAGCTGCCCGTGATGAAGATCCTCGGCCAGGTGTGGCTGTGGAACACGCTGCCCAACGGCCGGCGGGCCTACTTCTACAACTTCTGGGCCGGCCGCGGCCTGGCCAAGAACGGCTTCCGGGCCCGGCTGCGCGCCGACCTGACCGAGGTCTTCGGCGCCGTCCAGCGCGGTGAGATCACCGCCAGGATCGCCGCCCAACTGCCGCTCAGCCGCGTGGTCGAGGCCATGAAGCTGGCCGAGTCCGGCACGGCCGCCGGAAAGATCGTGCTCAACCCGTAAAGAGCACCCCTCCTCCTGCCCTTCCCCTCTGCCCTTTCTCTCTCCCCACTCCCACGAAACGCGAGGATCCACCATGACCGACAACAAGACCGCCATCGCCGCCGCCACTGCCGCCACCGCCACGGCCACCACCCGCCGCCGCCGGGCACGGCTGCTGATCCCCGCCGCGCTCGCCGTCCTGGCGCTGACGGCCACGGCCACCGTCACGGCCAACGCCGCGAGCAACGCCGCGAGCAGCTCGTCGAAGACCACGCACGTGGCCACGGCCCAGCAGATGGCCGGCGCGCAGGAACACCGAGGCGGCGCGAAGCAGCTGAAGCCGAAGGCGATGCTCGACTCGTGGCTCCGGCTCTGGAACGGCGACTACACCCAGGCCCAGCGCATCGTCTCCCCCGACTTCCGGATCCACGCCGCGATGATGGACGGCAGCGACAGCGGTGCCATCCGGGGACCCGAAGGCGTGGTGGGCTGGATAGCCCAGACCCGCGCGGCCTTCCCCGACATGCGGTTCAGCATGGAGGTGCGCCCGCTGATCGACGGCGCGTACGCGTCCGTACGGTGGACGGTGACCGGCACCTACGCGGGCGGCTTCCCGGGCGCGAAGGCGGAGCCCGGGACCGTGGTGACCTTCACCGGCACCGACACACTGCGCATGAAGAACGGCAAGTTCGTGGAGTACTGGGTCAACAGCGACACGCTGGACCTGCTCACCCAGCTCAAGGTTGGCTGAGCGGCGGGCCTCCGGCCCGGAAGACCTCGCCGTTCGCCGGAACGCCGATGCCACGCCAGCTGAAGGGGATCCCGGCCGCAACGTCCAGGTCGGGATCGTCCATCAGCTGGAAGTGGAGATGGGGTTCGGAGGAGTTGCCGGAGTTCCCGCAGCGGGCCAGAAGCTGCCCCTCCCGCACCCGGTCCCCCGCCCGCACCTGGAGAGAGCCGCGCTGGAGATGGGCGTACATCGCGTACGTACCGTCACCGAGATCGAGGACGACATGGTTGCCGACGATGAGACCGGCCCCTCCCATCTCGCGCACGGCGCTCTCCAGGAGCAGCAGATAGGCAACGGCGGGAAGGGAGTTACGGCTGAGATGGTCACGCCGGTGGTCGGCCGCGCGAACGACGGTCGCGTCGGCCACCGCGTACAGCGGCTCCCCGAAGGCGGGAAAGTCCTCACTGCGCCGGGCGACCGGCCAGAACCGGGCGAAGGCCGGACGGGCGCCGGGGGCCGGCTCGGCGATGATGTCGATGGCGTACGTCTGGCCGTAACCGTGCGTACCGTGGCTGGGCACCTTGTCCGCCGGGCTGTTGAGCACCGACCACCGCCCGGCAACCGGCACGGCCACCTCGACGGCCGGAACCGGATTCGCCCGCAGAGCCCGACTCCGGCGGCTCACACCGCTCTGACCGAGGCCCAGGGCGAGCAGAACGGCCAGGGGCGCGAGAACCACCCACCAGGCGAGGGGCAACCCGGCCAGCCGGCCCACGATCAGCCCGGCGTAAACCACCCAGGTCACCCGGAGAGCCACCATCATCACCTTGCGCACGGACATCGTCGCCGCCTTCCCCCGCTCCGACCTTACGTAGGTACGGAATTCCCCTTCAAGGAGTGGGGGTGGGAGCGGGAGTGCGAGGGTGCGGGTCAGAGCGGTGTTGAGTGGGGTGTGTGGGTGGCGCGGGTTGTGGGGGAAAGGGGCCGCCCCTCCTGCTGTGAGTGTCGCGCCTCCAGGACAGGTGTAAAGGGCGCTCCTGCGTCGCGTCGGCTGCGCCGATTACGCTTCGCTCACCCTTGACACCTGTCCCGGAGTCGCAAGTGCGGGTGTGGGAGGGGCGGCCGGGGGGTGAGGGGTTGCCCGGGGGGTCTGCTGGACTGCCGGTCGGTTCAGGGTCCGGCGGGCGGGTGGGCCCTGCGGGGCTGCGCGGCAGAGGAGAGGGGCGGTCCGACACCGGCTCAGCGGCCAACGGTCCGCTGCTGGTTGCGACACATGCCCCGCCGGTCACCGTGGAGTGGGAGCAGAGGCTGCTGGGACGTGTGTGGCGGTAAGTGGGCTCCCGGAGGCGGTCTTCGCGTCCAGAAGGGCGTCTAACGCACCTCAGGACACATGTGCCGCCCGGAGAGACCCCCAACCACCTTCTAAACCATCCCATATGGGACAGATCGGTGGGGGTGTGGGAGCTTGATCCCAACAACTGCGACGCTGTAGCCATCTGACGGGCCGGAGGCGGCTCTAACGTCGCACTCCCCGCCCCCGGACACCGCCCGGAGACCCCGGACCGGCCCGAAGACCCCGGCCGGACAGTAAACCCCGCCCGCCTTCCGGGCACCACGACGCAACGGTGAACAGCGGGGCATGAGTCTCAGCCAGCAACGGACGGCCGGCCGCTGAGCCGGGGCCGAGTCCCCCCATACAACTGCCGCGCAGCCCCGCAGGGCCCACCCGCCCGCCGGACCCTGAACCGAGCGGCAAAACAGCAGGCCCCTCGGGCAACCCCTCACCCCCCGGCCGCCCCTCCCGCACCTGCACTTGCGACTCCGGGACAGGTGTCAAGGGCGGAACGCAGCGCAGTCGGCGCAGCCGACGCGACGCAGGAGCGCCCTTTACACCTGTTCCGGAGTCGCGACACTCACAGCAGGAGGGGCGGCCCCTTTCCCAACAACCTCCGCCACCCACCCACACCACTCAACACCGCCCTGACCCGCACGCACCCCACAACGGCGACAACCAACAACGCCCCCCAACACAACGCAAAAGCGCGGGCCCCCGAACCTCCGGGGACCCGCGCCCTCACACCCGCGTGGTCACATCCACACCCGCGCGTTCACACCCACACCCGCTACACCCGCTACGCCAGCAGCGCCGGGATCGTTCCCTCGTGGGCTTCCTTCAGTTCGGTCAGCGGGATCGAGAACTCGCCCTGCACCTCGACCTCGTCGCCGTCCACCACGCCAACCCGCGTCGCCGGCAGTCCGCGTGCGCCGCACATGTCCGTGAAGCGGAGCTCCTCGCTGCGCGGTACGGAGACGATCGCGCGGCCCGCCGACTCGCTCAGCAGGAAGGTGAACGCGTCGAGCCCGTCCGGGACGACCAGGCGGGCGCCGTGTCCGCCGCGCAGGCAGGACTCCGTCACCGCCTGGATCAGACCGCCGTCGCTCAGGTCGTGCGCCGCGTCGATCATGCCGTCGCGGGAGGCCGAGATCAGGATCTCGCCGAGCAGCTTCTCCCGGTCGAGGTCCACGGCCGGCGGCAGCCCGCCGAGGTGGTCGTGGACGACCTGCGACCAGGCCGAGCCGCCGAACTCCTCGCGCGTGTCGCCCAGCAGGTAGAGGAGCTGGCCCTCTTCCGCGAAGGCGATCGGCGTACGACGGGTGACGTCGTCGATCACGCCAAGCACGGCCACGACCGGCGTCGGGTGGATCGCCGTCTCGCCCGTCTGGTTGTACAGGGAGACGTTGCCGCCGGTGACCGGGGTGCCCAACTGGAGGCAGCCGTCGGCCAGTCCGCGCGTCGCCTCGGCGAACTGCCACATGACCGCAGGGTCTTCGGGCGAGCCGAAGTTCAGGCAGTTCGAGATGGCGAGCGGCGTGGCGCCGGAGGCGGCGACATTACGGTAGGACTCGGCCAGCGCGAGCTGCGCGCCCGTGTACGGGTCGAGCTTGGCGAACCGGCCGTTGCCGTCCGTCGCCATGGCCACGCCGAGGTTGGTGTTCTCGTCGATGCGGACCATGCCCGCGTCCTCGGGCTGCGCGAGCACCGTGTTGCCCTGTACGAACCGGTCGTACTGGTCGGTGATCCACGCCTTCGACGCCTGGTTCGGCGACGAGACCAGCGCCAGCACCTGCTCACGCAGCTCGGCCGCCGTCGCCGGGCGCGGCAGCTTGCCCGCGTCGTCCGCCTGGAGCGCGTCCTGCCACTCCGGGCGGGCGTAGGGCCGCTCGTACACCGGGCCGTCGTGCGCCACCGAACGCGGCGGTACGTCCACGATCTGCTCGCCGTGCCAGAAGATCTCCAGCCGCTCGCCCTCGGTCACCTCACCGATGACGGTGGCGATGACGTCCCACTTCTCGCAGATCTCCATGAAGCGCTCGACGTGCTGCGGCTCGACGACCGCGCACATGCGTTCCTGCGACTCGCTCATGAGGATTTCCTCGGGCGAGAGGGTCGCGTCCCGCAGCGGTACGGTCTCCAGCTCGACCCGCATGCCGCCAGAACCGGCGGACGCCAGCTCGCTCGTCGCGCAGGAGAGGCCCGCGCCACCGAGGTCCTGGATGCCCGCGACAAGCTTCTCGGCGAAGATCTCCAGGGTGCACTCGATGAGGAGCTTCTCCTGGAACGGGTCACCGACCTGGACGGCGGGCCGCTTGGCCGGGCCCGTCGACTCGAAGGTCTCGCTCGCCAGCACGGAGACGCCGCCGATGCCGTCGCCGCCCGTGCGGGCGCCGTACAGGATCACCTTGTTGCCGGGGCCCGACGCCTGCGCGAGGTGGATGTCCTCGTGCCGCATGACGCCGATACAGCCGGCGTTGACCAGCGGGTTGCCCTGGTAGCAGGGGTCGAAGACGACCTCGCCGCCGATGTTCGGCAGGCCCAGGCAGTTGCCGTAGCCGCCGACGCCCGCGACGACGCCCGGCAGGACGCGCTTGGTGTCGGGGTGGTCGGCCGCGCCGAAGCGCAGCGGGTCCACGACTGCGACCGGGCGGGCGCCCATCGCGAGGATGTCGCGGACGATGCCGCCGACGCCGGTGGCCGCGCCCTGGTAGGGCTCGATGTACGAGGGGTGGTTGTGCGACTCGACCTTGAAGGTGACCGCGTACCCCTGGCCGACGTCCACGACGCCCGCGTTCTCGCCGATGCCGACGAGCATGGCGTCGTTGGCCGGGACCTTCTCGCCGAACTGCTTCAGATGCACCTTGCTGCTCTTGTACGAGCAGTGCTCGGACCACATGACCGAGTACATCGCCAGCTCGGCGCCGGTGGGACGGCGGCCCAGGATCTCGCGGATCCGCGCGTACTCGTCCTCCTTGAGGCCGAGTTCCTTCCAGGGCTGGTCGGTGTCCGGGGTACCGGCCGCGTGCTTGACCGTGTCGAGGTTCTTGATGGTCATGAGGCGCTTACCAGCTTCTTCAGGATCGAGGTGAAGAATCCGAGGCCGTCGGTACGGCCCGTACCGATCAGCGGCTCCACGGCGTGTTCGGGGTGCGGCATCAGGCCGACGACATTGCCGGCCGCGTTGGTGACACCGGCGATGTCGCGCAGCGAGCCGTTGGGGTTGCCGTCCAGATAACGGAAGGCGACCCGGCCCTCGGCCTCCAGCTCGTCGAGCGTGCGCTCGTCGGCCACGTACCGGCCGTCGATGTTCTTGAGGGGGACGGAGATTTCCTGGCCCGCCGAGTAATCGGCCGTCCAGGCGGTGTCCGCCGTCTCCACCCGGAGTTTCTGATCGCGGCAGACGAAGTGCAGATGGTTGTTCCGCAGCATCGCGCCGGGCAGGAGATGCGACTCGGTGAGGATCTGGAAACCGTTGCAGATGCCGAGGACCGGCAGACCGGCCTTCGCCTGCTCGATGATCGTTTCCATCACCGGCGAGAAGCGCGAGATGGCGCCGGCCCGCAGATAATCCCCATAACTGAAACCACCGGCCAGGACCACCGCGTCGACCTGCTTGAGGTCCTTGTCGCGGTGCCACAGCGATACAGGCTCGGCGCCGGCGATGCGAACCGCCCGCAGACTGTCCTGATCATCGAGTGTGCCGGGGAAGGTGACGACTCCGATACGAGAGGTCACTTCGACTCCTCGGCCTGGAACTCCTCGGCCTTGGACTCCTCGGTCTTCGACTCCTCGACCTTGATCACGAAGTCTTCGATCACGGTGTTGGCGAGAAAAGTTTCGGCCATCTCATGGATACGGGCGAGAGCGGCCTCGTCGACCGGCTCCGCCACCTCCAGCTCGAAGCGCTTTCCCTGACGGACGTCGGCGATGCCCTCGAAGCCCAGGCGAGGCAGCGCGCGCTGCACGGCCTGGCCCTGCGGGTCGAGGATCTCCGGCTTGAGCATGACGTCGACTACGACGCGTGCCACTGGCACTCCCGGTGGTGTGGTGCGGCTGGTTCTCGCTGCTGCGATCGGGGAATCCCCCAGACCCCCCGAGGTACCTCAGCGTACCCGCCCGGAAAATCTACGCGAGTAGATATCTTCCGGCGCACACCAGGGAAAATCCAGGAAAAAATTCGCGCACCCCATTGCCGCGTGACACGCTGGCGCAATTGACTGGGCTTCACAATATGCGGTCCACCGCTGTACAAAGGAATACAGCGGAAAACAGTATTGCCCCATAACAGCCGGAAGGCCGGTATCCCGCACGCCGCCAGTGCGGTACCAGGAAAGGACCGACATCCGTGGCGCAGCGCGTAGTGGTCACGCTCTCCGACGACATCGAGGGCGGAGAGGCGTCGGAAACGGTCATCTTCGGCCTGGACGGGAAGTCGTACGAGATCGACCTCAATCCCTCCAACGCGAAGAAACTGCGCAAGGCCCTGGCGCCCTTCATGGCGGCCGGCCGTAAGCAGACAAATGCCAGCAAGAACGGCAAAACCCGCATCACCTACCGGCACACCGCCCTCGCCCCCGACGCGGCGGCGGTCCGCGCCTGGGCCCAGGCGCACAAGCTGGAGGTGCCGGCCAGGGGGCGGATTCCCAAGAGGGTCTACGAGGCGTTCCACGCGGCGAGTTGAGCGGCGCGGAGCCCCGGGGGGTGCCACACGCACCGAGTTGCCAAGCACCCCCCTGGATCCGCTAGAGTTTGGATCACGCCGAGGGGCTAGGCCGAAAAGCCGGAACCCCGGCAGCGTGCGGGTGTAGTTCAGTAGTAGAACGCCCCCTTTCCAAGGGGGAGGCGCAGTGTGCAATTCCTGTCACCCGCTCTACATCGCTCTTCCTCCGATCGTCTTGATGGTCGATCGCCGTGGTCATTCCGGCCCGGTGGATCAGGTAGAGTGGTGGCCGCACCGGTCGCCCGGTGCAATGCGGACGTAGCTCAGTTGGTAGAGCGCAACCTTGCCAAGGTTGAGGTCGCCAGTTCGAACCTGGTCGTCCGCTCAGTGTGAGAAGCCCCCGGTCTTTGCGACCGGGGGCTTCTTCGTGTGCGCCTCCCTGCCCCTGGCCCCGCCCCATCTCCGTCGCCGTCGATGACATTTGTCATCGGGAGCCGTGACAGCCCGCACTGCCCGGCGGCCCCGACCGGCGGGAAGCTGAGGGCATGACGGAATCAACGGGCGGAACGGCACCAACGGGCGGACACGTCCTCGACGTCGCTGACCTGCGACGTACCTACGCGGGTGGCTATACGGCGGTCGACGGCATCTCCTTCTCCGTGGCGCGCGGCGAGCTGTTCGCGCTCCTCGGCACGAACGGCGCGGGCAAAACCTCCACCATGGAGCTGCTGGAGGGCCTCGCCCGGCCCGACGGCGGCACGGTGCGGGTGCTGGGCCACGACCCGTACACCGAGCGGGCCGCCGTACGGCCCCGGGTCGGCGTGATGCTCCAGGAGGGCGGCTTCCCGTCCGACCTGACGGTCGCCGAGACGGTACGGATGTGCGCGGGGTGCACCAGCGGCGCCCGGCCGACCGACGAGGCGCTGGCCCTGGTCGGGCTCGCCAAGCGGGCCGACGTACGGGTCAAGCAGCTCTCCGGCGGCGAGCGGCGGCGCCTCGACCTGGCGCTCGCGCTCCTCGGCCGGCCCGAGGTGCTCTTCCTCGACGAGCCGTCGACCGGGCTGGACGCCGAAGGGCGGCGCGACACCTGGGAGTTGGTGCGCGAACTACGGAACGAGGGGACCACGGTGCTGCTGACCACGCACTATCTGGAGGAGGCCGAGTCGCTGGCCGACCGGCTCGCGATCATGCACCAGGGCCGGATCGTGGTCACGGGGACCCCGGCCGAGGTGACGGCGGCACGGCCGGGACGCATCCGCTTCACCCTGCCCGAGGAGGTCCCCGCCGGCCGGCTGCCGCTGTCGCTGGAGGCGGCGGCTGACGGCCGGCGCGTCGAGATCCGGACCCGGCGGATCCAGCACGACCTGGGTGAACTCCTGCGCTGGGCCGAGGAGTCGAACGTACGGCTGGAGGCGCTGGACGCGCGGGCGGCCACGCTCGAAGAGGCGTTCCTGGACATCGCGGCGCAGGGCGAAGAGACGGTCCGCGACCAGAAGACGGTAGGTGCCCGATGAGTACGACGCCGACACACACCACCAGGACAACCGGCGGTACCACCGGCGGGACAACCGGCGGTACCACCGGCGGGACCACCACCCCGGTCGGACGCCTCAAGGCGCTCGGGCGGGCCGAGTACACGCTGCTCATCAGGAACAGGACCGCGCTCTTCGCCGCGCTGGTCGTGCCCGTCGCGATGATCGCCGCCATCAAGGCGTCGATCCAGCAGGTCGACCTCGCCGGCACCGGGCTCAGCGGCATCGAGGTGGCGATGGTCGGCAGCATCGGCATGGTGCTGGTCATGGCCGTCTACGCCAACCTCACCGCCGCGTACACCTCCCGGCGCGAGGACCTCGTCCTCAAGCGGCTCCGTACGGTCGAGGCCGCCGACCACGAGATCCTCGCCGGCACCGCGCTGCCGGCGGTCGGGCTCGCCTTCGTACAGTCCGTGGTCATGATCGCGGGCGGGGTCGTGCTCCTCGACGTCCGCGCGCCCCGGCAGCCGCTGCTGCTGCTCGTCGGGCTGCTGGCCGGGCTGGTCCTGCTCGCCACGCTGGCGGCGGCGACCTCGGCGGTCACCCGTACCGTGGAGAGCGCGCAGCTCACCACCATGCCGCTGTTCCTGCTCTCGGTGATGGGCTCGGGCCTCTTCGTCCCGCTGGACGTCTTCCCCGACAACCTCGCCAGGGTCTGCGAGCTGCTGCCGATGACCGGGGTGATGACCCTGATCAGGGCGGGCTGGCTGGGCGGGATCGACAGCGGCGACGTACTGCGCGGGGGCCTGACGGCCCTGGTCTGGATCGGGCTCTCCCTGTTTGCTGTACGGAAGTGGTTCCGCTGGGAGCCTCGGCGGTAGCCGTTCCCCGTACCCGGACGCAAACGGCCCACGAGAGGAGTGAGATGTCCGGACTGACGGACTGGTGGCGGCGCAGGAGCCGGCTGGCCATGGCCAAGGTGCCGAAGACCAACACGGCGAAGGTCCATGTCTACACCCGCTGGACGTTCTCCGCCCTGGGCGGCGCCGAGGTCGGTATGAACATCGGCACCCTGCTGCCCCTCGACCCGCGGTCGGTGAAGGCGGCGCTGTTCCTGATGGTCGTCGTCCACGCCTGGCTCTGCGTACAGCTGTCGAACCGGGCGCTGGACTGGCGGCTCGGCCGGGCCGAGCGGCCCGTACGGATGCTGCTGACCGTGGCCGGCTACTCCGCCGCCGGGCTCGCCACCCTGCTGGCGCTGCGCGGGACCCTCGTACGTGACGAGGACTTCGGTGTGCTGCTGATGGCCGTCTCCGGCTTCGGTCTGGGCTCCGTCGCGCTGGGGCTGCGCACCTCGCGGCACGGGGTGCGCGCCGTGCTCGGCACCGCCGGCGGGACGGTGGCCGTGGCCCTGCTGGCCGGGAAGGGCTGGGGTGTGGCCCTGCTCTGCGCCGCCGGGGTCACCGCCATGGGCTCCCTGTTCACCTGCGCGTATCTCTTCTCGGCCTGGCTGGTCTCCGTCGTCTGGCAGCTCGACGCGGCGCGCGAGACACAGACCCGGCTCGCGGTCGCCGAGGAGCGGCTGCGCTTCGGCCGCGACATGCACGACGTCATGGGCCGCAACCTCGCGGTGATCGCGCTGAAGAGCGAGCTGGCGGTCCAGCTCGCCGAGCGCGGCAGGCCGGAGGCGATCGCGCAGATGACCGAGGTGCAGCGGATCGCCCGCGAGTCCCAGCGGGAGGTACGGGACGTCGTACGCGGCTACCGCGAGGCGAACCTGCACACGGAGCTGGACGGCGCCAGGAGCGTGCTGGCGGCGGCCGACATCGACTGCCGGATCGAGGAGGAGGAGACCGGCGCCGCGCTCCCCGCCGAGGTGCAGTCGGCCCTGGGCTGGGTGGTGCGCGAGGCGACGACGAACGTGCTGCGGCACGGGGACGCGCGGCGGTGCACCGTACGGCTGTCGGTCCTGGGGCACGCGCCGGAGGGCGGTGCCGAGGCGGTACTGACCGTGGAGAACGACGGCGTGCCGGACCCCGCAGAAGGAGAGTCGGCCCGCCACGGCTCCGGTCTCGCCGGGCTGCGGGAGCGGCTGGCGGCGCTGGACGGGACGCTGGAGGCGGGGGCCGTGGCGGACGGCTGCTTCCGGCTGACGGTACGGGTGCCGCTGCCGGTACGGGTGCCGCTGCCGGGGCCGGTCGCCTCGTCGGCCCCGGGGCCGGCGTCCGGGTCCGCGTCCGGGTCCGGGGCCGCGCCTCTTCTGTCCCCCTCCGTCTCCCCTTCCATCTCCCCCTCCGTATCCGCGCTCCACGACGAGATGACGCCATGACCACACCACCCGTTCGGGTCCTGCTCGCCGACGACGAGCATCTGATCCGGGGCGCGCTCGCCGCGCTGCTCGCGCTCGAAGACGATCTGCTCGTCGTCGCAGAGGCGGCCTCAGGACCCGAGGCCCTCGCGATGGCCCTGGCGCATCGGCCGGACGTAGCCGTACTCGATCTCCAGATGCCGGGCGCCGATGGTGTGAAAGTCGCCACATCGCTCCGTAACGAACTGCCCGGCTGCCGGACGATGATCGTGACGAGCCACGGCCGGCCAGGCCATCTGAAGCGGGCGCTGGCGGCGGGCGTGCGGGGCTTCGTGCCCAAGACGGTCTCCGCGCGGCGGCTCGCGGAGATCATCCGTACCGTGCACGCCGGAAGCCGTTTCATCGACCCCGAGTTGGCGGCCGACGCGATCTCCGCCGGGGACTCGCCGCTCACCGCGCGCGAGGCCGAGGTGCTGGAGCTGGCGGCGGACGGCGCGCCGATCGCGGAGATCGCGGAGCGCGCGTCGCTGTCGCAGGGGACCGTACGGAACTACCTGTCGTCCGCCGCCGCCAAGCTGGGGGCCGAGAACCGGCATACGGCGGTGCGTCTCGCGCAGCGGCGGGGTTGGGTATAGTTGGCCTCGCGCCACGGCGCAGCGCGGACGTAGCTCAGTTGGTAGAGCGCAACCTTGCCAAGGTTGAGGTCGCCAGTTCGAACCTGGTCGTCCGCTCAGAGCAAGAAGCCCCCGGTCGGAAGACCGGGGGCTTCTTCGTCGTGCGATGTGCGTTACCGCCAGGTGGTGCCGGTGAGGAGTTCGTACGCCTCCACGTACTTCGCGCGCGTCGCGTCCACGATCTCCTGCGGCAGCGCGGGCGGCGGCTGCTCGCTGCGGCGGTCCCAGCCGGAGGCAGGGGAGGTCAGCCAGTCGCGTACGAACTGCTTGTCGTACGACGGCTGCGCGTGGCCGGGCTCCCAGGTGGCGGCGGGCCAGAAGCGCGAGGAGTCGGGCGTCAGCACCTCGTCGGCGATCACCAGCCGGTCGGTGCCGTCCGCATCGCGGTCGAAGCCGAACTCGAACTTCGTGTCGGCGAGGATGATCCCGCGCTCGCGGGCGATGTCGCGGGCCCTGGCGTACACGTCGAGGGTCGTCCGGCGCAGCAGTGCTGCCTCCTCCGCGCCGACCTGGCGGGCCACTTCCTCGTACGACACGTTCTCGTCGTGCTCGCCGACGGCCGCCTTGGTGGCGGGGGTGAAGATCGGTCCTGGCAGCTCGGAGCCGTCCGTGAGGCCCTCGGGGAGCGCGAGCCCGCAGACGGTGCGGGACTTCTCGTACTCCACGAGCCCCGAGCCCGTGAGGTAGCCGCGGGCGACGCACTCGACCGGGACCATCCGGAGCGAGCGGCAGACGAGCGTACGGCCCGCCCAGTCGGCGGGGGCGCCGGCGGGGACTTCGGTGGAGATGACGTGGTTCGGTACGAGGTCGGTGAGCTGGTCGAACCACCAGAGCGAGAGCTGGGTGAGGACCCGGCCCTTGTCGGGGATTTCGCTGGGCAGCACCCAGTCGTACGCGGACATGCGGTCGCTGGCGACCATCACGAGGTCGCCCGCCTCGTCGCGGTACAGATCGCGCACCTTGCCGGTGTGGATGTGCACCAGACCCGGCACCTGAAGGGGCTCGGGCTTTTCTACGAATCCGGAC
The DNA here is from genome assembly GCF_040701725.1 of Streptomyces sp. NPDC093109. Taxonomy (NCBI): domain Bacteria; kingdom Bacillati; phylum Actinomycetota; class Actinomycetes; order Kitasatosporales; family Streptomycetaceae; genus Streptomyces; species Streptomyces sp. NPDC093109. The sequence continues at coordinate 109,398 of NZ_JBFBEZ010000024.1, forward strand.
ACGGTTCCTCCCCGTGGTTCTGTCCGATCTGAGAGATCGCGTTGATTCTCCCGTATGCCGGAAGTACCGGTCGCCAGGGGGCGCCAGTGGGGGCCGGTGCTGGCCGGTGCTGGCCGGTCAGTCGCGTTTGCAGATCCGGTCGAGGAGGTTGGCGGTGGCGCGCTGGATCCGGGCGTCCACATGGCCGGGGCGGTCCAGCGCCGGGGACCAGGCGAAGGTGCCGGACGCGAAGACGAGCGCGCCGGAGGGGGCGCGGTAGAGGGAGGTCTCCTGGTGGCGCCGTACGCCCTCGCCGTCGCGGTACGGGGAGTGGGCGAGGAGGATGCGGTCCTGGTGCTCGGGCAGCGCCGTACGCGGGAAGTAACGGTCCGCCTCCCCGGCGACCAGCCCCTCGATCTCGTCGCCCTCGGCGGCGCCGGTGGCCTCCCAGAGCCAGTGGCCGACGTTCCGTACGACCATCGGGCGGGGCTCGGGGACGCGGCCCGCGTACTGGATGCCGAGGAGATGCTGCTCGGGCCGGTCGACCTCGCGCCAGAGGGCGGGGCGGCTGCTGCTGCCGTACGTACCGCTGCGGGCGCGGGGTGCCCGGGGCGCGCCGCGGGGTGCCCGGGGCGGGGGGCGGCGCTTGCGGCAGGTGAGGAGCCGGTCGGGGACGCCGGAGGCCGAGGGGCCCAACTCCACTTGCCAGTACATGGTGTTGGCGGAGAGGAAGACGAGGGAGGTGCCGTGGTCGCGCGCCTGCTCGACCGTACGGCGCATGGGAACGGACCAGTACTCGTCGTGGCCGGGGAAGATCAGGCCCCGGTAGCGGGTGGGGTCGACGCGGCCGGCGTGCAGATCGCGGGCGTCGGCGTAGGCGAGGTCGTAGCCGTACCGCTCGGCCCAGCGGATGAAGTCGTAGGCGTGGCCGACGTGGAGGGGCAGCCCCGCGCCCGCGTAGGGGCGATCGAAGGAGACGGTCGACGCGGCGTCCTGCTCGCCGAGGAGCCGGCCCTCGTCGTCCCAGGCGTGGTAGAGGCTGGCGCCGGTGTGGCCGTCCTCGGGGTAGAGGTTGTACGCCTGCCAGGTGATGTCGGGGAGCAGGAGGAGCAGATCGGCGGGGCGGCTGTCGCGGATGGTGAAGGGGACGTGGGAGCGGTAGCCGTCGGCGGTGGTGAGGACGGCGACATGGGCGCCGAGCGCCCAGTGCTCGGGGATCTGGAGCCGCCAGGACTGCCACCAGTTGTGGCACGAGACCGTACGGTCGGCGGTGAGCGGCGGGGGCTGCACGATGCCGGAGATCCGGGGGCCGGTGCTGATCTTGCGTGCGCCCTCGCCGCCGTAGTGGCCGATCCGGTAGATGTCGACGGAGAACTGCTGGGGCGGGTCGACGGTGATGTGGAAGTCGATGGCCTCGCCGGGGGCGGCGGCGCCTGTGGAGGAGAAGCCCTTGATCTGCCGGCGCACGTCGTCGGCGTTACGGAGACCACCGCCGGTGCCGCTGACGCTGCTGATGCCGGTGCTGATGCCGGTGCCGGTGACGCCGTGACCGGTACCGCCGTGACCGGTGCCAAGGTGGTAGGGGTCGGCGTACCAGGGCACGAGATGGCCGGTGTCGTCGAAGTAGTTCTCGTTGCCGCGCAGCCAGGGCAGCGGCCCCTGCCCGAAGGGATCGCTCACCGCGTGGGCGAGTGCGCCCGACTCCCACCGCCGGATCTGGTCCGCCCCCATGTGCGCCCCTCCTCCGAGCCCCCGCGCCCTCGGGTGGCACGGCCATTGATGCAACGGTCGATTCACGCGCCGACGCGCCGCTGATACGACCGTTTGGCCGCCCGCCGACGCGCCCTGATCCCGGCGCCGAACTCCAGCACATCACACAACGCGCGCGATCGGTCACCGTTCGTCGCGAATTGAAGTAAACGGAAGACACGCGATCCGGATGCCGGGCGTCATACCGGGCGGCGGGGACTGGCGAGGAGGCGCGGGAGGAGGGGTGGGGTGTGGCGGGACTCACACGGCGGGGCGGTCCTGGCGGGGGCCGGGCGGGGCACGGCCGGACGGTCCCCACCGGGACGGCCTGCCCGCCCAACTCGGCGGCGGGGGCCGGGCGGGGGTGGCCGGGCGGGGCCCGGCGGGGGCACCTCGCGGCGGCCCGGCGGCGGGCTGCTCCCTGCCACCTGGCTGTTCCCGGGCCGCCCCGGTTGGCCGGGGTGCGGCCAGGTACGGATGGCCGGTGGCCGGGTTTGCTGCCGGTACGGGCGGCGGGACGCGGCCCGGGGCACCTCGCCGGACCCGGCGCGCTGGTCGGCGTCCGGCCGGCGTCCGGCCGGCGTCCGGCCGAGGTGTGGCTCGGGAGCACGGCCGGAGTGCGGTTGGTGCAGGCGAACGAGCTGCCCTGGCGAGGCAGCCGGGCCCGACAGGAGCCGACCGAGGGCCGAGGCCGCGGGCGACCGGGGGTGGTCAGACCAGGCGTACGGGCTTCTCCGGGCGGACGCCCAGCGTGGTGAGCCAGGCGCGGAGCGGTTCGGCGTCGCCGTCCTCGACCAGGCTGAGGACCCGGCCGCTCAGCTCGGCGCGGCGTTCGCCGTCGACCAGGAGCGCGGGGCCGTCGAGCCAGTCGAGGCCGGGCGCGGCGCCCGCCGTGTCCACGGCGGAGCAGCAGACCATGGCCGTGACGTGGTCCGCGAGCAGCTCGCGGCCGGTGCGGGGCGGCTGGAGCGGGAAGAGAGGCAGCGGGTCGCCGCCCCAGAGCGCGCGGGCGTCGCCCGTCGCCTCCGCCGGGGGCTGCGGGGCCGCCGCCGCCTCGCGGGCCAGCTCGGCGCTGATCCCGGCGGCCAGCGCGTCACCGATCTCGCCGATCTCACCGGCGCCACCACCACCGCCACCCCCACCACTGCCGGCGCCGGTGCCGTCGACGCCACCGCCGGGTCCGGCGAGGTGGTCCAGGACACGGGCCAGGTTCGGCCCGGGGTCGGGACCGGGGTCGGGGTCGGGGTGCCCGTTAGGGTCGGCGGCGGCGCCGGGGCCCGCTCCTCGTCGTACCCCCATGCCGTCCAGGACGCGGTGCAGCCGGGCCGCTTCCGTACGCCACTTGCGGTCCACGACCTCCTCCGGATACTGCTGCCAGTCCACCGGGGACCAGTCGGGGCCCGCGTCGGCCGGACCGCCGTGGAAAAGCCGGGCGGCCAGCAGGGAGGCCGCCTCGTCGACCGCTCCGGGCTCTTCGAGCAGATCGCAGGCGGGGCGCTCGCCGAGCCGGGTGGCGAAGCCCTCGGCGAGGCGGTCGCGGCGGGACAGCTCGGTGAGGGCGGAGACCACCCCGGCGTCCAGCCGGGCGGGCCAGCGCCCCATCCGCCAGGCGGGCAGCGCGACCCGCGTGAGCAGCCGGTCCCAGCCCGCGAACGCCAGGCCCACCTGCTCCTGCGCGACGATCCGCAGGCCGTAGTCCACCGTCTGCGCGCGCTCGGACGCGGCCGCCGCCACCCCGCGCTCCATCAGCGCGGCGTGCTCACCGCACGCGCGCAGTATGACGCGGGCCACCCGGCCGATCACGCCGAGCGCGGCGGCCCGTATCCACCGCTGCCCGGGGCGGGCCGCGACGGCGACCGCCGCGTCGAGCCCGCGGACAAAGCGGCGGGCCGCGGCTATGTCCGGGTGCGCGGCGGCCCCCGTACCGGCCACGACCGGGGCGAGCACGGCGCGCAGTTCCGCGACGCGCATCCACCACAGAAAGGGCGACCCGATCACGAGGACGGGCGCGGTCGCGGCGGCGCCGGGCCCCGGCATCCGGCGGCCCGAGCCCAGGGGCCGGCCACGTCGCCCAATGCCCTGGCTCTGGCCCTGGCTCTGACTCTGCCCATCGTCCTGGGCGTGCGCCGGGTGGGTGCGGTCCTCCAGCCAGCTGTCGCAGTCCGGCGTCAGGGCTATCGCGGAGGGCGCGGGCACATCGAGCCGGTCCGCGAGGTCGCGCACCAGCCGGTAGAGATCCGGCGCGGACTTCTCCACCACAGGAACGGTCGGGCTGAGGGCGGGCTTGGCGCGGGTCACCACGGCGGCCACGGCAGCCGCCAGCAGCAGCACGACCACCGCGAGGGCCGTCACCCCCCAGCGCGCCGCGTCCCAGCCCGCGCCCCGGAGATGGCCGGTGACGCCCCCGGCCAGGAGCACGACGGCGACAGCGGCGGGCAGCAGGGCCACGGCCAGCGCCCTGCTCCGTACGCGCAGCACGGCGAGAGCCCGGACGCGGGCGCCCCGGGCCCCCAGCCCGTCGCCCATGCCGGGACCGGGGCCCGTGCCCGAGCCGGAATCCGGGCCGACGCCCGAGCCGAAACCGGTGCTGGAGCTGGAACCCATACTGGAACCCGTACTGGAACCAGAGCTGGAACCGGACATGTGGACCTCACCCCCTCCGCCGTGCGGCTGTGTTGCTCACTCCCCCACTGTGGCACCCACCACTGACATCGCAATGCCGGTGGGCCAAGTGCCGGAACGCTTGCGCCGCACCCTAGTTGGGCCCCGGAGACCCGTCATCCGGATGGCCCAACCGTCACTCGATGGAATGGCTCTGGTCAAAGCTGCTGACGCGGCGGGCCCGGATGGTCCACCCGGAACCGGACATGGCACTGGGCCGGGCGATCAACGCCCGGCCCAGTGCCATGCAGTGCGCATGTGCCGTCAGACCCCGGCGGCCTCCGCCGCTTCCGCCGCCGCCAGGGCGATGTCCGTACGGTGCTGGGAGCCGGCCAGCCGGATGCGGCCGAGCGCGGTGTAGGCGCGTTCGCGGGCCTGCGTGAGGTCCTCGCCGGTCGCCGTCACGGACAGCACGCGCCCGCCCGCGCTCAGGACCGTACCGCCGCCGTCAGCACCATCGTCAGCGCCACCGCCTTCGGCGGCGCCGTCCAGGCGGGTGCCGGCGTGCAGGACGTACGCGTCGGGTCCATCCTGTGCGGCGACCTCGTCGAGACCCTCGATCGGGTCGCCGGTACGCGGGGTGTCCGGGTAGTTGTACGAGGCGATGACGACCGTGACCGCGGCGTCGTCGCGCCAGGTCAGCGGCGGCAGCGCGGCGAGGTCGCCCTCGGCGGCGGCCAGCAGGACGCCGGCCAGCGGGGTCTTCAGCCGGGCCAGGACGACCTGGGTCTCGGGGTCGCCGAAGCGCGCGTTGAACTCGATGACCCGTACGCCCCGGCTCGTGATCGCGAGGCCCGCGTACAGCAGCCCGGAGAAGGGCGTGCCGCGGCGCCGGAGTTCGTCGACGGTCGGCTGGAGGACGGTCTCCATGACCTCGTCGACCAGCTTGGGGTCCGCCCAGGGCAGCGGGGAGTACGCGCCCATGCCGCCGGTGTTGGGGCCCTCGTCGTTGTCGAGCGCGCGCTTGAAGTCCTGCGCGGGCTGGAGCGGGAGGACGGTCTCGCCGTCGGTGATGGCGAAGAGGGAGACCTCGGGGCCGTCGAGGAACTCCTCGATGACGACACGGCCGCCGCAGGCGAGGGCGTGCGCGCGGGCGGCGGCGAGGTCGGGGGTCACGACGACGCCCTTGCCGGCGGCGAGCCCGTCGTCCTTGACGACGTAGGGCGGGCCGAAGGCGTCGAGCGCGTCGTCGATCTGCTCGGGCGTGGTGCAGACGTAACTGCGGGCCGTCGGGACGTTCGCCCCGGCCATCACGTCCTTCGCGAACGCCTTGGAGCCCTCCAGCTCGGCCGCCTCACGGGACGGGCCGAAGCAGGGGATGCCCACGTCCCGTACGGCGTCGGCGACCCCGGCCACCAGCGGCGCCTCGGGTCCGACGATGACGAGGCCGGCTTCCAGCTCGGTGGCGAGCCGGGCCACGGCCGCGCCGTCCAGCGCGTCCACCGGGTGCAGCTCGGCCACCTCGGCGATCCCGGCGTTGCCGGGGGCGCAGTGCAGAGCGGTGACCTGGGGGTCGAGGGACAGAGAGCGGCACAGGGCGTGTTCGCGGGCGCCGCCGCCGATGACAAGGACCTTCACGGGAGGCAGCCTAGCCCGGACGGGCGGGCGGTCCGCCTACGGGCCTTGGACGCGCCTTGTACGGGACGCCGAAAAGCCGCCGGCTACTCGTTCGTATATTCCTCCACAATCGTGGCTCCCAGCTCGCGGACGATCAGTTCGTGGCCGGAGAGCGCGGAGTCGACGAGATCCGGATCGTCCTCCTCCGGGGTGTCGTCCTCCGGGGCCACGGTGTGCGGCGGTGGGGCGGTCGCGTCCGCCCTGCCGCCGCCTCCGGGCCCCTGCCCCTCGGGCCGGCCGCCGGAGCCCGCGGGAGGGGACGACGGGCGCGAACCGGCTCCGGCTCCAGCTCCGGTTCCGGAGGCGCCACCCGGGCCGGTCCGGGCCTGGGCGGGGGCCGGAGCGGAGTTCGACGCGTAGCTCGGGGCGTTCGGAGCGGGAGCGGCGGGAGCGCCGCCGTAGCCTCCTCCGCCACCGCCACCGCCACCACCGTTCCCGTATCCGCCGCTGCCGCCGCCGTACCCGCCCCCGCCGTACCCACCACCGCCGGGGCCGCCGTTTCCGGGGCCGCCGGGGGTGGCGGGCGGCGGGGTGCCGCCCGACGGGTCGACGATCGCCTCGATCTTCCACTGCACCTGGAACTGCTCGGAGAGCGCCTGCTTGAGCACCGCTTCGCTGCCGCTGCTCGTGAAGTTGTCGCGGGCGCCGGCGTTGATGAAGCCGACCTGGAGCGTCGTGCCGTCGAACCCGGCGACCTGCGCGTTCTGGCTGAGCAGGATCCAGGTGAAGCGCCTGCGGTTCTTGACGGCCTCCAGGATGTCGGGCCACATGTGCCGCACCTGCCCGGCGCCCTGTGTCATCGCGGGACCGGCCGCGGCGGGGGCGGCGGGAGCGGGGGACGAGGCGGGCGCGGCAGGGCCCGGTGCGGCAGGGCCCGGTGCGGCCGGACCGGGAGCGGACGCCGGTACGGGCGCGGGCGCGGCTCCCTGGCCGGGCGCCACCGCGGTCGGCCAGCCACCGGGGCGGCGGGCCCCTTCGCCGGGCGCCACGGCACCGGGCCAGGCGCCGGGCCGCTGGGGCTCGGCGGGCACGGCAGCAGGCGCGGGAGCAGGAGCAGGAGCAGGAGCGGAAGGAGCAACGGGCTCATGCGCAGGCCCAGCCACGGGCCCAGGCCCAGGCACATGTACGGGCCCATGCGCTCCGGGCTCGGGTACGTAAGCCATGGCGATCCCAGGCGCAGGCGCAGGCATATGACCACCCCCAGCCCCCACCCCGGCCCCCACTCCACCCGCGGGCCCGGGACCGCCGGAGAACACGGCCCCGGCGGTCGTGGCGGCTGCCGCCGCGCCCCGCTCCAGCCGGTCGAGCCGCGCTTGGACGGAGCGTTCGTCGTCGAAGGCGGCGGGCAGCAGCACGCGCGCGCAGATCAGCTCCAGCTGGAGCCGGGGCGAGGTGGCGCCGCGCATCTCCGTCAGCCCGGTGTTGACGAGATCGGCCGCCCGGCTGAGCTCGGCCGCGCCGAAGACCGAGGCCTGGGCGGTCATCCGCTCGACGACGTCGGTGGGCGCGTCGATCAGCCCCTTCTCCCCTGCGTCCGGTACGGCGGCGAGGATGACCAGGTCGCGCAGCCGCTCCAGCAGGTCGGCGACGAACCGCCGTGGGTCGTTCCCGCCCTCGATGACCTGGTCCACCACGTCGAACGCCGCGGCCCCGTCGCCCGCCGCGAACGCGTCCACCACGGCGTCGAGCAGCGATCCGTCCGTATAACCGAGCAGGGACGTCGCCATGGCGTACGTCACACCGTCACCGGCCGTACTGGCGAGCAGCTGGTCCATCACGGACATCGAGTCACGCACGGACCCCGCCCCGGCCCGTACGACCAGCGGCAGCACCCCGTCCTCGACGCCGGTGCCCTCCTTCGCGCACACCTCGGCGAGGTACTCCCGCAGCGTCCCTGGCGGGACGAGCCGGAACGGATAGTGGTGCGTACGCGACCGGATCGTGCCGATGACCTTCTCGGGCTCGGTCGTCGCGAAGATGAACTTCAGATGCTCCGGCGGCTCCTCGACCACCTTCAGCAGCGCGTTGAACCCCGCCGAGGTGACCATGTGCGCCTCGTCGATGATGTAGATCTTGTAACGACTGCTCGCCGGCCCGAAGAACGCCTTCTCGCGCAGATCACGCGCGTCGTCCACGCCACCGTGCGAAGCGGCGTCGATCTCGATGACGTCGATCGACCCCGGCCCGTTCCGCGCCAGGTCCTGGCAGGACTGACACGTCCCGCACGGCGTCGGCGTCGGCCCCTGCTCACAGTTCAGGCAGCGGGCCAGGATGCGCGCGCTGGTCGTCTTCCCGCAGCCGCGCGGCCCGCTGAACAGGTACGCGTGATTGACCCGGTTGTTCCGCAGGGCCTGCTGCAGCGGGTCAGTGACATGCTCCTGCCCGATGACCTCGGCGAATGACTCGGGGCGATAACGGCGGTACAGCGCAAGGGACGACACACCTACGACGATATCGGCCCCCTCGGACATCGCGCCCGTAAGACCACCCCCAACGCAAGCGCCCCCCACGCACCCGCCAGAGCCAACCTACCCTTGCTGCCTTCCGGCCCTGGGGGAGTTCAGTCAGATAGCGCCACGTGAGGGGCTCCGCACACAGTACCCGATCCCCACCCCCGCGAACGAGTTCGCGAGCACTCCCCAGCGTCTTGTATTGTTTGCCGCGGAGGATTCGCCTAGTGGCCTAGGGCGCACGCTTGGAAAGCGTGTTGGGGGCAACCCCTCACGAGTTCGAATCTCGTATCCTCCGCCATTGCTCTCACCGGGCAATACGTCGAAGGCCCCCGCAGCTCGCTGCGGGGGCCTTCGACGTTGGTGGTCACACGCCGATGGCCGCAGCGATCAGGCCAAGACTGAGAATCACGCTGCCTGCGAACGCCGAGCCTGCCACGAAGGCAGCGTCGGCTGCTCGTGTCCCGGTGCGCGTCTTCAAGATGAAGGCCGCTAACGCGACGACGACAGAGAACAGCAGGACGACGAGGAGCCACGCGAACCTCGCGGCGGGGGGCAGGCCACTCATCGAGAGGTCCTTTCGGGGAAGGTGTCGACCGAGGAAGGCGCAGTCGGGCCTTGGAGGGCGACAAGCCCGACCAGTTGCTCAGCCAGCTCCTTGTGCACCTGGGTGGCTGCCCGCGCGACCTCCAAGTGCCTGGCGATCTGCTCGTCGAGCGCCCCGAGTGCCCCGGCAATGCGCTTCTGCTCGGACCATGCGGGCAGATGCACCGGCAGCGCCTGGAGGTCGGCTTTGCTGATTGAAGGGACTGTGGTCTTCTCGGAGCGGCTCTTGATCCACTCGGTGGTCCGAGAGAGCGAGAGGTAGACCAGAAGGTAAGCGGGGCAGACCTCGGGCGCGAACCGGTGAAGACGGATCAGGGTGCGGTATCGATCAGCACACCGCGCCCGCCGTCGCCGTGCCGGAACTGCGCATTGCAGTGCTCATAGATGCACAGCAACCCCTCGATGCAATCCAGCACGGAGGACATCGATGGATCAGTCCCATGTATCGGTGAATAAACCTACATAACAGCCACGATCACCTCCCTCGCATCTCGAACCTATGACTCGTCTTGTGAAGCCCATCAACATAGATCGGTCACTGCCCCGCCAGGGCCCTCGGTCTGGCATCACGCAGCGATACCTCACCTGCGATATACTCAATGCCATAGTTGATATCTCAGGAGGTCACCGATGAGTCGTACAGTGATCGATCTCGACGACGAACTGCTGGCCGACGTGGCTCAGGCGCTGGGGACAGGCACCAAGAAGGAGACGGTCAACACTGCCCTACGCGAGGTGCTCGATAACCGCCGACGGGCTCTCGCTCTCACTCGGCTGCGGGCCGCAGCTGGCGAGGGCGCGTTCGATCTGAACGCCTTCGAGGACAAAAAGGACTACCGGCGGTGAGCGCGGCACAGTTCCTGATCGACACCAGTGCGCTCGCCCGGTTCTTCCGCAACGACGCCGAACAGTACGGATGGGATCAGGCCGCCACAGCGGGGCTCATCGCGACCTGCCCTGTTACCGAGCTGGAGTTCTTCTACAGCGCCCGCTCCGCCGCGGACCGTGCGCGCGGCATCGAGGACATGCGACTGCTGTTCGGCTGGGCGCCCGTCGATGACCGCGCTTACGACCGCGCCTGGCAGGTTCAGGAACGGCTGACCCAACGCGGTCAGCACCGTAGTGCGGGAGCGGTTGACCTCGTCGTCGCCGCCACAGCGGAACTCCAGGGACTGACCCTCCTGCACCGCGACCACGACTTCGAATGTGTCGCCGCAATCACCGGTCAAGCTATGCAGTGGTACGGCCCGGTGTCTGGTAAGTGAACGAGCGCCTGGTCTCAGTTCCGGTCTCATTCGCAGGTGTTCACCACAGTTCACCGAGCCTGTAACCGCCGGCTCCGCCGCAGGTCCAGACGCACGCGACTGTTCCCGAACGGCCAAGCGAAGACTTGGAAAGCGTGTTGGGGGCAACCCCTCACGAGTTCGAATCTCGTATCCTCCGCCATTGCTCTCACCGGGCAATACGTCGATGGGTCCCGAGAACCGGCCACGGGAGTGGCCGAGTCGCGTTCTGGCTGTGCACTTGCCTTCCTGTTCCCATAGCAAGGAAACGCCATCAAGCCGAAGGGGTTGGTTGGCATGGGCACATCTACGCGTTGGCGGGGCCCGGGCGGCCGGTCGGGCATTGCCGCCGACTGGAGCCGCGCGAGCAGACGGCTCTCCCTATGGGACAGCGAAGGTCCGCGGGCCGAGCGACTGCTCGATGAGATCTTCGATGACTACCTGGATGTGCTGCACCGGACCATGCGCCAGGAGCAGTCCGCCTTCGGCCTCGTCGACGCCGCGACCGAGGCCGGCTACCGCCTCGCCGACGCGATGGCCTCGCTGGCTGACGACGGCCTTGACAGCCTGAAGGACGCGGACGGCTTTCTGACCCGTTTCACCAACGAAGTGGGTGGGAACGGCGCCACGATCACCGACGCGGCGATACGACGGGCCGCGACGGACTCTGCCGAGCGGTTCCTGAAGCGGCGGAGCGAAGAACCGGGAGGCGGGGAGGGCACGGGAGGCGGTCTCGCCGGGGACCTGCTGTGCCTGCTGTACCAGTGGTTCTTCGCGGACATCGTGAGCGAGTTCCTGCGGTCGATCATTGCCGAGAAGGTCAAGCTCGTTGCCCCGGTCCTGTCTGTTCTCGACCCTGGTGATCACATCGCCGACTGGGCCGCCTGCAAGGTCCTCTCACTCGTGCCGAATCCCTGCGAGGAGGCGGCCGAACTCGTGGAAAGGGCCAAGTCCGCGGAGTCGGCGATCGGGGACCCGGTCGGTTCCCTGCCCGAGATCGCCAGGAGTCTGGTCCCCGGCACCGTGGGCAAGGTGCTGGGCCTGGCCGTCGGTGACGTACGGGAACGCCAGGAAGGTGCCGAGGGGGAATCCGCATGACAACCGCCCATCGCCCCTTCTTCTGGCTTGAGTCCGCCGGGGTGAAGCCGCCGCCCGGATGGCAGCCTCTGAGCGACCGGAACTACTGGGAGGCGAAGCCCCGCGCCCCGCAATGGCAGTCGCTCATGGGCTCTGCCCCTCCCTGGGCGGACGACCTGCACCGGATCGGGCGTGCGGTCTTCGCCGCGGACAAGCACGCCCGCCGAGATGCCGCCTTCGACCGCTGGACCCGCCACATGCGGCTCTCCGTGCCGGTCGCCGCGTACGAGCGCTGGCCGGCCGCCCGCCCGCTCCTCACCTCTCTGCTGCGGACCCTCACCGGTGACCACTGGGAGGTGGAATTCCGCGGCCCCGGCCTGGCCACCAACGTGCCTTTCACCTTCGACCGCGGCTCCCGTGCCGCAGAGGTGTGCCTGTTCTCCGGGGGCCTGGACTCACTGAGCTGGGCGGCTCGGCGAGCGACTTTCCGTACATCCGAAGAGCTGCTGCTCATCACCTTCGGTGAACAGAACTTCGGGCACCTTCAGGAGTCCGCGTATGCCGCCGTCCACCGGCGTCGGTCCCGTCCGGTCCGGCGTATCACGCTGAGCCAGACCGTACGCGTCCAAGACAGGGGACAGGCTGCCCCTGAGCGCTCCACCCGGTCCCGCGGCTTCCTCTACGCAGCCACCGCCGTCCGCGCCGCAGCCGCCGAGGGCGCCCCCGTCGCACACATCCCCGAGAACGGCCAGCTCTCCATCAATCCGCCCCTGACCCCTGCCCGTGCCGGAGCGTGCTCCACGCGCTCCGTCCACCCCTGGACACTGCACCTGCTGAACCGGCTGATCGCCGCTGTGGCCGACGGCCCCGTCGTACACGTCCACAACCCGCTGGCCCACCTCACCAAGCGGCAGGTCTGCCACTCCGCCCTCGATGCCGGCCTCACACCCGCCGACCTCGCCGCCACCCTCACCTGCGGCACCCCTCCACAGCACCGTCCGCACGGTTCCGACCTCGCCAACTGCGGCCTGTGCTACCCCTGCTTGGTGCGTCGCGCGGGCCTGCTCGGCATGGACGACACCCCTTACGAGTCCGACCCCTGGGATCCACGTCTCAACAGGGGCCAAGCGGAGCACTGGCGTGCCCTGCTGAACTGGCTCGACGTCCCCTACACCCTCCGAGATCTGATCGCCGACACCCCGCTCCCTCCGGGGGTGGATCCGCAAGCAACGCTGGCCGTCATCATGAAGGGACGCGAGGAGCTGTCCGGGTTGAGACCTACGCAATCCAGTGCTCTGTGGCAGTAGTTGATCGCTGCTTGCGGTACGGCTTTGCCACTGGCCCGTCAGTTCCAGCTCGGGGTATGAGACTGGCGCGTCGCTGCTCTCTCCGTACGGACACGGTCCGCCGGCGAAGACGGCGACCGAGTCCGGCCCTCTGTTCGTCGGGCACGCTTGGTGATCGGCGTTGTTGCTCGTCGGGTCGGCGGTCAACAGGTTCCTTGACGTGGGGATATGATGCTGCGTTGCACACAAGTCGCTGTCCAGCCAGGTGCGTTGACGCGTCATCTTCGAAAGTTGTCGGACTGACGGGAACTGTCGGGGTGCTACGGGACGCGCTTCGCGGCGTGGGCCGCCGGTGTCGGTGTACCGCCTCGGGGCGGAGAGACAGCGCGGCGATCCGGCGGATGTATTGACGGTCCAAGGGCGACATCCGCGCTTCGACGAGCGGCTCGCACGACGAAAGGAAGAACCGCCCCGATGACCAGTGAGGACACCGTGTCCGAAGAGCCGGGCCAACCGCGTGTGATCGCCGGGCGCTACACCCTGGTGTCGGCCCTCGGTGAAGGCGGCATGGGCACCGTGTGGCGCGCCCGCGACAAGGTGTTGCACCGCGAGGTCGCCGTCAAGGAGGTCCGGGCGCCTGTTGGGCTGGCCGCCGCTGCCGTCGAGCGGATGTATACGCGGCTGGAGCGTGAGGCGTGGGCCGCGGCCCGGGTGTCGCACGGGAATGTGGTGACCGTCTATGACGTGGCCATGGAGGAGGGCCGACCGTGGATCGTCATGGAGCTGGTACGGGGAAGGTCGCTGGCCGATCTGCTCAAGGCCGAGGGCCCGCTCACCGCGCGGCGCGCAGCGTCCATCGGTGGTGAGGTGCTCGCCGCGCTCCGCGCCGCCCACGAGGCCGGCGTGCTGCACCGCGACGTCAAGCCGGCCAACGTACTGATGGCCGCGGACGGCCGGGTGATACTCACCGATTTCGGTATCGCCGTGGTCGAGGGCAGCACCGCGCTCACCTTGACCGGCGAGGTCGTCGGATCGCCCGAATTCCTTTCCCCGGAACGTGCGTTGGGCAAGGACTTCGGGTTCGCCTCGGACCTCTGGTCGCTCGGGGTGCTGCTGTACGCGGCAGTCGAGGGCAGCTCGCCCTTCCGCCAGAACACCCCGCTGAGTACCCTGCGGGCCATCGTGGACACCGAATTGCCGCCCCCTCGCCGGGCCGGTGCCCTCGCCCCCGTCATCGAAGGACTGCTGCTCAAGGATCCGGACGTACGCCTCGGTGCCGAACAGGCCGCGCGCGAGCTGCGGTTGGTCAGCGAGGGTGGCGCCAGCAGTGCCGAAGGTACTGGAGATACTGGAAGTGCCGGAAGTGCCGGAAGTGCCGGAGGTACTGGAGGCGCCGGAGGTCTCGGCGGCGCTCCCGATGCGTCCACCGTCCAGCAGGCTCCTCACTCACCCGGCACCGCGGCCGAGCCCGAAACGCAGCTCACGACGCAGCCGACCACACAGGCACAGCCGCCTCTCACCCAGACCGAGACCCAGCCAGCGGCCACGCTTCCCTCTGCTCCCTCCGCTCCTTCTGCTCCCTCTGCTCCCTCTGCGCCACCGACCGTCGCTCAGCCCCCGGCTCCCCCTCTTTCCCCGGTTCCTCCACGCCGCGACCGGCGCAACACCGCCTTCATAGCGGCGGGCGTGACAGTGTGCGCTCTCGTTCTCTCGGGGACCGGCTACGCCCTCCTGAGTAGCGGGAGCGACGAGGGCGACGACGGTGGGGCGGGTGGGCAGGGCGCCTCTGCCTCCGAAGGCGTCCAGATGAAGGTCACCGGTGCGCGGACGGTGTATTCCGGGCAGTGTCCGCCCCCCGCTGGGCAGGCGCCCACCTTCACCGCGACGTTCACGGTGGACCGGCTCCCGGCGCAGTTCTCCTACCGGTGGGTGTCCAGGGACGGTTCGGTCACCGACGACGCGTGGCGGACCTTGTCGTTCCCCAACGGCGGGAGCCTCACCAAGCAGGTCAGCGTCAGTCTGACCACGTGGGCGAAGGCCGGCACGTTCGAGAGCGCGATCGGCGTGGAGCTCAACGCCCCTCTTCAGGGCACGTCCAACCTGGTGCCCCTGTCGCTCACGTGCGCTGCGGAGACCGGCTGACCTGCTGCCACCCCCCTGACCGGCACACCGCCTGAGGCTCCTCGTTCGGTCCGGATGCCCGGTCACCGCATGCCCGGCCGGCCGCATCACGCGGCTGCTTCCCCCCTGTTGTTCTTCCGTGTTGTGAGTGTCGTCCGCTAGGAGTAGCACAGTGCCATCGGTCATCGTGGGGCAGACAGGTCCCTTCACCGGTCAGAGTGTGGTGCTGAGCGCCGCTCCCCTGACGTTCGGCCGCAACAGCGACAACGGGGTCGTGATCGTCAGCGTCGTCGCCTCCCGTCTGCACGCCGAAATCGTCGAGGAGGACGCCGGCTTCGTCCTGTACGACCGCAGCCGCAACGGCACCTTCGTCAACAACGAGCGCATCGCACAGCGACACGTACTGCGCGCCAACGACTGCATCCGGATCGGCGAGGAAACCTTCCTCTTCGAGTCGCAGGACGCCATGGAGACGGTCATGGACCTCTCCCTCCTCGACATGCCCCGGGCCAAGGCGTCCGCGGATCCCGGTCTGCTCCGCGTCACGATCACCGGCGGAGGGCCGGTCGGCCTCGCCTTCGCGCTGATGCTGGAGAACATGCTGCGCGGACGCGTCGCCATCAAGATCTACGAAGGCCGGTGGATCAAGAACGGCCCCTCCGTGGTCTGGAAGGACGAGAGCCACGGAAACACCCGCCGCCAGCAGGTCGTGACCGTCCAGAGCCGGCAGTACCTCGCCCTGCCCGAGGACGTGCAGTCGGCGCTCTTCGGCTCGGGCGACTTCGCGGAGATGTGGCCCGTAGGACCGGACTCGGTGGAGGGCCGGCCGCCGCGCAACATCCGCATCGCCCACATCGAGGACCGCCTGCTGGAACTCGCGAACAAGAACACCGCGATCCGGCTGGTCCCCCAGCGCTTCGACCCGGCGGACCACCAGGGCCGCCTCTCGCAGGAACACATCCTCGTGGTCTGCGAAGGCGGACGCTCCCGCACCCGGGAGCACTACAACGACCGCTTCGGCGCCGCCGACGCCTCGATCTACTCCCTCGAAGGCGACCACCTTCAGGACGTCGTCCTGGGACTGCGGGTCAAGTCCCCGCTGCCGGACCCGATGAGCGTCCTGCTGACCGTCTCGCAGAACAGATTCCTCCTCAACTCGCTGAACGGCGAGGGCTTCCTGAACATGCGCCTCACCCGCGAAGAGGCCAAGAACGTCGTCGGTATCGACCCGGTCCGCCAGGTCTTCGAGGAGTGCATCGCCGCCCGCCCCTGCGTCATGAGCCGTGAGGAGGACAACGAGTTCCGCTGTCCGTCGCACGGCACACTCTTCCTCCCCGCCCTCCTGCGCAGCTCACCCCTGTGGAAGCGGATCCTCGAAGGCCTGAAGCTGTACGGCATGACCGAGGACGCCCTCACCGCGGTCACCTCGTTCCGCCTCGACATGGTGCAGCGCCCGCGGTTCACGGCGCAGCTGACCCGCCCGACCTCGACCAGCCCAGGCACGTACGGCTTCCTGCTGGGCGACGCGGCCAACGCCATCCACTTCTGGCCCGGCCGCGGCCTCAACAGCGGCTTCGCCTCCGCGACTTCGCTGGCCCGCTCCCTCAGCCGCGCCTGGCAGGGCAAGCCGCTGCGCGACGCCGACTTCATCCGGCACGAGGCGGCGATGTCCATGCTTCAGTACCGGCACAAGAGCCGGGCCTGGAACGCCATGGTGACCACCGACGAACGCGGCGCCACCCGCGCCATCAAGGACGTCATCGCCCACAGCATGGAACCCGCCCCCGGCGACGACCGCACCGAAGCCCCGCAGGCCCACCTCGACGCCCTGCTGGAGAAGATGCGCGCGATACGCGACCGCCTCGCGCCACGCCTCCCCGGTCTGCCCACCGACGAGGAACTGCGCCACCACCTCTCAGCCCTGGCCCCCGCCACACTGCGCACACTCCAGGAGAGCGGTGCGTGGGACACCCTGATCGTCGGCGGCGAAGAGGCCGACATCGACCTCTTCTACCAGACGGACTCCCCCGTCTACGTTCCCCGCCCCACCGACCCACGAGCCGTCCCGGCCGGCCTCGCACCGCAGGGGGCGGCCGGGCCGCGTCCATGAATCACGCCCGCCCGAGCGGGGACGAGCCGACGTGCCGGCCTCAGCCGATGGCCACGGTACGGGCCCAGGCCGGCGGTGTGTCCGGGACATAGCTGGGGTCGTCCTCGTCCACCGGCCTCGCCGGACGGGGGAAGAGGCCGACGACGGTACGGCAGGGAGGCGGCGCGGAGGGCCAGGGCGTCTGGCCGTCCGTCAGCGCCACGATGACGTCCGGGCGCGGCCGGGAGCGGAGCGCCCGGGCGAAGCCGGAGCGCAGATCCGTCCCCCCGCCGCCGACCAGTTCGATATTCTCGGCGCGGCAGAGCGGGACGGCGACCCCGGCCGCCGCGTCGCAGGAGATCACCGACACCAGGTCGCGCCGCCCGCCCACCGCCCGCGAGATCGCCGCCACCTCCAGCAGCGCGATACCCAGCTCGGCATCGCTCACCGACCCCGAGGTGTCGATCACCACACAGACCCGCGGCGGCATACGGCGCAGGCTCGGCAGCAGCACCCCGGGCACGGCGGCCGACCGGCGGGACGGACGCCGGTAGGTGTGGTCCTCGCCCGGCCCGGACGCACCCACCGCGGAACGCACCGCCGCCCCGAGCAACTGCCGCCACGGCTGCGGCGGTTGGAACGCCTCGTCCGCCCACCGGCGCCATCCCTCCGGGGCGTCGCCCGGCCTGCCCCTGATCCCCTCGGCGACCCGGAAGCGGACCGCGTCCCGCTGCTGCCTGCTCAGCCCGTTCGCCCCCTCGGGCCCCAGTTCCCACGGCCGGTGGTGTCCGTCGGCCCCACTGCCGCAGTCCAGCCAGGCCAGGTCCGCGGCGAGCCCGTACATCGACGCCTTCCGCAGGTACTCCTCCATCAGCAGCCCGGCGTCCAGCCGCAGCAGTGACGGCAGCACCGCCCCGGCGGGCAGGGGCAGGCCGTCGCCGTAGATGTCGTCGTTGATCTCGAAGTCGGCGGCGATGTTCCGTCGCAGCCGCTCGCCCGGCCCGTACTCCTCGTGCTCCCGCGCGTACCGCTCACCCCGCCCGTGGTGATCCCTGAGCAGGTGGGACACCTCGTGCACCCAGACGCCCGCCAGCTCCTCCACCGGGGTGCGCGCCACAAAACCGGGGGAGACGTAGCAGCGCCAGTGCGCGTCCACCGCCATCGTCAGCACCGACCGGTCCTCCACCACATGCAGCGCGAAAAGCGCGCCGGCCAGGTAGGGGCGGACCTTCACCGCGTACAGCCGGGCGGCCAGCAACTTCTCTAGGTCCAGAGTGAGTTGGGGCGTGGGGTACGGACCCCCCGAGCCGGCCGAGCCGGCCGGGGGCCCCGGTACGGTGGCCCGCACCGGGCGCGGCGGCGCGGGCCGGGGCACCGGGCGGGGCACCGGGCCCGTCATCGGCGCGCTTCCCTCTTACGCCTGGCGTCGACCGCCTCCGCGGCCCGCTCCACCGACTGATCCGCCAGCCGGGCCAGACCGATCACCCCGGCGAGCCGCTCCAGCGCCTCCGGCACCTCCCAGTCGTCGCGCCGCAGCGCGGCCAGCGCCGTCGCCGGGGCGACCAGCAGGTCGGGAACGCCGGTCTCCAGCGCCCGGACGAGCACCGCCCAGCCCGCCTCCCACCTCGCCCGCTCCGGCCGCGCCCCCACAGCGGCCACCACCGCCTCCAGCGCGGCCTGCCGCAGATCGCCCCGCTCAGGCAGCTCGGCGGAGGCCGGTTCCGCCAGCAACGACTCCGGGTCCGGCAGCTCCATCCGGTCCAGATGGGCGAGGAGTTCGAGCCCCGGCCCGTCCCCCACCGCGCCCCGTACCAGCAGCGCCAGCACCTCCCTGGAGGCGGACGCCGCCGTGCCGAAGGCCAGCAGGGTCAACGCGGCCTCCCAGCTCCGGGGCGACGGCCACGCGCCGCCGCGCCGCGTCTCGGTGTTCGGCAGCCGGTGGATCAGCGTCGGCCGGGCCGCCAGGAAACCGCAGACCGCGCGCCGGGCGTAGGCCGCCGCCTCCGCCAGCCGCTCCGGCGCCAGCCGGGGCAGCTCCGCCCGGGGCCAGACCCCGCCCAGCCCGCGTACCACCACCTCCTGGTCGTGCACCCAGTACAGATGGACGAACCGGTTCGCCAGCGGCGGGCTCAGCTCCCACCCGTCCGCCGCCGACGCGCGCGGATTGGCGGCGGCCACGATCCTTACTCCCGGCGGCAGTTGAAGTGCGCCGACCCTCCGCTCCAGGACGACCCTGAGCAGCGCGGCCTGAACGGCCGGGGTGGCGGTGGAGAGTTCGTCCAGGAAGAGCAGTCCCCGCCCGGCCCTGACGAGTTCCACGGCCCACTGCGGCGGCGCCATCGGCACCCCACGTACGGCCGGGTCCTCGCCGACAATCGGCAGCCCGGAGAAGTCGGTGGGCTCGTGGACGCTGGCGATCACGGTCGTCAGCGGCAGGTCGAGTGAAGCGGCGAGCTGTGTCAGGGCCGCGGTCTTGCCGATACCCGGCTCGCCCCACAGCAGCACGGGCAGATCGGCCGCGACAGCCAGGGTGAGCGCTTCAAGCTGCTCGTCGGGGCGCGGCTCGGTGGTGGTCGTCCGCAGGAGAGCCAGGAGGTCCTGGGCGACGGCGAGTTGGGGGCCGGTCACGGATGTGCGGACGGGACTGGGGGCGGGACTGAGGACAGAGGGCATGGGCATCACCTGGGGGGAGTAGGAGAACGGAACGGAACGGAACGGAAGGGAACTGGACGGTTCGGGACGGGGTGGAGCTGGACAGGGCAGCCCGTTCCTGGGGCAGTGGGGTCGTGCGGTACGGGCGCGGGGCGCGGTGGGGCGGCCGGTCAGGCCATGCCTGTACGGGGCCGTGCCCGGGTGCTCAGCTTGAGGAGCATCGCAGCGGGCGTACGGCGGTCGAGCCTGGGCCGGTGGCCCGGCTTCGCGTACCCCTTGCCGGAGGCGTTCCCGCCCCCGTTCCCGCCCCCGCCCCCGCCCGTACCGGCGGCAGGGTGCACGGCGACCAGCCCCGAGCGGAAGAGTCCGTGGTCGACGCGGCGGGCCGCGGCCGACTCCAGCGCCTCGCGGAGCGGCCCGTCACGCAGGACCGCGTCGGGACCGAGCAACTCCTCGACCACGTTCAGCGCGCCGGTGACATCACCGTGCCCGAGCCGCTCCCGGACCGCGGGCAGCGCCTCCGGGTCGCGGTGCACCGCGTCGATCGCCCGCAGGCAGGGCAGCGGGGGCCCGCCGAGCGCCACCAGCAGTTCCTCCCGGCGCAGTTGGGCCGGATCGTGGTCGACCGCCGCCAGTACGCCGTCCCGCGGCGCGATCCGGTGGACCTCGCCGCGGCACTCCACACGGTGCGGGTCGCTGGGGCGGGGCGCGGAGCCGACCACTGCCACTGAATGCCCGGCCGCAGTCGGAGAGCCGCCCGCCCTCGGCCCTGTGGCCTGCGGCGAAAGCGCTGTGGCGACGAGCGGATGCAGCCGCTCGGACGCGACCAACCCGGCCCGCAGCAGCTCCAGATCCGGCAGCGCCCGTGCCGCCGCTTCCGGCAGCACCGGCAGCGCCGCGACCTCCTGCGGCGGCAGCGCCTCCCGGAGCGGCCGTACCGTCGGGGCGTGGCTGTCGTCGGGGGCGACGAGTTCGAGCACGGCGCGGCTCCGCGCGCCGAGCCGCACGGTGAAGGCCCCGCGCGAGCGCCCCTCGGCCCTCAGCAGCAGCTCGGCCTCGGCGGCCCACCGCGCAGACGCCCACGAGCTGTCGTACGCCGCGGACCGATGGGACACGTCCGGCACGTCCGGCACGTCGCGTACGGCCGGCGCATCCAGACCGGCCGGCACGTCCGCGCCGCACCGCCACGCCAGATCGCCGCACCGCTCCGCGTCCCAGAGGTGCCGGTGCAGGTCGAGCCGGAAACGCCGGTCGGGATACGGGTGCGGATGGTGCAGGTGCGGATGGTGCCCCGGACCTCCGATCCCGGACTTCTCCCACAGCGCCAGGGACATCCGCTGTCCGGCGTCCGCCCAGGCCGGCGGTGTCCGCACCACCAACCGCAACGGCGTCATACCGGAACCGCGGTAACGGGCCAGGGACACCGTCAGGCCGGGCCTGAGCCGTCCGTCGGGGGCGCTCCTGGGCATGTGCCAGCGGAGCAGATCCGGCGCCAGCCGACGCAGATCCGCGCGGAGGCGGGTGACGAGATCAGTGCCGTGGCGGTCGCGCACGGCGCGCAGATCGAGATCGACATCGACCCGGGCGGCGGCACAGGCCCCCGCCCAGTCGCCGACCGCACGCCGTGCGGTCGCGGTCTCGATCATGGACGGTGGCACGGCGTACTGACGTACGCGCTGCCACATCAGCAGGTGGGCCGGAATCGTGTGCGCGAAGTGTGGTGCCATCAGCACTCACCTTGCGCGGACGATTCCCCCGATCCGAACGAGGAGTTCATCTTCATCGCCAGGATCATAAACACCGCGCCGGGGATCTGTCAGGCCCTTTAGGCCGATTCCGTGGGGCGGCTGCGACACTGGGGAGTGTCGATGATGCGTGACGCCGATGCGGGTGGAGGGGTTCTGCGGTGCCTGATTTCAAGCCGTTGCGGAAGCTGGGCTTTCTGACCATTGGGCTGTTCGACGAGGCCGATCCGGCGCGCGGGCACGAGTCGACGCTCTCGATCATCGAGCTGGGTGAGCGGCTGGGGTTCGACAGCGCCTGGGTGCGCCATCGGCACCTGCAGTACGGGATCTCCTCCCCCGTCGTCGTCCTGGCGGCGGCGTCCCAGCGCACCAGCCGGATCCAGCTGGGCACCGCGGTCACCCCGCTGGGCTGGGAGAACCCGCTGCGGCTGGCCGAGGATCTGGCGACCGTGGACATCCTCTCCGGCGGCCGTCTCAACCCCGGCGTCAGCGTCGGGCGGCCGATGCAGTACGAGCGCGTGCGGCACGCGCTGTACCCCGACACCGCCGACGCCGAGGACTTCAGCTACGAGCGCGTACGCCGGCTCATGGCGTTCGTGCGCGGGGAGCCGGCCAGCGGCTTCAGTGGTACGGAGGGGTTCGAGGCGTTCTCCGAGCGCGTCCAGCCGCACTCCCCCGGGCTGGCCGGCCGTATGTGGTACGGCGGCGGCAGCCTGCGCTCGGCGCGCTGGGCCGGTGAGCAGGGCATGAACTTCCTGACCAGCAGCGTCGTCAAGGCGGAGGAGACGGGGGAGACGGGGGAGACGGGGGACGCGGGCGCTAGCGGGCAAGCTCCCGACTTCGCCTCGATCCAGCGCTCCCACATCCGCGCCTTCCGCGCCCACCACCCCGACGGCGACCGCGCCCGCGTCTCCCACGGGCTCGTCGTCATCCCCACCGACTCCGCCACCCCGAGCCAGCGCGCCAAGTACGAGGCGTACGCCCGCGAGCGGCTGCCGCGTACCGCCTCCCCGCAGGGACCGGCCCGGCTGATGTTCGCGCCCGACCTCGTCGGCACCTCCGCCGAACTCGCCGAACGGCTGCACGCCCACGCCGCGTTCCGGGAGATCGACGAGGTCGCGTTCGCGCTGCCGTTCACCTTCGACCACGAGGACTACGTACAGATCCTCACCGACATCGCCACCGGGCTCGGACCGGCGCTCGGCTGGCGGCCGGCGGCCGGCGCGGTGAGCCCGGACTGAGCCCGGACTGAGCCCGGTGGCATGTGGGTTCGGCGGAACTGTGCTCACCACACGTTCTTGTACTTCTGCCAACCCGTGTCGATCTTCGTGGCCGCCCCGAACGCCCCCTTCCCGTTCCCGTCGTGCCGCCGCAGTGTGCCGGAGGTGTCGCGGGAGACCAGGTCCGCCTTCCCGTCGCCGGTGATGTCACCGACGCCGACCACGTTCGCGTACGTACCGCCCCACTTGGTGAAGACCTTCGTACGCGTGGCCTTGAAGGTGCCCTTGCCTGTGCCGTCGAAGCGCCACAGTGTGTTCGACTTGTCCTGGACCAGCAGATCACCGTGGCCGTCGCCGTTGAGGTCGCCCGCGCCGATGATCTTCTTGTAGCCAGTCCACTTCGAGAAGAGCTTCACCCGCGCCGACAGCTTGCCGCCGCTGGTCCCCTTGAAGAGGTACACATCGCCCGTCTTCGCGTGCCGCGCGAGGAGATCCGGCCGCCCGTCGCCCGTCAGGTCGCCGGGGTACGTCAGCTGGTCGTACTGCGTCCAGCCGGTCCCGAGGGAGGTGTACGGCGTCGAGGGCTTCGCCTGCTGGGAGCACTTCGGTGTGTAGGCGCGCAGCGCGCCGTTGTCGAGGCGGACCAGGAGGTCGTTGCACCGGTCGCCGTTGAGGTCGCCGAACGGGACCACCGTCGCCGCCTTCGGCCAGCCGGTGGTGGTCGAGCCCTTGCGGAACGCTCCCTTGCCGTCGCCGAAGTGGTACGTCAGCCCGCCCGACGCGGTGGAGGTCAGCAGGTCGCCGATGCCGTCGGGACGGCCGATGCTGAGGCTGCTGAAGTCACGCAGTACGGCCGCCCCGCCACCGAGCCGGGACACCCCCGTACCGATCCGCGCCGAGGTGCCACCGGCCGTGCCACTGGCCGTGCCACTGGCCGTGCCACTGGCCGGCACCACATCAAGCGTCCAGCGGAACTTCCCGTTGGGGGCGTACGCGCCCGAGGCCGTCCGGCCGTTCCACCGGAGCGACACGAGCGTACGGGTGTCGTCGCCCTTGAACGTGCGCAGCGTCCGGCCCTGGGCGTCCGCGATCGTCACCGTCCAGGACGAGACCGGACGGCTGAGCCGCCACCACGGGTCCCAGGTCTTGTAGCCGGCGTCCGTGAGCCAGATGTCGTCCTTGGCCTCGGACGCGTCGACGGTCACGGCGGAGGCCGCCGCACCCGTACCGGCCCCGGTCCGCACCACACGCACCTGGCCGTCGTCCCCCACGTACGCGACGAGGTCGGACTGACGGTCGACCGTCCAGCGCAGGCGGCGGTCGTCGGCCGCCCCCGTGGACGCGACGGGGAGAGCGGCGATCGTACGGGTCACCGCCTTGCCCGAGGTGACATCGGTCAGGCGCAGTTCCCCGGCGCCCCCGGCCTCTCCGGCGTTCCCGGTGTTCCCGGCGGTGTGGTCGTGCCTGACCGTGAATCCGTCGCCCAGAAGTACGTCGCCGCCGGTCACCGCCACCGACTTCTTCTTGACGGTGTCGTACACCCCGGCGGGACCGGTGCTGCCGCAGCTCCAGTAGACGTGCCGGCCGGCCGCCTGGAGCTCCGACGGCACGCAGGGGGCGCCGACGGAGACCGTGCTCAGCGTCTTGGCGGTGGTCAGGTCGTACGAGGTGAGCTGCCCCTTGGTGGTTGTGGCGCTCCACAGGGTGTGGCCGCGCAGGGCGGCGGCGGTCACCGGGCGCTCCAGCAGCTTCTTGCCCTCCTCGAACCCGCCCACGTACTGGCGGGGTTGGGCGCCACCGGAGTTGTAGACGGCATAACCGTCGGCGGCATCGACGATACGGCCGCCCGTCGTGCCGAACTCCAGGAACATCGACGGGCCGGTCTCGCCGCTCCTCAGTGTCCTGAGCCGGTCGGTGCGGTTCTTGCCGTTGGTGTCGAGTTGCACGTCACCGCCAGTGCCGGTGTTGCCCCACAGCTCGGCGCAGGCCCGCGTGGTGCCGGCGCAGCCCTTCGCCGCGTTCACCGGATCCCCGTCCGCCCGCGCTCCGGCGACCGGGGCGCCCGAGGTGGACAGCTTCCAGACACCGGTCCTGACCGCGCTGCCGCTGTGCTCGGCAACGCGCAGCTGGCCCCGGCTCAGGACGAGGCCCGCCTTGGGGTTCTCGTACGGTGTGATCCTGACGAGCTTGGTCAGTACGGGAACGCCACCGGCGCCTGCGGAGACCCGCTGGAACCACCAGTCGGTGGCCCCGCCGCCGCCCGCGACCAGCGCGCCGCCCTGCGGGGTGGCCCGCATGTCACCGTACGACCGGGAAAGCAGGGTGCGCGGGGTGCCGCCCTTGAGGGGGACGGCCTCGACGATCGTGGTGTCGCTCGACGCCGTGCCCGTTTTCGTCTGTCCCGACAGGATGAGCCAGTCGCCGACGAGGGCCGTCTGCGGGTTCTCCACCCGGGTGGGGATGGCGGTGGCCGTCTCCGGGCCGGTGAGGCGGGAGCGCGGCTTGAGGTGGAGACCGGCGTTCGGTGTGTACCAGCCGATGCGGTCGGGGGTGAGGATCAGGTGGGCGGCGGCGTACTCGTCACCGTCGGGGATGTCGGGGACATCGACACCGGTGAACACCTCGGTGAGGGTCGCGGTCGCGAAGTCGATGTACCCGATCCGCTGGTCTCCGTCGACCACGTACAGCACGGCTGTGCCGGCGGCGTCGCCGGGACTGCCCGTCACGACGTCGGCACCCCTGACACCGGCCGGGAAGCCGGTCACGTCGCGGCCGGGGTAGGGGTCACCCGTCCCGGTCCCGTCCCCGGTCCCGGTCCCGTCCCCGTCGCCGCCGTCGTCGTCGGGGGGTGCGGGGCGTTCGACCGTGTCCAGCAGTTGGAGGGGCGAGCGGTCGCCGGCGGCCAGGACCGTACTGCCGTACGTGGCGGCGTATCCGTACATGCCGGGGTACACGACGCCGACCGTACCGGTGGCCATGTCCCGGAGTGTGACCCCGCCCCGATCACGCCACGAGGACGTCGCGACGGTGTCGGAGCCCTGGCCGTAATAGCCGGTGGGGCACGAGATGCCCAGGTCGCCGCAGCCGGACGGGTCGTCCCACACGTCGTAGGAGCGGCCTCGGTCGTCCCGCAGGGTCGTGGTGACGCCGTCGGCGTAGCGCGTCCAGAGGAGTTCGTCCCGCCCGCCGTCCCGGTGCAGGAATCCCGTCGTCCCTGCCGAGAGGATCCGTACGTGCCTCGGTGTGGTGGAGCGCGGGCTGTCGACCACGATCTCGCCGACCGTGGCCGCGGCGGTGGCCGCGGCGGTGGCGGTGGCGGTGGCGGTAGCGGTGTTGCCCACGGTGTCGACGGCCGCGGCGGTCGGTGCGGCGAGGGACGGGCCGAGGCCCGTCGCCATCGCCAGCACCGTCACAGCGGTGACACCGCCGCGAATAAGGGTGCGTTCAGCCACCCGGGTCCCCCCAATGAGGTGAAGAGAGCATGGGGGTCCCGGCGCCCTGCCCCGTATCCCCGGCCCCCGGCCCCGGCCCCGGCCCCCCAGGCGTGAATCCCGGGATCGTAGCAGGGGAGTTGCGGCCGGCTGCGCGCAGTGGCGGGCGGGCGTGTGCTCGGTCGGTGAACCGGCGGGTGTGCCAGGTGCGGGTCAGATCACCACGCCGTCGATCTGGAACGTCTGCACCGACGCCGCCGCGAACGGCGCGCTGAGCTGCTTGCCGTTGAGGTACGTGTCGGCGCGCTCGGTGTACAGGTCGCCGGTGCCGGAGGTCAGGGTGTTCCAGCGGCGTACGAGGCCGCCCGTGCCGCCGGTGACGGTGGTGAAGCGGGAGAGGTCGAAGGTGAGGGTCTGGGCGGCGCCGGAGTTGACGGCCACGACCACCAGGCGCCTGAGCGCCGGGTCGTACGCCGCCGCCGCGTAGTCGACGCCGGTGTCCAGGATGGTCATCCCGGGGCGGATGTGCCGGCTGAACTGGGCCATCACGTAGTACTTGGTCTGCACGGCACCGGCCTGGAGGGTGTTCGCGTCGTACGCGATCATCGCCCAGCCGGCGGACGGGTCCATCACTTGCCAGTAGCAGTAGGCGGTGGGGTGCAGCCAGCGGAAGTCGAGGCAGAGATTGGTGGCGAGGGAGAGGCCGGTCGCGTCGTTCTGGCCGGTCTCGGAGTTCCAGAGCTTCTTGCCGGCCGTGGTCACGACATCCGTGTAGAGGAGGTCGCGACGGCCTCCGGAGCCCTGGTAGCCGTGCACATTGACCTGGCTGACCAGCGCCTTCGTCGCCGATCCGAAGGAGTTCCAGGTGGTACGGGCCAGGTCGTAGCTCGTCTCGTCGGAGGCGGAGATCCGGGTGCCGGTCAGCCCGCGCCGGTCGAGTTCGCTGCGCATGTACGGGAGGACGGCGGCCTGGACGGACGCGTCGAAGTGGCAGCCCTCCTGGGTGCCGGTGGCCGTCCACCAACTGGACGCCGGTTCGTTGAACGGGTCCACGGTCGCGAAGTTCACGCCCCAGTTGTTCTTCGCGTAGAGGGCGACTGCGGCGAGGTGGGAGGCGTGCTGGCGGTAGTTCCAGGACTGGAGGTTGTTGCCGCCGCCGGCCGCACCGGACGGGTTGTGGTTGAGGCACATCCACCACATCGGCGAGTTCGCGAACAGCTCGCTCACCGCGCCCCGTTGGGTGGCCTTGACCAGCGCGGCGCGCTGGGCGGCGTCCACACTCCAGTTCCACGCGGAGGACGTGGGGTCCTCGTTGTTCCAGTCCTGCCAGTACCCCTCGATCTGCTTGAACGCGGGGATGTTGGGGGAGGCCGCCATCGTCTCCCCGTTGACACTGTTCCAGCTGCACGCGCCCAGGTTGTAACGGGCGATGTTCAGCCCGAGGCCCGGCAGGGTGCGGCCGTTGTACGTGACGGACTTGGTGGTGAAGAAGAGGTCGGCGAAGTCGTCACGCTCGCCGAAGACATGGGCCCACCATGCCAGGGACGTACCCCAGCCCTCCCAACTGCCGTACGTGGTCGCTGGGTTCACGGCTACGGTGGCGTCCGCGCGCGCGGTGCCCGTGGCCAGAGCGCCCCCGAGCAGTGTGCCGCCCGCCGCCGCGGCGAGCAGCGTTCTGCGTCTGATCATCGGACTCCTCACGTGGCACCCGGCAAGAGTGGAAGTCGCGTCCATGACAAGACGCGAGCACTTCGAGAATCGGGGGCCGTCGCGGGATTGTCGAGAGCTGTGACAGCGCATTCCCTTCGGCCGGCGGGGACTGGTGAAGGAAAAGGGTGCTTTGCCACGCAATACGTGATCGCTCAGTGCCGACTGACGCGACCGCCCCGGCGCGGGCTGGTGCGCATCCTGAGTGACGCCGTCAGACGATCGGGACCGCCGTCCCTGTGACCGTCACCCCGCTGCCCGCCTCCGCCGGCACCGTGACACCGATCGTGCTCGGCCGCCCCATGTCGTACCCCTGGAACACGGTGAACCGCCCAGCCCCGGGCGCCTTCACCAGCCCCTGTTCCCGCAGATAGCCCCCCAGCGCGGCGGCTGCCGCCCCGGTGGCCGGGTCCTCCACCACTCCGCCCGGCGGGAAGGGGTTGCGCGCGTGGTAGCGGGTCGCCGACTCGCGCCACACCAGGTCGACCGTCGTCCAGCCGTGCTCGGACATGAGCCCGCCGAGCGCGTCCATGTCGTAATCCAGGTCGGCCAGCCGCTCCCGGCTCGCGGCGGCCAGCACGGGATGCCACGCTCCGGCGTACGCGACGCGCGGCGGCAGGGCCGGATCGAGGTCGTCGCACGACCACCCCAATACCCGCAGGAGCGCGTCGAGTTGGGCATCGGTGATCGGTACGGTACGAGGCGCCACGCTGACCAGCGCCGCGACGACGGACCCGTCCGGGGCGATCCGGGTGGAGACGGGCACCTCGCCGGCGGCCGTGTGGAACGTCAGATCCCCGACGCCGTGCACGCGCGCGTAGGCGACCGCCGTCGCGATGGTCGCGTGACCGCAGAACGGCACCTCGGCGAGCGGGCTGAAGTACCGGACGTCCAGATGTCCGCCATCCGCGCCACTGTCCCCGGCGTCTCCGCGCGGTACGACGAAAGCGGTTTCCGAGTAGCCCACCTCGGCGGCGGTACGCGCCATGGCCGCCTCGTCCGCACCGGTGGCGTCGAGCACAACGCCGGCCGGATTTCCGCCGGCCGGGTCGGTGGTGAAAGCCGCATAACGCAGTACGCCCATCGTCATCGCCCCACATTAAGCGCGGGGAAGTGGAGACGAAAAGCAATATGCGGCGGGAGGGGGCACGGGGTGACTGTGCGTGTGTGTGCGTGTGTGTGGGGGGGCGCGGCCGGCGTGGTGTAGCGGGCTACACCACGGTTTTGGGAGGGCGCTCCCTCGTGGTGGCAGGCGCGCGACGGGATCGTTGTCGGCGGATACAGCAACCGATCCACGGGTCCGATGGCTCGCGGGTCCCGCCGGTGCCGCCACGCCACCTCCCAGAAAGTCACTGCCATGAAGTCACTGCACACCACCGCCGCAGCCGCCGCGACCGCCACCGCCACCGCCACCGCGACCGCCACCGCGAAGTCCTTCGCCGCCAACGCTCTCCTCTGGTCGCTCTTCGCCTGCGGCATCGCCGCAGGCACCGCCTCCGGCGCCGTCCTCGACGGCACGGCGAAGAGCGTGGCCACCTACGCGGGCCTCGGTGTCTCGATGCTGGCGGGCTCGCGGATCGCGAAGAAGCCGAAGATCAAGGCGTTCCTGTCGACGCCGCCGGTGCTCTGGTTCCTGTTCCTGTTCAACGGCGGCGTGGCCGCGATCTGCTACTTCACCATGGACGGCGCGCAGGGGATCATGGCCGCCGCCGGCATGGGCCTGGTCTCGCTGGGCGCGGCGGGCGGCCTCGTAGCGGGCCGCCGGAAGCAGGCGGCGGCGCCGGCTGCCCCGGCCCCGGCCCCGGCCCCGGCCCCGGCCCCGGCCCCGGTTGCAGCCTCCCGCCACGCTTTCGACCGCGATCTGTCGATCAGCGGTCTGTGAGAGCCGGGCCGGTTCGCAGGCCCTCGCCCGTACGCGACCGATCACGCTCGACCGACGACTCGACCGACGAAGGGCCCCGCCCCATGACCACGAACACGAACCGCACGACCCGCCGCCCCGGCCGCCGTGGCCGCCCCGGACGCCCCAGCCGCCGCACCATCGCCGTCGCCACCAGCGTGGCCGCCGTCACCCTGACGGCCGGACTCGTCACCGGCTGCGACGATACCGACAACGTCGGCCACCCCGATCGCATCAGCCGCATCGGTGACTCTCTGGACTGCCTCCGCAACGCCGGCAGCATCACCGACAGCCTCAAGGCGATCCACGACGCCGGCCTGGACGCGGTGAGGGACCCCGCACGGACCGACGAGTCCATCGACACCATCGACAAGAACCTCGACAAGATCGGTGGCACGACGGACAACGCCAAGGTCAACAAGGCACTCGAAGACCTGAGCGACGCAATCGCGGACTACAACAAGGCCATCCTGAACGGCAACACCCACCCGGACCCCGGCGCGATCAACGACGCAACCGACGCCCTGACAAACGTCTGCACGTCGTAGGCGGTGGGGTGGGGTGGGTGAGCGCGGGGTGAGCGCGGGGTGGGTACGGGGTGGGTACGGGGTGGGTACGGGGTGGGTACGGGGTGGGTACGGGGTGGGTACGGGGGTACGGAAAGGTGCGGGTCAGAGCAACGCCGAGTGGGGTGGGTCGGTGGCGGAGGTTGTTGGACGTGGGGCCGCCCCTCCAGCTGTGAGTGTCGCGCCTCCAGGACAGGAGTAAAGGGCGCTCCTCCGTCGCGTCGGCTGCGCCGATTACGCTTCGCTACACCCTTGACACAAGGCCGTCAAGTTAAGGGTTTGTGCTGGTGGTTACGGGTGGTGGGGGTGTGTAGACGCCGAGGGCGATTTTGCGGAGGAAGCCTTTGG
>NZ_JBFBEZ010000025.1:0-136767 GCF_040701725.1 Streptomyces sp. NPDC093109
ACCGAATACGGCTCACCAACCGGGTCGCCAGCAGCGAATGACCACCCAGCTCAAAGAAGTTGTCCTCCACACCGACCCTGGACACACCCAGAACCCCGGCGAACACAGTGCACAGAATCTCCTCCTGCACCGTCGACGCCCCCCGGCCGCTCTCGGCCGCCCGGTAGTCCGGAGCAGGCAGCGCCTTACGGTCCAACTTGCCGTTCACCGTCAGCGGCAGCGCATCCAGCACCACCAACGCGGACGGCACCATGTACTCCGGCAGCATCGCGCCGAGGAACGCGCGCAGGACAGCCGTATCCACACCACCAGCGTGACCGGCCGCCGGAACGAGATAACCGACCAGACGCTTGTCCCCGGGACGGTCCTCACGCACCACCACCGCAGACTGGGCCACATTCGGCAGGCCAGTCAGTACGGCCTCGACCTCACCCAGCTCGATCCGGAAACCCCGAACCTTCACCTGATCATCCGTACGCCCCAGATACTCCAACTGCCCATCGGCACCCCACCGGGCCAGGTCACCCGTGCGGTACATCCGCTCACCCACGGCAAACGGACTGGCCACAAACCGCAGCGCGGTCAACCCCGGCCGCTCGAAATAACCACGCGCCAACTGCACACCCGCCACATACAACTCACCCGCGACCCCGGGCGCCACCGGACACAACGCCGCATCCAGCACATAGACCCGGGTGTTCCACACCGGGCGCCCGATGGGGACACTGCTCCTGCTGGTGTCGCCGTCGCACGTCCATGCGGTGACCTCGACCGATGCCTCGGTGGGGCCGTAGAGATTGTGCAGCGGAACATCCAGGATGTTCCGGAACTGTCCGGCGACATCGCTGGGGAGCGCCTCGCCGCTGCAGAACACAGCGCGCAGATCGGTGCAGGCCGAGGCGGCCGGTTCGCGGAGGAAGACCTGTAGCAGGGAGGGGACGAAATGCGCGATCGTGACACGTTCGCGTTGGATCAACTCGGCCAGGTACCCGGGGTCGCGGTGGCCCGAGGGCTTGGCGACCACCAGCGTCGCCCCCTGGAGCAGCGGCCAGAAGAACTCCCGTACCGACACGTCGAAACCGAAGGGAGTTTTCTGCAACACCCGTTCCGAGGCGGTCAAGTTGTAGGTGCCCTGCAGCCAGGTAAGCCAGTTGACGACACCCGCATGCGGTACGGCCACACCCTTGGGCCGTCCGGTGGAGCCGGAGGTGTAGATGACGTACGCGGGGTGGGCGGGCAGCAGGGCGGTACTGCGCTCGGTGTCGGTGGGATCAGTGACCGAGAAGCCCTCAAGCACGGTGGCGGTCCGGGGATCGTCGACGGCCACGTACGGTGGGCGGCTGCCGCCGAGACGGAGGGCCAGGTCCGCGCTGGTGAGCACCAGAAGCGGCCGTGCGTCGGCAAGGACGTAAGCGATCCGCTCGGCAGGATAGTCAGGGTCCACGGGAACATACGCGCCACCGGCCTTGACCACCGCAAGGAGAGCGACCACCAGATCGACGGAACGGTGCATCATCACCGCGACCAACGACTCAGGACCCACACCACGATCGATCAGCAGCCGGGCAAGACGATTGACCCGGGCGTTGAGGTCGGCGTAGGTCACCTCGATACCGGCGAAGACCACCGCCGGCGCCTCGGGGGTACGAGCAGCCTGGGCCTGGAACAGCTCCGGCAGCGTCGCCGAGGGCACGGCGCGGACGGTGTCGTTCCATTCCTGGAGAACCAGACGCTGCTCGGAGCGGCTCATCAAGGTGATCCGGTGGACGCGTTCCTCAGCGGCGGAACGCGCCATCCAGGTCATCACGTCAAGGAATTTCGCAGCATGCCCATGCGCTGCTTCCGGGCTGTAAAGATCCGGGTTGGCATCAACAACCACGGATATGCTTCCGTCGGATGACCTGTCGTACACGGAAATCGACAGGTCATTGAAGTTTATGCCGCCGAGCCCGTGCGCACTGCTGGGCGCGTCACCAAATCTCAGATCGTAGTCAAAGGATACGATATTGACCAGCAGGGGGTAAAGTCCGCTGCGCCCCAAGAGCTTCAGGTCTCGGAGGATGTCCTCATAACGGTATCGCTGATGCCGCAGGGCGTCTCTTACGCCACGGGACACCTGCTTCACAAGGTCCCGCACTGTGACCTTCGGCTGCACGGTGAGACGCAGCGGAACTATATTCGCCGTCATTCCCGGGATGTCCCGCAGTGCGGTTGCTCTTCCCATGACGGGGACACCGAGAATGATGTCCTCCTGCCCCGTCGCCCGATGCAGATAGGCGGCGCTCGCGGCTATGGCCAGACCTGAGAGACTCGTTCCCAGCCGACGTGCTGATTTTCTTAGTTCCGCGGCGGCGTCGGGAGGAATATGGAGTGCATGACGTGTCAGTTCATGGCATGCGGCGGAAGGCTCCCGGCCGCTCAAGCTGACCGCTTGAGGGTGATCGGAAAGACGCTCCGCCCAGTACGCACGGTCCTGTTCGAACTCTGCGGACGACCGGTAATCGGCGTCGGCGTCCATCAGTGAGGAACTGGAGGGAATCGCACTGTACGCAGGAGCTTCGCCGGCCGAGAGGGACGTGTAGACCGCAGCGACTCGGGCCGCTATCACGGATCCCGCGAGTCCGTCCGCGACGATGTGGTGCATGCGGTGGTACCAGAGGAAGCGGTCTTCGTCCAACGCGAAGAGAGCCTGGGTGAAAAGGTCACCGCTCCGGAGATCCACGGGACGCAGCATGTCCGCCCGCATCCAACTCTCCGCGCTGGAACGGGGATCGCCCTCGCCGCTCACGTCGATCACGTGAAACAGCCAATCGCTCCGCAGGTCAAAATACTGCTGCGGGATTTCTCTTGCGGCCACCTCGAAACGTATGCCAAAACAGTCGACCTCTTCGGCGACTCTTCGCACGGCCGCTTCAAATAACTCCGCGTTCACCTTTCCGTGAATCTCGATGTATTCACCCATGTTGTAGATCGGATTATCCGGATCCATTTGCTGCGCATGCCATACGCCAAGCTGTCCGGCCATCAATTCGCGACGGCCACCTCTGGATCCAGACACTTCCACACCTCGGTCAACGCTCGCGCCCCACATCAAGGAGCAACCGATTAAGAATTGGCAGCAATGTTGATTAACCTTCTCAAGACGAGCAGGACACTGTCAACATCTTCGGCAAGGCAGGAGTTAAGAGGGCGTTTGATGTTTATTGCGAAGACCGTTTACCGTTCCGTCATATCCGTCGGCAGTACTGACAGGACGAAAGGCGTGGAATATCCACACTGATGGCAATTTTTACCGAGTAGCGTCCCACCGCGGCGAGACACTGTAGGTAGCCGCGGTGTCACGCAGCGGGCAGTGGCAGCCGCCGCACCGCGCCCACCGGGGTGAGCGGTGTACGCGGCAGGCTCGGGACGCCCTGCGGCGCCTCCACACTCCTGGTGAACCAGACGACCTTGCCGCGGTCCGTGGCGCAGGTGCCCCAGCTGTCACTCAGCGCGGCGACGTGGGCGAGTCCTCCGCCGCCGGCCGTGAGCAGGTGCGGCAACCGGGGCAGCCGAGGCCCCTCGTCCTCGACCGATACCGTCAAGTGACGGCCGGTCCACCGGAGTTCGATCACACAGCGGGCGCCGACGCCGACATGGCGGTGGACGTTGGTGACCAGTTCGCCCAGGCCCGCGCAGACGGGTCCGACGGCATGCGGTCCGAGCCCCCAGAACAGCAGGCGCGCGGAGACGATACGCCGCAGTGTCGGTACACGTTCGGCGGAGGCGGGCGATTCCACGACGTAGTGACACCCGAGGGGAACGGTCATGGTCGAAGGCTCCTCGTCACGCCTCATCACACTTCGCGCACTCGCACACTCGCACGCTTCGGGGCGCACCTGCTGCGCCGCGCACGGAGCGTGAGCGATCACCCTGAACGGGTTGTCACCAGCCTGCGCCCGTACGCGCCGCCCCGCAACACGAACGGACGAGAGGGCCGCGCGAGGGCTACGTACGGCTCTCCAGCCGCAGCTGTACCTCTTCCTCCTGGTCACCGTAGGCCGTACCGACCTCGCGCACGGTGAACGCCGAGGCCAGGCTTCCGCGCAGGCTGTCCACCGCCGCGTAGCCGCCCTGGAGGGTGGCCACGACCGGGGCCGTCAGCCGCACCGGACGTGCCGGACGCGCCCGTACGTCCGAGGCGTCGAACGTGGCGATCCAGACGGTCGGGCGGTCCCCCGCCCCCGGCACCTCCTTCGGTACGTCGTCGGCCGCGCGGTCGCAGCCGTATGCCGAGCGCAGCGCGCCGAACACCTCGCGCGCGTCCTCCTTCACCCCGCCGGTGAGCGCGACCACGACTTCCGCCACCGGCTGTCGCGTGCTGTTCACGTGGACCACTTCCTCTGCCGCTCTGTCCCCGCCCCCCACTCTCGACGATAGCGGGCCCCGCCGCCCACGGAGCGAGCATGTGTTGACTTCGGTGAAAGTCCCGTGCTCAATTGGCTTCATGCAGAAGCAGCTGCCGTTGGTCACCCGCGGGCACATCGACTTCGGTCGCGTGTGGTCCGCCTCTTGTTGCGCCTGACCCGGCAGCGGGCCCGCCCGACCGGCCGCCCCTTCCACACCTCCCCGTGACCCCGTAGCGCACGCTGCCGCCGTACCCCTGACGCGCCTCTCGCCGTCACGTTCGGCTCCGGCCGCGTACCGCGTCCACGTACCGCGTCACACGTACCTCGTACTCCGCCACTCCGCACTCCGTACCGCGTGCTGCCGTCGGCCGGCCATGTCCGTGTGCCCGCGTCCGTACGTTCCCCCGTCCTGTCCTGCCCGAAAGGTCCCTCATGCCTGTGGAGTTCCTCGGTATCGCCGCCACCAACGACGGGTCGGAGACCGGCCCGCGCTCCGGAGCCGCGTTCGACAAGGAATACACACTCAAGCTCGCCCGCGCCCATGAGGATCACGGCTGGGACCGGGTGCTCTTCGCGTACGGGTCCGGCTCGCCCGATCCTGCGCCGGCCGCCGCGTACATCGCCTCCCGGCTGGACAAGCTCCAGATCCTCCTCGCGCACCGGCCGAACGTCTCGTATCCGACGTTCGCCGCGAAGACGTTCGCGACGCTGGACCGGATCAGCGACGGCCGGCTCACGGTGCACTTCATCACCGGCGGCAACGACCACGAACAGGGGCGCGAGGGCGACACACTCACCAAGGACCAGCGGTACACCCGCACCCGCGAGTACATCGAGATCGTCAAGCGGATCTGGACCTCGCACGAGTCCTTCGACCACGAGGGCGAGCACTACAGGTTCCACGACTTCGTCAGCGATGTGTTCCCGGTCCAGCAGCCGCGGCCCGTTGTGTCGTTCGGCGGTTCGTCGGCCGCGGCGTACGCGGCGGGTGGCGCAGAGGCGGACGTCTACGCGCTGTGGGGCGAGCCGCTGGAGCGGACGGCGGAGCAGATCGAGTCGGTACGGGCGGCGGCCCGCGCGGCGGGGCGGGCGACCCCGCCCCGTATCCAGGTGGCGTTCCGGCCGATCATCGCGCCGACGGAGGAGCTGGCCTGGGAGAAGGCGTACCGGACGGTCGACGCGATCAAGGCGCGCAAGGCGCGGGGCGATGCCACGGTCGTGCGCCACCACCGCCGCGGCGAGCCCGAGAACGCGGGGTCGCGGCGGCTGATCTCGATCGCCCAGGACGGTGAACGGTACGACCGGGCGCTCTGGACCCCGACGGCCGCGGCGACGGGCGGCGCGGGCAACTCCAACGCCCTGGTCGGTACGCCGGAGACGGTCGCCCGGGCGCTGCTCGACTACTACGACCTCGGTGTGGACATCATCTCCGCCCGCGGCTACGACCTGCTCGGCGACGCCATCGACTTCGGCCGGCATGTCATCCCGCTGGTACGGGAGGGCGTGGCCCGGCGCGATGCCGAGGGCGCCCGCCGGGGTCCGGAGACCCTCGACCCTGAGATCCTCGGCCCGCGCGCCGCCGGGGCCGGCCGATGACCTCCGTGGCCCGGCCGGACGGGGCGACCTGGCTGCGGACCCGGGTGGCCGATCCGCTGGTGCGCCCGATGCTGCGGGAGCTGGGCGACGAGTACGCGGCCCGGTACGGCAAGGACGCGCACGGCGAGCTGGAGCGGTATCCGGCCTCGGAGTTCGACCCGCCGCACGGGGTGCTGCTGCTGTTGCTGGAGCACGGTGAGGCGGTCGCCGGGGGCGCGTTCCGCCGCTACGACGCGACCACGGCCGAGCTCAAGCGCATCTGGACGCACTCCGCCCACCGGCGGCGCGGGCTCGCGCGGCGCGTGGTCGGGGAGCTGGAGCGGATCGCGGCCGTACAGGGGTACCGCAGGGTCTGGCTGACCACCGGGCCGCGCCAGCCGGAGGCCCGTGGGCTGTATCTGGCGGCCGGGTACACACCGCTGTTCGACACGGGCGCCGATCCGGAGACGATCGGCCCGCTGCCGTTCGAGAAGGCGCTCACGGACCGCCGCCGCGGGGTCCCGGCCGTGGAGATGTCCCGCGTCAGCCCGCCCGAACACACGTGACCCGCAGGAGCCCTTGAATGGACACCACGACCGACGCCGGCTCGACAACCGGCGCCCGACCGACGGCCGGCGCCACCACCACAGCCGTCCCCTCTCCCGCCTCCGCGCCGTCGCCCCGTCCCGACGAGGTGCGCGACGGCGAGGATCTCGCCGCGCTGAGGGTCGTTCCCGCGCGCCACTACTGGCGCTGGGCCGCGGGCGCCGCCGCGCTGGTCGTCGTCGCCCAGTTCAGCCACGGTCTGCTCACCAATCCGGGGTGGGAGTGGGACATCTTCTTCCGCTATCTCACGGCCGACACCGTACTGAAGGCCGTGTGGGTGACCCTTCAACTCACCTTCTACGGAACGGCGATCGGCTTCGCCCTCGGGATCGCCCTCGCCTTCATGCGGCTGTCGCGCAGTGTGATCCTCCAGACGATCGCCTGGACGTACATCTGGGCCTTCCGGTCGATCCCGCTCATCGTGCAACTGCTGTTCTGGTTCAACCTGGCTTATCTCTACAAGGAGTTGGGGGTCGGCGTTCCCTTCGGTCCGGTGCTGTGGA
Source organism: Streptomyces sp. NPDC093109 (assembly GCF_040701725.1). NCBI lineage: Bacteria > Bacillati > Actinomycetota > Actinomycetes > Kitasatosporales > Streptomycetaceae > Streptomyces > Streptomyces sp. NPDC093109. The sequence continues at coordinate 7,073 of NZ_JBFBEZ010000025.1, forward strand.
GCTTCGACACGATGAATCTGGTCGGTGCCCTCTCGGCCGCCGTCATCGGACTCGCACTGCACCAGGCCGCCTACGCCGCGGAGATCGTGCGCGGCGGGATCATCTCCGTCGACAGCGGGCAGCTGGAGGCCGCCGCCGCGCTCGGCATCCCCCGGCTGCGGCAACTGCGCCGCGTTCTGCTGCCGCAGGCGATGCGCGGCATCCTGCCCAACGCGGCCAACGAGGTGATCTCCCTCTTCAAGGGCACCTCGATCGTCTCCGTCATGGCCATCGGCGAGCTGTTCTACCAGGTGCAGGTGATCTACGGCCGCAACGGCCGGGTCGTACCGCTGCTGATGGTCGCCACGGCCTGGTACATCCTGCTGACCACCCTGCTGTCCATCGCCCAGTACTACGTGGAGCGGCACTTCGCGCGCGGCTCCGAGCGCACTCCCCCGCCCACCCCGTTCCAGCGCGCGAGGGCGTTCGGCGACAGGATGCGGGCTGCCGCCGCCACCGGAGGGTTCCAGAAATGAGCACCGACAGCCGCCGTCCGATGGTCGAAGTACGCGGCGTCCACAAGAACTTCGGCGCACTCGAAGTGCTGCGCGGAGTCGACCTCCAGGTCCGTGCCGGTGAGGTGACGGTCGTGCTCGGCCCGTCCGGTTCGGGCAAGTCGACGCTGCTGCGCAGCATCAACCACCTCGAAAAGCTCAACCGCGGGTACGTGAGCATCGACGGGGAGCTGATCGGCTACCGCCGCGCCGGCTCCACGCTCCACGAGCTCAAGGAGCGGGAGGTGCTCAAACAGCGGCTCCACATCGGATTCGTCTTCCAGAACTTCAACCTCTTCCCGCACCTGACCGTCGTCGAGAACATCATCGAGGCCCCCGTCTCGGCGCTGCGCCGCCCCCGTAAGGAGGCCGTCGAGCAGGCGGGGGCGCTGCTGGAGCGGGTGGGGCTCGCCGACAAGGCGGACGCCTATCCGCGTCAGCTCTCCGGTGGCCAGCAGCAGCGTGTGGCCATCGCCCGCGCGCTCGCGCTGGAGCCGAAGGTGCTGCTCTTCGACGAGCCGACCTCGGCGCTCGACCCGGAGCTGGTCGGTGAGGTCCTGGACGTCATCAAGGACCTGGCCGTCAGCGGGACCACCATGATCGTCGTCACCCATGAGATCGGCTTCGCCCGTGAGGTCGCCGACACTGTCGTCTTCATGGACGAGGGCGTGATCGTCGAACAGGGCCCGCCGGGGCAGGTGCTCGACCGGCCGCGTCACGAACGTACGAAGGCGTTTCTCTCGAAGGTTCTCTGACCGGGCGTCCGCTCATCGAGGTCCGCCGGACCACCATCGCCCTCTCCCTGTTTCCGCTTCCGTTTCCGTTTCCGCTTCATCCGCCATCCCGTCAAGGAGTCACCGTGCCGCCGCGCCGTTCCCTCGTCCGTACCGCCGCCGCCCTGCTGGGCCTCGCCACCGCGTTCTCGCTCACCGCCTGCGGCAACTCCGCCGACGACACCACCGGCACGGTCGCGGCCAAGGGCGCCGGCGGTAGCGGGTCGAAGATCAACCTGGGCCCGGACCAGAACCGGGTGACCACCCCCAAGGTGGATTCCATCGCCGCCCTCGTACCGGAGGCGATCCGCAAGCGGGGCACCCTGGAGATCGTCGGGACGACCGGCACCGCGCCCCCGCTGGGTTTCTACGCCACCGACGACAAGACCGTGATCGGCGTGGAGCCGGACATCGCCTCGCTCATCGCGAATGTGCTCGGGCTCAAACCGCACTACAACACGGTCGACTGGGCCAATATCTTCGTCGGGCTCGACAGCGGCAAGTACGACGCGGGGCTGAGCAACATCACGGTCACCGAGGAGCGCAAGGAGAAGTACGACTTCGCCACGTACCGCCTGGACAACCTCGCCTTCGAGGCCAAGAAGGGCGCCGGCTGGAAGGTGAGCAAGCCGGCGGATGTGGCCGGCAGAACCATCGGGGTCGGCTCCGGCACCAACCAGGAGAAGCTGCTGGTCACCTGGAGCGAGCAGAACGTGAAGAAGGGGCTCAAGCCCACCGACATCAAGTACTACCAGAACGCGACCGACTACTATCTCGCCCTCGGCTCCGGGCGGCTCGACGCCTATCTCGGCCCCAACCCGACGGCCGCGTACCACGTCGCGTCCGTCGGACAGACCGAGATCATCGGTACGTACTCGGGCGGCGGCGCCGATGTCCAGGGCGAGATCGCGGCCACCACGAAGAAGGACAACGGGCTGATCAAGTCCATTCAGGAAGCGCTCAACACCGTAATCAAGAACGGCACGTACCAGAAGGTGCTGGATCGCTGGGGGCTGGCGAACGAGGCCGTGTCCTCCTCCGAGCTGAACCCGAAGGGGCTGCCGAAGACGAACCAGTAGCCGCGCGCCCGGCTGTGCCGGTGCTGCCGCCGAACGGGTGGTCGACGCCCGCGCCCGTGTGTCGCCGGGCGCGGGTGGGGCCCGTGGGCCGGTCCGCCGAAGAGACTCACGGATGTGACGGATACCCGAGGAGCCCCGGACGGTCAGAACGGTCAGAGCGGCCAGGATTCCGCCGACTCGGCGGCCGGGCCCGTCTCGGTGCCGAAGCTCGACGCCGAGCAGTCGATGCTGCTGAGGATGGTGGGGCGGGAGTGGGGACGGGTCTCCGTCGGCCCGGAGGCGTGGCGCGAGGCGCTGCCGGTCGATCCGGACCTCGGCAGCTATCCCGAACCCGCGCAGATCGTACCGGCCCGCTTCGGCCGGTTCGTCCGGGTCGCCCCGCTCGGTGGGCAGCCGTCCGGTACGGAGGCGGGCGGGCCGGAGGCGCTCGCGGGCGACGCGGCGCCGGCCGCCGGGTTCGGGGCGCGCGTACGGCGGGCGGTGCTGGGGGCGCCGCTGCGGAGCACGGCGATCGCGCGCGAGCGGATGCGCAAGCTGGTGGCGCTGCCGGTGCTCTCGGCGGACGCGCTGTCGTCGGTGGCGTACGGTCCCGAGGCGATGCTCGCGGTCCTGGTCCTCGCCGGTACGGCGGGGCTGGCCTACTCGGTGCCGGTGGCCCTGGCGATCGCCTTCCTGATGCTGGCCGTGGGGTTGTCGTACCGCCAGACGATCCGTGCGTACCCGCACGGGGGTGGTTCGTACATCGTCGCCACCGACAATCTGGGGCGGACGCCGGGGCTGGTGGCCGCCGCCGGGCTGATGACGGACTACGTACTGACCGTCGCGGTCTCGGTCTCGTCCGGGGTGGCGGCGGTGACCTCGGCGCTCCCCGGGCTGAACGACGAGGCCGTACTGATCGGGGTACTGGTCATCGCGCTGCTGCTGGCGGGGAATCTGCGCGGGGTCCGGCAGGCGGGCGCGGTGTTCGCCGCGCCGACGTACGCCTTCATCATCGCCATCGCGGCGCTGGTCGGCTTCGGGCTGTACCACGCGGCGGGCCGCGGTTTCGCGTCCGTACCGACGCCGCCGCTGCACGCGGCGGAGGGGGTCGGCCTGCTCCTGGTGATGCGGGCGTTCGCGTCGGGCTCGACGGCGATGACCGGGATCGAGGCGATCTCCAACGCCGTACCCGCGTTCAAACCCGTCCCCTGGCGCAACGCGCGCACGACGCTGTCCTGGATGATCGGGCTGCTCGTCGCGCTGTTCGCGGGGACGGTCGCCATGGTCCATCTGGAGGGTGTGATCCCCAACTCCCAGGAGACCGTGCTGTCCCAACTGGCCCACCGGAGCTTCGGTTCCGGCGGGATGTACGTCTTCACCCAGGCGGCGACGGCTCTGGTGCTCCTGCTCGCGGCGAACACCGCGTACAACGACTTCCCGCGGGTGCTGTTCCTGCTGGCGCGGGACAACTACGCGCCGCGGATCTTCACCCGGCTGGGCGACCGGCTGGCGTTCAGCAACGGAATCATCGTGCTCTCGGTGGCGGCGGCGATCGTCTACGTCGCGTTCGAGGGCAGGACGGCGTCACTGATCCCGCTGTACGCCGTCGGGGTGTTCCTCGCGTTCACCCTCTCCCAGACCGGCATGGTGGTGCACTGGTGGCGGCGGCGCGACCGGCACTGGCGCAAGAGCCTGTGTTTCAATGCCACGGGCGCACTGCTCTCGGCGCTCGTCTTCGTGACGGCGGGCATCACCAAGTTCACCGAGGGCGCGTGGGTCGCGATCCTGGCCGTCGCCGGGTTCCTGCTGGTGACGACGCGGATCCGGCGCCACTACGACCGGGTGACCGCGGCGCTTCGACTGCGTCCGCAGATGATCGAGATCCCCGGCGGTACGCTCACGCCGCCGCCCGACCCCTGCTCACCGGCGCGCGGCGGCACGGCGGGTCCGAGGGATTCGGAGAACGCGGACGACTCCGAGGAAGAGGACACGCCCGAGGAGATCCGCCATCTCTCGGTCGTGCCGATCGACGCGCTGCACCAGGCGAGCGTGCGGGCGCTGGCCTACGCGGCCTCGCTCCAGCAGCCCGTCCTCGCCCTCCATGTCAGCCCGAGCGACGAGGACGCGGAGCGCTTCCGCGAGGCGTGGATGCTGTGGGGCGACCATCTGCCGCTGCGGATCGTCGTCTCTCCGTACCGCGCGATCGTGGCACCGCTGATCAGTTATATCGAGACGCTGCACCATCAGCGGCCGGATCTGACCATCACTGTCATCATCCCGGAGATCGTCGTACGGCACTGGTGGCATCGGATTCTCCACAGCCCGCTGGCGGGACGGCTGCGGCGGGCACTGCGGCATCTGCCGAAGATCGTGGTGACGACCGTTCCGTTCCATGTACAGGACAGCGCGTTGAGGTCCGGACGCCCGTCCTGAATGGCCGGTTTGTCACACAATGATTAGAGTCACTTCTGGCATTGCCCAGTCGGGGCGATGGCATCTCTACGAGGAGAGCTCACTGATGCTTTCTCAGACCATCAGGCCGGGAGAAATCACTCTGGACACCGCGGCGTTGGGAACGGCGATGGCCGAACCCGAAGCCCCGATCAGCGACGCTCCGGTCTACGCGCCGGAAGCGGGCGGCATTCTGCTTCTGCTGGCCCTTCTCTCGCCGAAGGAGCCCAAGGACAGGTGACGGAAGACCAGTCGCGGACCGCCGCGTACCAAGCATCGGCGGCCGGCCTGGCACGACGTGCTCTCGGAGCCCTTTCGGGCTCCGGGGGCACCGCCATGGTCGCCGAGCACGTGGAGAGCGCCGCGGATCCCGGCGCCGCGCTGGCCGCCGTCCGGATTCTGGGCGCCGATGCCCTGGCCCCGGCGCTGCTGACCGGGGCAGTACTGCATACCGGTGACGCGGCGGCCGTCGCCCTCTCCTTCAGCGCGCTGCCGCCCGCGGCCGAGGCGGTGCCCGCACCGCCCGGCGGACCCGAGGCGGCCTGGCTGATGGCCTGGCGCGACTGGGCCACCGTCAGTCTGCTGGCCGTACTCACCGGTCGCCACGCCGACGGCGTACACGCGCCGCGACCGGAGCCGGATGGTTCGGGCGGTGCGGACTGTGCGGGCGGTGCGGGCGGTGCGGAGTGGGCCGCGTGGTCGGTCAGGATGGGGCAGTTGTGCACCCTGGCCCTGCCGGGGCTGGACGGTCCGGTGCACGACGCGGCCCGAGGCGCGCCGCTGAGGCTGGCCCGCGGGGCCGCCCGCGCCGTACTGCGCCGGGACTACGCCACCGCCGCGCGGATCACGCGCTGGCTGGCGTGGCTGCGCGCGGACGGGGTGGAACTGCCGCTGGATCCGGGGCCGTTGGTAGAGCACATCGCTCTGATGGCGGGCGGCGACCGGCCGGCGCTGGATATGGCGATCGCCCGGCGTCTGCTTGCCGCTTGACCCTGTTCGCACGGCAGCCGCCGCTGCCTCTGCCTCTGTTGTCTCTACCACCTCTGCTATCTCCGCTGTCGCTGCTGCATCCGTCGCCTCGCTGACCCCGCCGCTCTCGTGCGGGCCTTCCTCCCCCGTACGCGCCACCCGATCGGACCAAGACCCGATGGCCATGTCCGTCACGCAGAACGCCCACCGCGTCAGCAGCCTGGCACTGGCCTGGCTCCACACACACCGGGAGCACGGCGCGCTGCCGCCCGACACCACGGCGGAGCTGGCCGAGCCCGACACCGTCTACAAGCCGCTCGGCGAGACCGGCCTCGCCGCCTCGCTCGTGATGCGCGAGGCGGTGGCCGGTACCGGGGAACTGCGGCTGGCGCGCGAGCTGCTGGACTTCAGCTGGAAGCAGCTCGGCGGCGGCTCCATGCTCCACGAACGGCTGCTGCGCTATCCGATGATGAGCGACCCGCTGGAGACATACGCCCATTTCGCGCGCTGCGGTTACCGCAACGAGGAACTGGACGCGCTGCTGGCACACACGACGTCGCTGCGCTCGACGCGCGCGGCGGAGGTTCTGCCCAACCGGCGGCTGGCCGTCGCCAACGCCGCCCGGATCAGTGGTTTCGACCTCGGCGAGGGGTTCGACGCCACCGACTGGGCCGGGCTGACCCGGGCCACCTGGCTGGGCGCGCTGCCCGAACCGTGGCTGATCGACTGGCTGACCGCGTACAGCATGACCCACACCGTCTTCCACATCACGGACTGGGGACGGCTGCCCGGCGCGCTGCCCACCGACATCTGCCGCTACCTCACCCGGTGGCTTCCCGTCTGGATCGACATCTGGACCGAGATCGGCGAATGGGACCTGGTGGCGGAGCTGCTCATCGTCGATCACTGTCTGCCCGAGCCTCTGAGCGCCCCCGCGGACTGGGAGCGACTGGCCGCGATCCAGCACGAGGACGGGCTGATGCCCCGCGACGGCGAGCCCGTCACCGGGGACGATCACGAACGGTTCGTCACCCACCACCACACCACCGTGGTCGCCGCCGTCGCCGGAACGCTCGCCGTCTCCCGTACGCTCGGCGCCCGCGCGTGACGGCGGGCACGGCCGGGGCCGCCGGAGCGGCGGCGGGTGCGGACACCGGCGCGGACAGCGGCGGGGTGTACGAGATGAAGTCCGCGGACCACCCGCCACCGCCCGACTGGGCGCGCCGTCCGGCTGCCGCGATTGCCGCGGCGGCGCGCGGAGCCTCGGGGGTGGCGGTCGCGCTGCGCCAGGGCGAGCGCTGGGCCATCGTGACGCACGGCAGTACGGGGTACGGCGGATCGGCGGTCGGCGGATCGGCGTACGGCGGGGGCGGCCCGGTCACGGCCGACACCCGGTTCGAGGTCGGCTCGGTCACCAAGTGCTTCACCGCGCTGCTGCTCGCCGAACAGGTGGCCCGGGGGGAGATGGCTTACGGCGATCCGCTCTCCCGGTTCCTGCCGTACGGCGTGCTCCCCCGGACGCCAGGTGGGGCCATCACCCCGCTCCATCTGGCCACCCACACCTCGGGGCTGCCCCGGCTGCCACCCGGTTTCCTGGCCGCCGCGGCGCCCCGGTGGTTCAGCAACCCGTACGCCGGGTTCACCACCGCCGATGTGCTGAGCTCCCTCGCCGGAACGCGTACGCGCACCCGGCCCGGCGACCGGGTGCGGTACTCCAACTTCGGGGTCGGGCTCCTCGGCCATCTGCTGACCGTGGCCGCCGACGGCAGGCCGGAGCAGCGGGAAGAGTGGAGTGAACGGGGAGAACAAGGAGAGCCGGGTGAGCGGAAGGAGCGGGGATGCGGGGGCCGGCGGTACGGCGAGCTCCTCACGGCCCGGGTGCTGGAGCCGCTCGGGCTGTGCCACACCGGCTGCGCGCCGAACGGACCGCAGGCCACCGGCCACTGGCACGGCCGGCCGCGGCCGGCCTGGCGGATTCCCGGGCTGGCCGGGGCGGGCGCCGTGCGGTCCACGGCGCGCGACCTGCTGGCGCTGCTCGACGCCCTGCTGGACCCCGCCGCCGCGCGGGGGCCGGATGAGCTGCGGGCGGCGCTGGCCGATGTGGTCCGTCCCCGGCTCGCCCTGCGCGGCGGCGCGAAGCGGCTGGCGCTCGTCTGGAACATCCGCGTCCGGCCGGACGGCGATGTCTACCACCACTCCGGCGGTACGCGCGGCTTCACGTCGTTCACCGGGTTCAGCCCGGCCCACCGTACGGCCGTGGTGGCGCTGGCGAACACGGGGCCGGCGGCCGACGGGGCCTTTGTCCAGAGCGCTTACTCGGCCCTGCTCGCGCTCTCGCGCCCCTGACTGGACTGAGGGTTTTCCCTGCCATTGATCAGGGATCTTCCGGATAGTCAGCGGCGGGCGTTCCGGGGATCGTTGATGTCATGAAACGACACTCATTCACTGTCATCTCGCTGCTTGTCGGCATGCTGCCGTTCCTCTTCCGGAGGCTGGAGGCCGCCCTGAGCCGGCCTCCACGGTGCCTGCCGTGGCGCCTGCCCCGGGGCCTTTTATCCGGGGGTGGGCAGATCCGGGCCGATGGTGAGGGTGACGGTGTCCGGGGCCGCGGCGGCGGAGAGTTCAGGGGTGAGCCCCGGCAGTCTGGCGGCCAGGGTCCGCGCCTGGGCGGCGAGGCCCTCGGGGTGGGTGAGGGTGGTCGCCGCGACCGGGGCGGGGGCGTTGGCGACGGCGGTGACGGAGAAGCCCAGGGCGCGCAGCCGGTCGGCGATCTCGCGGGCCCGGCCGGCCACACCGGTGCCGTTGAGGACGGCGACCCGGACGGTGTCCGGCGCCGGGGGCAGCCGGCCGGCCGCCTCGCGCAGCCGGTCCGCGGTGATCTCCCGGTCGAGGGTGAGCGCGGTGAACAGCCGCTCGGCGGCGGGCGGGTTCCAGACGACGTTGGCCGTGTCGCCGGGGACGTCACGCCGCCGGGGGTAGTTGGGCACGGTGAGGAAGGTGATCCGGTCGGCGTCCATGCCCCGGATGCCGGCGGCCAGGTCGTAGAGGCGGCGCAGGTCGGCCAGGGCGGGATCGGTCGTCAGCGACGCGGTGGCCGAGTCGAGGAAGCCGTACAGCGCCCGGGGGTGGTGGAGCCGGTCCCTGGCCTTGGCCGCCAGAGCCCGCAGGAACTCCTGCTGGCGGCCGATCCGGCCGAGGTCCGTGCCGTCCCCGAGGCTGTAGCGGGCCCGTACGTAGCCGAGGGCCTGCGCGTCGCGTACGGTCTGGCAGCCCGCCCCGAGATCCAGCCGGGCCTTCGCGTCGTGGATCGGCCGCTCGGGACAGATCTCCACCCCGCCGAGGGCGTTGACCATGCCGGTGAAGCCGCGGAAGTCCGCGATCATGAAGTGATCGACCCGGACCCGGGTGTTCTGTTCGACGGTCTTGATCGCGCAGGCCGCGGCCCTGGCGGCGTCTCCGCCCGAGCCGCCGATGGCGAACGCCTCATTGATCTTGAAGCTGTGCGGGGCGGAGAGAGTGCCGTCGCCCTGGCGGCACGCGGGGATGTGTACCCAGGAGTCGCGCGGGAGCGATACGACGGTGGCCCACTTCCCGCTGCCGCCGACATGGAGCAGCATCAGTGTGTCGGACTGCATGGAGGTCAGCTCCGCGCCGTAGTCGTCGCCCAGTCCCGTGCGGCTGTCCGACCCGATGATCAGGATGTTCCGGCCGCCCCGGGTGGCACCGGGCCGGTTGTCGCCGAGCGCGCCGTCCACGGCGGCGCCATGGATGTTGCCGCTGAGCCGGGTGTAGAGCCAGCCGCCCGTGGTGGCCGTGCCCAGCACCAGGAGGGCGGCGGCCAGGGCGATACAGCGGCCGATCCGGCGGAGCGGATGCACTGCTCTCACGGGGTGGGACTCCTTGCCTCGGACTTCCACCCGGTGAACAGCGGGCGCGGCCGACAGGTCACGGGCCCGTCGGGCTCCACCGGACGGGCCCGTCCGGTGGCCCCGGTCCCGCACGTGCCGTCTAGTGGGGCGTACGTGGCACGGCCGGCCGGAAGAGCACCCCGCGGGAGCAGCGATGTCCTCAGTCATCCCCGACGCGTTCGCCCGTACGGGCGGGACCCGTCGCGTTCTGCGGGCGGTGGCGCGCCTGGTGGCCGCCGCCGCGCTCGCCTGGGACGCGTATCTGCACGCGCACCTCGCGGATCAGTACGACACGGTCTCGGGGAGCATCAGCCAGGGGGACCTCTTCCGTATCGAGGCGGGTCTCGCCTCGCTCGCCGCGCTGCTGGTGCTGGCCTGGCGGCGGGTGCCCGGCGATCTCTTCGCCTGGCTCGTCGCCGCCGGTGGCCTCGCGTTGCTGCTGGTCTACCGGTACGTCGACGTCGGCACCCTGGGTCCGGTGCCGAACATGTACGAGCCCGTCTGGTACACGGAGAAGCGGCTCTCCGTCGTGGCGCAGGCGATCGCCGTTCTGGCCACCATCTTCCTGCTGCTCACCCCCTCCACCCGACGGCGTGGGCGCGGCGCGCACGCGGCGCGGGGCAGACGTCTGCGCCTGCCCCGCTGACCCTGTGCCGCAGTGCGCTCCGTCCTTGGTCAGGCCGTGAAATGGTGTCTGCCCGGGCCCACGGCGAAGACGGCGCAGCCGTCCTCCTTCCGCAGGAACGTGGCGCCGCCGGCGCCGGGCTTCCTGGTACCGGCGGTCGGTATCCACACCTCGGCGGTGGTGTTGGCCGGGAGGGAGACGGTGAGCTCGAACCCGCCGGCGCCTGTCCGCCACTTGGTGGTGATCGGTCCGTAGACCGAGTCGAAGCGGCCTTCCGCCCGGGTCAGTCCGCCGCCGGGCCTGGGCCTGACGGTGATCTCGCGGAAGCCGGGGGCGCGCGGTGCGATGCCGGCGATGTTCGCGTACATCCACTCACCGACCGAGCCGTACGCGTAGTGGTTGAAGGAGTTCATGCCGGCGTCCTGGAAGCCGCCGCTGGGGGTGATGGAGTCCCAGCGCTCCCACATCGTCGTGGCGCCCCGGTCGATCTGGTAGCCCCAGCTGGGGAAGGTGCGCTGGAGCAGCAGCCGGTACGCGACGTCCTGGTGGCCGGTGGCGGTGAGTACGGGCAGCAGTCGCGGGGTGCCGAGGAAGCCCGTCGAGAGGTGCCAGTCCTTCGCCTCGATCAGCTGGACGAGCCGGTCCGCGGCGGGGGCCCGGTCTGCGGGTGCCAGCAGATCCATGGAGAGGGCCAGCACGTAGGCGGTCTGGGTGTCGCCCTTCACCCGGCCGCCCGCGGTGACGTACGCGGTACGGAAGGCGGTCCTGACCCGGTCGAACAGGGCGCGGTAGGGCGCGGGGTCCTTGCCGAGCGCCTCGGCGGTCCGGGCGACGAGGTCGGCGCTGTGGGCGTAGTAGGCGGTGCCGATGACGTCCTTGGGGGTCTCGTCCTGGATGTTGAGCCAGTCCCCGTAACCCTGGTCCGGGCGCAGGTAGGCGTTGCTGTTCCGCTCCAGGTAGTCGAGCCACTTGAGCATCGAGGCCCAGGACTGTTCCAGTACCCGGGTGTCTCCGTACGCCTGGTAGAGCGCCCAGGGGACGGTGACCCCCGCGTCCCCCCAGCCCGCTACGCCCCTGCCGACCGTGCCAACGAACGGCGCGACGTCGGTGAAGCCGCCGTCGGACGCCTGGTCGTCGCGCAGGTCCCAGAGCCACTTGGTGAGGAAGCGGGCCGACTCCATGGTGTAGGCGGCGGTGGGGGCGAAGACGTTGATGTCCCCGGTCCAGCCGAGGCGTTCGTCACGGGCGGGGGTGTCGGTGGGCACGGAGAGGAAGTTGCCCCGCTGGCCCCAGGTGATGTTGCTGTGCAGCTGATTGAGCAGGGGGCTGTCCGTCTTGAAGTCCATGGTGAGCGGCGCCGAGGTGTGGATGACACGGCCCACGACCGCGTCGCGCGACGGCCGGCCCGGGTAGCCGGTCACCTCGACGTAGCGGAAGCCGTGGAAGGTGAAGCGCGGCTCGTAGGTCTCCTTGCCGCCGCCCTTGAGGGTGTAGGTGTCGGTGGCGCGGGCGGTACGGAGGTTGGTGGTGTAGAGCGTGCCGTCGGGGTTGAGTACTTCGGCGTGGCGCAGCCGTACGGTGGTGCCGGCGGCGCCGGTGACCTTGAGCCGGACCGTACCGACCATGTTCTGGCCCAGGTCGAAGACGAAGACGCCGGGCTTCGGTTCGGTGACGGTACGGGCCGGGAGGTCGGTCTCGACCCGCGAGGGGCCGTCAACGGCCGCGACGAGGGCGGCGGTTGTCGCGGGGACCGGTTCGGCGGCGGCCCAGTCCGAGGCGTCGAATCCGGCGCGGGTCCAGCCCGGGGTCTCCAGCCGGGCGTCGTAGTCCTCGCCCATCAGCAGGTCGGCGCTGGTGACGGGGCCGATGATGCTGCGCCAGCCGGCGTCGGAGACGACGCGTTCGGTGCTGCCGTCGGTGTAGGTGATCTCCAACTGGGCCATGAGTGCGGGACGTTCACCGTACTGGTGGGGGCCGAACATGCCGACGCTGCCGGCGTACCAGCCGGCGGCGAGGGTGATGCCGAGGGCGTTGGCGCCGGTGCCGAGCAGGCCGGTGACATCGTAGGTCTGGTACTGGACCCGCTTGTGGTAGTCGGTCCAGCCGGGGGCGAGCCGGTCCTCGCTGACGCGCTGTCCGTTGACGTACGCCTCGTACACGCCGAGGGCCGTGGCGTAGAGGCGGGCGCGCGCGACGGACTTGCGCGGGAGCCGGAACTCCTGGCGCAGCTGGGCGGCGGGCGAGTAAGGGACGGTCACCCTGCCCCAGGGGCCTCCGCCCCAGCGGGCGAGGACCTTGGCGGCGGACCACGAGGTGTCGTCGTGGGCGAGGGAGCGCCAGTCGCCGGCGGGTTCCCGCTGGACCGTCCGCCAGGTGTCGCCTGTGGTGAAGGTGCGGACACCGTCGGCCGTGGTCAGCTCCAGCAGGCCGAGCAGTCCGGCCGGACCCACGGAGGCGTTGGTGGCGGAGACGGCGATGACGTTGGAGCCGGTGCGGAGGTGGGCGGTGACGTCCAGGAGGGCGGGGCGGCGCCAGTTGTCGGCGGGGCCGTCGGCCTCGGTGTGCGCGACCTGGACGCCGTTCACGTAGGCGGTGTAGCCGTCGTCCGCCGTCATGACCAGCCGGGCCCGGGTGACGCCCGCCGGGACATCGGTGCGACCGCGGAACCAGCGGGTCTCCGCCGGGGCGCTGCTCGCCGGGTCGCCCTCGGGGAACCAGATCCACGAGGCACCGTCGAGCGCGGGGGGCCCGGTGAGCGCGACGGGGGCGGCGATCCAGCGTGCGGACCAGTCGGAGGCGTCGGTGAGAGCGGTCTCCCACCAGGACGGCGCGCTCCACGCGGAGACCGAGCCGTCGGTGCCCCAGACGCGCACGGACCAGTGGTAGCGGGTCCGGGAGGCGAGCGCGGGGCCCGCGTACGGGACCAGGACGGAGTCCGGCGACCGGACCTTCCCGCTGTCCCAGACGTCGGGCCGGGTGAGCCGGGCCGGGGAGGTGGCCACCCGTACCTGGTACGCCTGCTGGGCCTGGCCGGGGCGGGCGGACACGACGGGCCAGCTGAGTCTGGGGCGTGGCGTGTCGAGGCCGAGCGGGTGCCGTACGTACTCGACGGTCGGCGCGGTGACATGGACGGCGGAGGCCGGGGCCGCCACTGGGGACGAGTGGCCCGTTCCCGCGTCGGCGGTGCCGGCCAGTGCGGGGACGGCGGACCCGGCGACCATGGCCGATCCCATGGCGGTGGCGGTGGTGCCGAGCAGTCGTCTTCTGCTGATCACAATGCGGCTCCGATACGACTCGACAGTGAATCGTTTCACTGCGGTGAAAGTAGGGAGGCGCGTGAGGTGTGTCAAGGGTGTGGGGCGGTTGTGGTGCGGTCGCGAGATTTCCAGGTACGGACCATTGACGCGATGCTCGATAGGGGCTTAACGTCCCTGAACGCAGGGGGCGTTGAAACCTTTCATGCCGGAGATGGCGTACGGTCGGGGACCGTGTGGTCAGGTGTGGAGGGGCGCGCCGTCGCCCAGCCAGCCGAGAAGATCGTCCGTCACCGGCCTGCTGACCCCGCAGCCGGCGATGTCCCGCTCCCCCGCGCCGAGATCGAGGAGGTGGACGGTTCCGCGGTCCTCGCCGTGGCGCCGGACGAACAGTCCGCTTCCGCCGCTGTCGTCACCGATGAGCAGCCAGTCCGGCGCGTAATCGGCCACGCCGTAGGTCTCGTTGCGTTCCAGGAGGTCATGAGGGCCGTAGACGTGGACGCCGTTGGGCAGCAGGACGCCCGGGGTGGAGCGCCAGAGCCGGGCCAGTCCGGGAACGGGGCCGAGGCCCAGTCCGTTGCTCAGCGCGACCTCTCCGGTCAGGAAGCCGGCGAAGGAGTCGGCCGCCTGCTCCTCGGCGCCGCTGAAGTGGTCCCGGCGGATCACCGGGTGTTCCCCGTCGGTGCGCCGTCCCAGGTCGAAGTGGTAACTGTCGCCGCCGTCCGGCTCCGTGAAGAAGCAGAGCAGACCCGCGTCGAGCCGCCACCCGGCGGTGATGTCCTCCTCGGCGCCGGCCGCCCCGGGCGGCACGACGGTCGCCGGCGCCGCGCCGCTCAGCGTGCCGCCGCCGTACGCGCCGAGCCACCAGCGGTACGAGACGGACAGGGGCCCGACGGCGGACTCGGCCGCCGCGATCCGATCGGCTGCCACTCCTCCGCCGGGCCGGGTGGCGATCACCGGCGAAGCCTCGATCAGCTCACGGAGAAGTACCAGGTCGGGTCGCATGCGGCCGAGCCTGTCACACGCTCACACCACCAGCCAGAGCAGGCCGGTCAGTGCGAATCCGCTCACGCCCATCGCCGTGGTCAGCACGGTCCAGGTGCGCAGACCGTCCTTGACGTCCAGCCCGGCCAGCTTGGTGAACATCCAGTACCCGGCGTCGTTGATGTGCGACACGGCCAGCGCGCCCGCGCCCATCGCCAGACAGACCAGGGCCAGTTGCTGCGCCGACAGATCGGTGCGGTGCAGCAGCGGGGTGATCAGCCCGGCCGTCGCCACCAGGGCGACGGTGGCCGAGCCCTGTACGGCGCGCAGCAGCAGGGTCATCACGAACGCCAGCGCCAGCAGCGGGAGTCCAGTACGGTCCAGGATGTCCGCGACGGCGTCGCCGATGCCGGTCTTGACCAGGACCTTGCCGAAGACTCCGCCCGCGCCGGCCACCAGGATCACCATGGCGACGCCCGGCAGCGCCGAGCCCATCACGGTGGAGATCTGGCCTCGCGTCCAGCCGCGCCGGACCCCGAGGAAGTAGGCGGCGAGCCCCGCCGCGATGAGCAGGGCGACCATGGGGGCGCCCAGCACGGTCAGTACGGCGCGGAGCACGGAGCCCTCGGCGAGGGTGTTCGTTCCGATGGTGCCGAGCAGGATGAGCGCGATCGGGGTGACGATCAGGCTCACCACCATGGCGAAGGACGGCGGGTTAGCGGTGGTGGCCGCGGGCAGCCCGTCCGGCCCCTCCTCGGCGTGCTCGGCGCCGGACTCGGCAGAGCCCGCGCCGCCGTCCTGGCCGCCGTAGACCTTCTCGCGCACATCGGCCGCCAGGCTGTACTCACGGCGCGTCATGCGCCGGGCGAGCAGGTAGCCGAGGAGGATCACGACCGCCGTCAGCGGGATGCCGAACAGCAGCACCCAGCCCTGGTCGGCGCCGATGGTGGAGGCGGCGGCGACCGCTCCCGGGTGCGGCGGCAGGAAGGCGTGCACCGTGAGCATGGCGGCGCTCATCGGCAGTGCGTAGACGAGCAGCGGCTTGCGGGAGGCTCGGGCGACGCCGTACGCGATCGGCATCAGGATGATCAGCCCGACCTCGAAGAAGACCGGGATGCCGAGCAGGAATCCGGCGACGGTGAGCGCGAGCGGGGTGCGTTTCTCGCCGAAGCGCGCGATGAGCGAGTGCGCCAGCGAGGCGGCGCCGCCGGAGAGTTCGACGATCCGGCCGATCATCGCCCCGAGCGCGATGATGGTGGCGATATGGCCGAGGGTCGAGCCCATCCCCTCCTCGATGGTCGCCACGAGGTCCGCGGCGGGCACCCCGGCCGCGAGGGCGACCCCGATGCTGACGACCATGAGCGCGACAAAGGGCTGGACCTTCACCTTGATGATGAGCAGGAGCAGCAGGGCGACGCCTGCCGCCGCTATCAGCAGCAGGGAGTTGTGGCTCATCGGTCGCCCTCGCTCACCGGTGAGAGCACGGTGACGATGGACGAGTCGTCGCGGCCGGCCAGCCCGGCGCGCTCGCCCAGCAGATACAGCTGCTCGGCGGCGGAGGCCAGCGGCACCGGGACGTGCGCGTTCTTCGCGATGCCGGTGACGATGCCCATGTCCTTGACGAAGATGTCGAGCCGGGAGCGGACTTCGACGGCGTCCGCGTCGTCCCCGTACGCCTGTGCCATGCGCGGGCCGCGGTCGGCGAACATGAACGATCCGGCGGCCCCCTGGCTGAGGCTGTCGATCACCGTCCGCGGGTCGAGGCCGACGCCGCGTGCGAGGGCGACGGCCTCGGCGGCGGCGGCGATGTGGATGCCGGCGAGCAGCTGGTTGATGGCCTTGAGCGCCTGTCCGTCGCCGGGGTTGCCGCCGATGACGGTGAGTGTGGACGCGAGCCGGTCCAGCACGGGCCTGGCCAGGTCGAGGGCGGCGGGTTCCGCGCCGACGACGATCAGCAGATCGCCGTTGCCGGCGCGGGTCGGGCCGCCGCTGATGGGGGCGTCCACCAGCAGGGCGCCGTACTCGGCGAGCGCGGTGGCCGTGGCGCGGGCCGCGTCGGGACCGACCGTGCTGGTGAGCACGACGACGGCGCCGGCGCGCAGCGCGGGCGCGACCCCGTCCGGGCCGAACAGCGCGCTGTCGACCTGGGCCTGGTCCCGCACGGCGAGCAGTACGACGTCGGCGTCGCGCGCCGCGTCGGCGGGGGTGGTGGCCTCCGCGGCGCCGTCGGCCGCGGCGAGCGCGCGCCGCTCGGCGGAGATGTCGAAGACGGTCACGGGCAGCGCGCCCGCGAGATGGCGGGCCATCGGGAGGCCCATCGCGCCGAGGCCGATCACGGCGGTGCGCGGCGGCACGGCGGTGGGCGTGGCGGCGGTCGGAGTGGAGGTGGCGGAGCCGGGGGTGGTCGAGGACATGCGGGATCCTTGGCGGTCTGGGAGGTGCGGGAGGCGGGGGAGGTTCAGCGGGTGGAGGTGGCTTGCGGGCGGGACGCGCGTCCGCTCAGACGGGGCGGGCCTGGGTGGCGAGCCGTTCGGTGATGCGCAGCGCCGTGGCCGTCACCGCGTCGCGGGCGGCGGCCCAGGTGGCGACGGTGTCGGAGCCGGGCAGCGCCGTCGGCAGGGCGGACTCGACGGCCGTCAGATAGGCGCGCCGCAGCTCCGCGTTGACATTGACCTTCGCGACGCCGCGCCGCAGCGCGCCCAGGAGCTGTTCCTCGGGGAGGCCGCTCGCGCCGTGCAGGACGAGGGGTACGGGGACCGCGTCCCGGATGGCGGCGAGGCGGTCGAGGTCGAGGCGTACGGGTTCGGCGGTGAAGCCGTGCACGTTGCCGACCGCGACGGCGAGGGCGTCGATCCCGGTCGCGGCGGTGAACTCGGCTGCCTGGTCCGGGTCGGTCATGGAGCCACGGGCCGCCGTGGCGCCGGTGGACACGTCCTCGTCGCCCGCGAGGGCGCCGAGTTCGGCCTCGGCCCAGACCCCGGCCTCGTGGGCGATCGCCACCGCCGCGCGGGTGAGCGCCACGTTCCGGGCGAAGGGCAGGTGCGAGCCGTCGATCATGACCGAGGTGTAGCCCGCCTCGACGCAGGCGGTGATCTCGGTCAGGTCCCGGCTGTGGTCCAGATGGACGCCGATCCGCGCGGTGGACCGGCGCGCGGCGTCCAGCGCGAGGGCCATCAGGGCCTCGCGGCCCGCGTGCTTGAAGGCGCTCGATCCCGCCTGGAGCAGTACGGGCCGGCCGGATGCCTCGGCCGCCGCCACGACGGCCTGGACGGTTTCGAGGTTGTAGGCGACGAAGCCGGGTATCGCGGTCGACTCGCGGGCGGCGGCGGTCAGCGCGTCGGTTCCGTGGAGCAGCATCATCGGCTCCTGAGCAGGTCGACGGCGTCGGCGAGGGCTTCCTCGCCGCCGACGTTCCCGGCGAACACGATGTACGGGATGCCCTCGGCGGGTCCCGACACCGGTTCCCACAGCGAGACGATGCCGGGCAGCAGCGTGCCGCGTGCCACGGCGCGGCGGATCTCCAGACCCTCGGTGGCCACATCGCTGGAGGTGATACCGCCCTTGGCGAGGACGAAGGCGGGGCGCCGCTCGGCGAGGAGCGCGCGGACGGTCTCCACCACGGCGGCGGACACGGAGCGCGCGAGGGCGAGCGAGTCGTCCGCGCTCGCGCCGGTGACCACCGCGCGGGTCGTCCGCAGGACCACCTCGGCGGAGGCGAGCGCCCCGGCGCAGGCGCGTACCACCTCGGCGATGTGCGCGGCGCGCCGCTCGCCGTCCAGCAGAGCCGGTACGTCGAGTTCGAACTCGGCGAGTCCGCCGCGCAGGCGCAGCCGGTCCAACTGCCGTGTGGTCAGGCCGACATGGGATCCCACGACGATCAGTCCATGGGCCGCGGGGGCGGCCGGTGACGCCGGCTCGCGCCGGACGGAGCGGATCTGTTCCGGCGTCAGCGGTGCGCGGGCGCCCTGTCCGGCCCTGGCCCGTACGAAGGAGGGGCCGACCCGGTACAGCAGCCGGGTGCCGGACTTCTCGGCGGTGGCGCAGGCGACGGCCAGGACGCGCAGGTCGTCGTCGCAGAGCGCGTCGACCACGGCGGGCCGGCCGGCGCGCAGCGAGGTCAGCAGGGTGGCGACGTGCTCGGGGCCGCGCAGCCGGAGGTCGTCCAGCGTGACGCGGAGCACGTCTCCGGCGGGGATCCGGCCGCCGGTCTTCTCCTCGATCCACTCGGGGAGGCCGGAGTGGGAGTAGCCGAAGGTCGCGTCCTTCGCGAACTCGCTCTCGGCGACCGGCAGCATGCCCGTCTCCGTACGCATCCAGTGCACCGAACCGGCCGTGAGCCGCCCGGCCTCGATGTACGCCGGTACGACGACGACGCCGTCCACCGGTGTCTCCTCGGCCAGGACGTCCGTCTCCAGCGGGTAGTGGCCACGCAGGGTGGAGTCGCCCCGGCTGGCCAGCACGAATCCGGTGTGCTCGGCGGCCGACGCCTCGGTCAGCGCCCGGACGATCTCGCGGTTGCGGGCGGCGGCGGCGTCCGGCGCCAGGCTGCGGGTGTTGGTGAGGACGAAGAACGCGGTGCTGTCCTGGCGCAGTGCCCAGCGCAGGTCGTCGACCGTCCAGGTGGTGAGGACGGGGATGTCGGCGACGGTCTGGGTGCCGGTCGGATCGTCGTCGAGGACGACCAGCCGGCGGCCTCCGGCGATGGCCGCGGCCACCTCGGCGGGGGTGACCTCGCGGACCGGGGGCAGCGTGGCCTCGTCGGGGAAGACAGGGGTGTGGAGCATGTGCGGCTCTGCTTTCGTGTGGCGTGGGGCAGGCGTCGGCCGGGCAGGCGGGAGCGCGCGCCGGCCCGGCGCGGGGTGTCGCGTGGTGGTGGTGCCGGGGCCCGGGCCCCGGGCCCGGGACGTGGTGTGCGGTCAGGCGGGCTGGTCGATGACGTGGGTCCGCAGGTCGTCCGCCGTCTGTGCCATGTGGTCGTCCATGGCGATCCTGGCCTTCTCCGGGTCGCCGGCGCGCAGGGCTTCCAGCACGGCCTCGTGGTGCCCGATGGCGTTCGTACGGATCTGGGGCACGGCGGAGGTCTGCCGGCGCGCCTCGACCAGCAGCCGTCCGAAGGGTTCGAAGAGCAGCGGTACGAAGGCGTTGCCCGAGGACCGCATCACCACCTCGTGGAACGCGATGTCGGCCTGGACGAACTGCTCGGTGTCCCCGGCCTCGGCCGCCGCCCTCATCTCGTCGAGCGTTTCGGCCAGTTCGGCGAGATCTCCGTCGGTGCGCCGGGTCGCGGCGAGCCGGGCGGCACCGACCTCGATCAGCTGGCGGGCCTCGATCAGCTTCTCGGCGACCGCGCCGGCCGCGGGCGCCCCGGCGGCGGCGCGGATCATCGGTTCGAGGGCGGTCCACTGGTCGGGGGCGTTGACGTACGTACCGCGCCCCCGCTGGATCCGGACCACGTTCTGGGACCGCAGCACCTTGACCGCCTCGCGGACCGTGAGCCGGCTGACCGCGTGTTCGTCGGCCAGCACGCCTTCCGCGGGAAGCGCGGTTCCGGGCGGGTACTGACCGTCGATGATCGAGGACAGCAGACGTTCGGCGATCTCGTCGGACAGCGGCATTGCTGTCGGCCTCCTTGCGTAGTCCGGGACATCAGACGTCTGATGTCCCGGAGGTGAAACTAAGCGGGCCTTTTCCCCCGCGTCAAGACCCCGGCACGAAAACATCCCGCACCGTCACCGTGCCGGGGTCGGGTCACGACGCCTGACCGAAGCCCGCGCCCGCCGCCCAGGCGGCCAGTTCGCGCTGCGCCGCCGCCCTGAGTTCCGCGCTCGGGGCCGTGCTTCCGTCGGCCACCAGGGCGTAGTGGAGCGTGCCTGCGGTGTCGGCCGCCGCCGGGGCCGAGAGCAGCAGCCGCCGCGCGTCGGTGGTGCCGGTTTCGACGGCCGAGGCGATGGGATGGTCGGCGATCCGGTCCCGGGCGGTGTACTCGGGCAGGCCGGTGACCGTACCGAGGTCGGAGACGACCGTGGTCGCGGCGGCCGTGAAGCCGGCCGGCAGATGCAGCTGCGTCGGCGCCCGGGTGGCGCCTTCGGAGCGCCAGACCAGCATCCCGTACCGGCCGCTGCCCACCAGCCGGGCCGTGCTGGGCATGGAGTCGGGGATCCGGTTCCAGGTCAGGACGGTGTTCCCGTCACGCGAGCGGTCCTCGTAGCTGAACGCGAGGGTACGGCCGGCCACCGCGCCCGGGTAGAGCCGGTCGAGCAGCCTGGCGTCCTGGCGCAGCACGGCACGGCCCGAGGAGTCGAGGGCGACGGCGGACAGGTCCTCGTCGTTCCAGGCGTCGCCCTCGGTGAGGATCTTGTTCGGATTGCCGTTCATCGCCTCGCGGTGCCGGCCGCTGTAGATGTCCCACTGCCACTGGGTGGACGAGAGGACGGGTCCGGACCCGGTGGGCGCGGTCCACCAACTGGCGCCCGGGACACGGGAGTCGAGCGCCTGGTACATCGCCTTGTTCACGGTCGGCGCCTTGTCGGAGGTGTAGCCGGTCAGCGGATGGCCGAACTCGCTGATGATCGCGGCCGTGTTCAGCGCCCTGGAGCGGTCGCGGACCGTCCCGAAGTCGGTGGTGTACTGGCCGTCGTTCGCCTTGCCCCACATGAAGACGCCGGAGATGGCCTTCTGGTCGTAGAAGTGCGTGTTGAAGACGTAGCGGCTGCCGATCGCGCCCGCGTCGAGCAGACCGCCCTCCTGCCGGGCGAAGTCCAGATTGGCGTTCCAGAACATGTTGGGTTCGACGAAGACGGGCTTGTCGCGCCAGCCGGCCGCGTCCATCCGGGCGCGGAACTTCTCGTAGAACGGCCAGAGGCGGTCCCGTTCCCAGGTACGGCTGGTCTGCCCGGACGCGTACTCGCCCGCGTACGGCTCGTTGTACGGGTCGAAGCCGACGACCCCGGCGAACTCGGCGGGGGTGAGCTTCGCCGCGAGATGGGCCATCGTCTTCTGCGCGGTGTCGAGGAAGGCGTCCTGGACGGGTACGGAGCGGGTCCCCGAGGCGGTGGGGACAGCGAGGACGCGGTTGTTCCAGAAGTCGCGGGTGGCGTTCTTGACGGCCTGGTTCTGGGTGATGTTCTGGCCCCACAGGAGGCAGACTCCGCAGTTCTCGACGGGGTAGCCGCCCGCCTCGACGGCCCAGCGGGGCGCGCCGTCACCCGTGTACCAGCTGTCCTTGTGGAAGAGGTAGCGGGAGTGGAGATCCTGATGGAAGTCGGGGAACACCCGCAGTCCGGCGTCGAGGAGCGCCTTGATCTGGTCGGCGGCCCGGTCCAGATAGGCGGTGTCGACCTGGCCAGGCTCGGGTTCGGCGTAGGCCCAGGACAGCAGGAAGCGGACGGCGTTCCCGCCGGTCAGCGAGCGCAGCGCGGCGGCGGAGGCGCGGGCGTCGGCCGTACTGGCGAAGGGCAGGCCGCCGTACTCCTCCAGCTTGGTCTCGCCGGAGACGTTGAAGCCGCGCAGCACGACCTCGCGTCCGTGGCCGTCGGCGAACCGGGTGCCGGTGACGGAGACCTGATCCGCCGTCGCGCCGTCGAACCAGAGCGGCGCGGCCACCGCGGCGCTGTCCGCCGCCACGGCCGGCGGCCCGCCGACCGCGCCCGCCGCGAGCAGAACGAGCGCGGCACCGAGGAGCACGCCCCTGCGCCGCGCTCCGGACACCGCGCCCGGCCGCGCCGCCGTCCCCTGCCCCGCGCCGTGCCCCGCGTCGTGCCCCGACCGGCTCTCCGACCATATTTTCGCCATGCACACAACACTGAGCTACCTACTGATGAGTAGTCAATACTCGTGCGTAACAAGGGGCTTGAGGCCAGGAGCGGCGCACCGGCCCGGTGCCGGAGCGGCCGGCTCAGGCGGCCCCCGTACCATCCCGGTACGTCTCCAGCAGCCGCAGCCACACCTCGCTGATCGTCGGATACGCGGGAACGGCGTGCCAGAGACGGCCGATGGGCACCTCCCCGACGACCGCGACGGTCGCCGAGTGGAGCATCTCGCCCACGGCGGGACCCGCGAAAGTGACGCCGAGGAGGGTCTCGCTGTCCAGGTCGACGATCATCCGGGCGTGCCCCCGGTAGCCGTCGGCGTAGAGGGCGGCGCCCGCGACGCCGGACAGGTCGTAGTCGACGGCCCGCACCCGGCGGCCCGCCGACTCGGCCTCGGCGAGGGTGAGGCCGACGGAGGCGATCTCCGGTTCGGTGAAGACGACTTGGGTGACCGCCCGGTGGTCCGCCGTCGCGGCGTGGACGCTCCACGGTCCGGACCCGGAAGCGGACCCGGAACCGGAAGCGGACCCGGAACCGGACCCCGTGGAGCGGGCGCCCCCACCTCCCGCCCGCGCGGCGATCGCGGCTCCCGCGATCCGGGCCTGGTACTTGCCCTGGTGGGTCAGGAGGGCGCGGTGGTTGACGTCCCCGACCGCGTAGAGCCAGTCGCTGCCCTCGACACGGCAGCTGTCGTCGACCGTAAGCCAGGAGCCCGGCTCCAGCCCGACGGAGTCGAGCCCGAGGTCGTCCGTGCGCGGCGCGCGGCCCGTCGCGAAGAGCACTTCGTCCGCCTCGACGCTCTCCCCGTCCGCGAGGACGACAGTCACCGGACCGGTGGATCCGTCGCGCCGGACGTCGGTGACGGACACCCCCGTACGGACCGTGGCACCGGCCTCCGTCAGCGCCCGGGCGACCAGCTCACCGGCGAAGGGCTCCATCCGGGGGAGCAGTCCGCCGCCCCGTACCAGCAGGGTGACCTCGGCGCCGAGCGCCCGCCACGCCGTGGCCATCTCCACGCCGACCACTCCCCCGCCGACGACCACCAGCCGCGCGGGCACCCGCTGCGCGCTGGTCGCCTCGCGGCTGGTCCACGGCGCGGCGGTGGCGATCCCCGGGAGGTCCGGCAGCACGGCACGGCTGCCGGTGCACACGGCGACGGCGTGACGGGCCGTCAGGACCAGCCGCTCGCCGCCGGGTCCGGTGACGGTGACCCGCTTCGTACCGTCCAGCCTGCCGTGCCCCCGGTGAATACGGGCACCGATGCCGTCGAGCCAGGCGGCCTGGCCGTCGTCCTTCCACTGCGAGGTGAACACGTCGCGGTGGGCGAGTACGGCCCGGGTGTCGAGCGGCCCCTGGACCGCCGCGCTCAGCCCCGGCACCCTGCGGGCCTCGGCGCGGGCGATCACCGGGCGCAGCAGCGCCTTGCTGGGCATGCAGGCCCAGTACGAGCACTCGCCGCCGATCAGTTCGCTCTCGACGACCGCCGCGCTCAGCCCGGCCGCGCGGACGCGGTCGGCGACGTTCTCGCCGACCGGCCCCGCGCCCAGCACCACGACGTCGTACTCCATGGGTTCCGTCGCTACCGTCATGGGCCCAGTCTGGTGGGCTCCCCCGCGCATGGCCACATGATCTTCGGGCAGGTGCGGGGGGGGAATACGCCGTCGGCGCGGACCGTTCTCGCAGGCGGGTTCCCCGGCGAGCGGTGAACGGTGAACGGCGACAGGAAGAAGAGGTAGCGGGTCATGGCGACTGTGGAACTCACCAAGGAGAACTTCGACCGGACGGTGTCGGAGAACGACTTCGTGCTGATCGATTTCTGGGCCTCGTGGTGCGGTCCGTGCCGCCAGTTCGCCCCCGTCTACGAGAAGGCGTCGGAGCGTCACGGCGATCTCGTCTTCGCGAAGGTGGACACGGAGGCGCAGCAGGAGCTGGCCGCCGCGTTCGAGATCCGCTCGATCCCGACGCTGATGATCGTCCGGGACAACGTCGCGGTGTTCGCCCAGCCCGGGGCGCTGCCGGAGGCGGCCCTGGAGGATGTGATCGGCCAGGCGCGCGCGCTGGACATGGACGAGGTGAAGAAGTCGGTGGCGCAGGAACAGGCCAAGGCACAGGCCGCCGAGGGCGCCTCGGAGTGAGGCGTTCCGGCCCGGACCGGCCGAGTCGGCCGGCCGGGCCGGATCAGGTGGCGGGCGCGGCGACGACGCGGACCGACAGGCCGTAGTCGATCTCCGCGCCGTCGACCAGCAGCGCTTCGACGGTCAGGGTCTCGGGGTCGATGTCCGCCTCCATCCCCTCGCCCGCGTACCGCGGGTAGCCGGAGGCACCGGTGTCGCCCGTCGCCTCGACGACGGCGGAGCGCAGGGCGGTCGCCGGGGCGGGCGGGGCGCCGTCGCCCTCGCTGAACGCGGCGACCAGCAGGAGCTCGAAGCGCCGCGGAACGGTAGTCATGCCTCCGACGCTAGCCGAGTGGCTCCGAGGTTTCACCCGCGGCGCTCCACGCGGCGGGGCGACGGCGGTCTACGGGTGACCCGGCGCCCGGGACGCAACGCGCGCGTTCTAACGTCTTGCGGATGACCTTCCTTTCCCCTGCCGGCAGCGGCAGCCGTGACAATGACCGTGATCGTGACCGTGACCGCGAGACCGACTTCCCCGGCCGTACGGGCCCGAGCGCCACGACCGAGGCCGACCCCCGCGATGTGGGCCCCGTCCGCACCTCGTACGCGCCGGAGCGCGACGGCGAACCCGACCCCGGCGAGATCGTCTGGACCTGGGTGCCGTTCGAGGAGAACGACGGACGCGGCAAGGACCGTCCGGTGCTGGTCGTGGCCCGTGAGGCGGCCGGTACGGTGCTCGCCGTCCAGCTCTCCAGCAAGCGCCACGACGAGGACCACGAGTGGGTGCCGATCGGCGTCGGGCCCTGGGACCGGGAGGGCCGCGAGTCCTGGGTGGACATCGACCGGGTGCTGCGCCTCCACGACGCGGGGATGCGCCGCGAGGCGTGCGCGCTGGACCGGGGCCGCTTCAACCTGGTCGTGAACCGGCTGCGGGAACGCTACGGCTGGAACTGACCGTCCGCAGGCGGTCGCTGTCTGCCCGCGGGCGCGGCGGACCCGGTGGTGAAAGGCCCCAGCACCCGTCGGAACGCGCCGAGCGTCGTCGTGTTCGCCGTACGGTCCAGTACGGCGAACACGGTCTCGTCGAAGCGCCCGGCGAACCGCCCCTCGCCCGTGAGCAGCCCCCGGAACGCGCCGGCGACCGCTGCCGGGTCGTTCATGAAGACCCCGCAGCCCCAGGCCCCGAGGACCAGCCGCCGGTAACCGCGCGCCGCCGCCGTCTCCAGAACGCGTTCGGCGCGGGCGGCGATCGCCGCCGGGATGAGCGGGACGTCGTCGGGGGCCTGACGCGCGATCACGCCGGCGTTCGGCGCGGCCGAGGTGAGGAAGCCGACCTCGTACGGCGTGTCGAGCAGCCGGCCCCGGTTGTCGCGGAAGACCGGCACACCGGGCGAGTGGATCACCCGGTCGCTGTAGAAGGGTCCGCGCTCCGCCCGGTGGTACGCGTAGAACCCGGGGGCGCGCAGCAGCGTGACGTACAGCGCGGAGGCCCGGCACAGCGCCTCCTCCTGCGCCTGCGCGCCGTTGAGATAGCCGCCGCCGGGGTTGCGCGCCGAGGCGAAGTTGAGGACCGCCACGGGCCCGGGGGCCGCCGCCGTCAGCCGCCCGGCGGCTTCGAGGCTGGACTCGCCGGTGACCTCGACGCGCGCCGCACCGCTCAAAGCGCCCCGCTCCGCCGCGTCCGGGACCGGCACCGGCACCGGCACTGGCTCGGGCCCGTACATCCGCGTCCCCGCCAGCGCCGCGTCCACCGCCGCGCCGATCAGCACGTCACGGCCGTCCGCGGCGCGGTAACCGCCCGTTCGGACGATGGACTCGGTCTGTTTGGCGATCCCCCGCAGCCGCGCGCTCATAGAGCGAATCCTGTGTGAACGATCTCCTTCGGGGCAACCGGATTTCTGCCGGAACGCGACCATGGGGGCACTCTTGTGCGAAGCGGCGAGAGTGGCTTTAGGTTGGACGAAGCGCTCCGCCCCCGACCCGCGGGACGGAGTTCCGGGCACGGTCTTCGACAGGAGGATCCGGCCAATGCCATCGATCGGTTTCAGCGAAGAGGAAACCCCCCTCGGCGAGCACGACGCCGAGGATCTGCTGCGCGGCATCTGTTTCAAGACGGGACCGCCCCGCACCGTGGGCGTCGAACTGGAATGGCTCGTGCACGACCTGGACGACCCGCACAGAGCAGTCCCCGCCCACCGCCTCCGCGAGGCGTACGGAGGACTGCGGAACCTGCGACTGAACTCCGCGCTCACCTTCGAGCCCGGCGGCCAGCTGGAACTCAGCTCGGCACCCGCCCGGTCACTGATGGAGTGCGTCACCACCACCGCCGCCGACCTCGACGCCGTACGCCCCGTGCTGCGTACGGCGGGACTCGCGCTGGCGGGCATCGGACGGGACCCCTGGAAGGGGATGCCGGACCGCATGCTCCGCGAGCCCCGCTACGACGCCATGGAGACCTATCTCGACCGGATCGGCGTGGCCGGGCGCACCATGATGCGCTCCACCGCCTCCATCCAGGTCTGTCTGGACGCGGGCCACGAGGAGCCGGGGCCGCTCGGCTACGGCCGGCGGTGGCAGCTCGCCCATCTGCTGGGCGCGGTGCTGGTCGCCGCGTTCGCGAACTCCCCCATGCGGGAGGGGGCCCAGACCGGCTGGCGCTCCACCCGGCAGGCGCTCTGGGCGGAGCTGGACCCGGCCCGTACGACGGCGCCGGCCGCGCGGTACGAACCGCGCGTCGCCTGGGCGGCGCACGCCCTCGACGCGCCGGTGATGTGCGTCCGGGCGCCGGAGGGCCCGTGGGCGGTCCCGGAGGGGCTGACCTTCCGGGAGTGGATCCGCTCGGGGGTGCCGAGGCCGCCGGTGCGCGCCGATCTCGACTACCACCTGACGACACTCTTCCCGCCGGTCAGACCGCGTGGCCATCTGGAGCTGCGGATGATCGACGCGCAGCCGGGCGAGGACGGCTGGATGGTGCCGCTCGCGGTCACCACCGCGCTGTTCGACGACCCTGAGGCGTCGGAGACCGTCTACCGCACGGTCAAGGCGCTGGCCGAGACCGCGGGCGACGCGCCGGCCCCCGGCAACCCGCTCTGGACGAACGCCGCGCGGTACGGGCTGGCCGACCCGGAGCTGCACTCCGCGGCCCTCGCCTGTTTCGCGGCAGCCCGGGAGGCGCTCCCCCGGATCGGGGCGAGCCCGGCCGTCCGGGAGGCGGTCGCCGCGTTCACCGACCGCTATGTCGTGCCGGGCCGCTGCCCGGCGGACGATCTGCGTACCCCCGTGACCGGGAAGACCGGGACCACCGGGCAGACCGGGACCACCGGGAAGGACCTCCGCACATGACCGAGCTCACCAACCTGACCGACCTCACCGACCTCACCACCGAACAGCTCCGCGACCGCGCCGTCGCCGGGCTCACGGCCGCCCGGGACCGTACCGCCCTGCTGACGTCCTGCGTCGACGACCACGAACTGACCGCGCAGCACTCGCCGCTGATGTCCCCGCTCGTCTGGGACCTGGCCCATATCGGCAACCAGGAGGAGCAGTGGCTCCTGCGCGCCGTCGCGGGCCGCGACCCGATACGCCCCGAGATCGACTCCGTCTACGACGCGTTCGAGCATCCGCGCGCGGCCCGGCCCACACTGCCGCTGCTGCCGCCCGCCGAGGCGCGCGCCTACGCCGCCGATGTACGCGGCCGGGTGCTGGACGTCATCGAGCGGAGCCCGCTGCGCGGCGGGCCGCTGCTGGACGCCGCGTTCGCCTTCGGGATGATCGCCCAGCACGAGCAGCAGCACGACGAGACGATGCTCATCACGCACCAGCTGCGCCGCGGACCCGCCGCGCTGACCGCTCCCCCGCCGCCCGCCGGCGACACGGCCGGGCTGCCGGCGGAGGTGCTCGTACCGGCCGGGCCCTTCACCATGGGCACCTCCACCGAGCCGTGGGCGCTGGACAACGAGCGCCCGGCGCACCAGCGGCTCGTACCGGCGTTCCATCTCGACACCGTGCCGGTGACCAACGGCGCGTACCAGCACTTCATCGAGGACGGCGGCTACACCGACGAGCGCTGGTGGGCCCCCGAGGGCTGGGCGCAGATCCGGGAACACTCCATCGGCGCGCCGCTGTTCTGGCGGCGCGAGGGCGGGCAGTGGCTGCGCCGCCGCTTCGGTACGGTCGAGCCCGTCCCGGCGGACGAGCCGGTGGTCCATGTGAGCTGGTACGAGGCGGACGCGTACGCCCGCTGGGCGGGCCGGCGGCTGCCGACCGAGGAGGAGTGGGAGAAGGCCGCCCGGCACGATCCCTCCTCCGGCCGGTCGCTGCGCCACCCGTGGGGCGACGCGGACGCCACCCCGGACCACGCCAACCTCGGCCAGCGCCATCTGCGGCCGGCGCCGGCGGGCAGCTATCCGCGGGGCGCGTCGCCGCTCGGGGTGCGGCAGCTGATCGGGGACGTCTGGGAGTGGACGGCGAGCGACTTCCTGCCCTATCCGGGCTTTGTGGCGTTCCCGTACCGCGAGTACTCGGAAGTGTTCTTCGGCAGCGCGCACAAGGTGCTGCGGGGCGGTTCGTTCGCGGTGGACGCGGTGGCCTGCCGGGGCACGTTCCGCAACTGGGACCTGCCGGTGCGCCGGCAGATCTTCGCCGGGTTCCGCACCGCGCGGACGGCCCTCGTACAGGAGGCCGGCTGATGTGCCGCCATCTGGCCTACACGGGGCCGCCGGTGGCGCTCGGTGAGCTGCTGACCGGGCCGCCGCACGGGCTGTACCGGCAGTCGTGGGCGCCGCGCCGGCAGCGGTACGGGACGGTCAACGCGGACGGCTTCGGCGTGGGCTGGTACGCGGAGGACGATCCGGTGCCGGCCCGCTACCGGCGGCCCGGGCCCATCTGGGCGGACCTCGGGTTCACCGATCTGGCGCGGGTGGTCCGCACCCGTACCCTGCTCGCGGCGGTGCGGGACGCCACGCTCCCGGGCGCCGACGGGGAGGCCGCGGCGGCGCCGTTCGCCGCCGGGCCCTGGCTGTTCAGCCACAACGGCTCGGTCGGCGACTGGCCGGCCGCGCTCGCGCCGCTCGCCGCCGCGCTGCCCGCCGAGGAGCTGCTCGCGCTGGCGGCCCGTACCGATTCGGCGCTGATCTGGGCGCTGCTGCTGCGCCGGCTGCGCGCCGGGGACGAGCTCGCCCAGGCACTCGGTGACACGGTCCTCGACGTCGCCGGTGCGGCGCCCGCCGCCCGGCTCAATCTGCTGGTCACCGACGGCGTACGGATCGCAGCGACCGCCTGGGGCGACACGCTCTGGTACCTGGGCGGCGCCGACGGCACCGCCCGGGTGGTGGTGGCCTCCGAGCCGTACGACGACGACCCGCGCTGGCGCGAGGTCCCCGACCGCACCCTGCTGGTGGCGGCCGGTGGTGACGTTCTGCTGTCCCCTCTCAAGGAGCCCCCCGCGTGAGCCCGTTCCAGCTGACCCGCATGCTCCCCGAGCACGCCACGGAGGCCGCCCTGCGCGCCGATGTGCTCCAGGGGCTGACCCGCAGGCCCAAGACGCTCCCTCCCAAGTGGTTCTACGACGCCCGGGGCAGCGAGCTGTTCGACGAGATCACCGCACTGCCCGAGTACTATCCGACACGCGCCGAGCGGGAGATCCTGCTGACGCGCGGCCCGGAGATCGCGGCGGCGAGCGGGGCGCGCACCCTGATCGAGCTGGGTTCGGGATCGTCCGACAAGACCCGCCATCTGCTGGACGAACTGACCTCTCTGGAGCTGTACGTACCGGTCGACGTGAGCGAGAGCGCGCTGCGCGGCGCCGCCGGGGCGCTGCTCGACGGGCGGCCCGGGCTGCGCGTGCACGCGCTGATCGCCGATTTCACCGCGTCGCTCGACCTGCCCGCCACACCGGGCCCCCGGCTGGTCGCGTTCCTCGGCGGCACGATCGGCAACCTGCTCCCTCCCGAGCGCGCGGTGTTCCTGGCCTCGGTCCGGGCGCTGCTGGCGCCCGGGGACGCCCTGCTCCTCGGTACGGATCTCGTCAAGGACGAGTCCGTACTGGTCCGGGCGTACGACGACGCGGCCGGGGTGACGGCCGCGTTCAACAAGAACGTGCTCACCGTCATCAACCGCGAGCTGGGCGCGGACTTCGACCCCGCGGACTTCGGCCATGTGGCCCGCTGGGACCGGGCGGAGGAGTGGATCGAGATGCGGCTGCGGGCGCGCCGGGCGCTGACCGTGAAGATCCCGGAACTGGATCTGGTGGTGCACTTCGCGGCGGGTGAGGAGGTGCGGACGGAGGTGTCGGCGAAGTTCCGTCAGGAGCGGGTGCGGACGGAACTCGGCTGCGCGGGGATGGAGTTGAGGCACTGGTGGACGGACGGCGAGGGCAGGTTCGCGCTGTCGCTCGCGACGGCCGTGTGAGGGACGGCGGTGTGAGGGACGGCGGTCTGGGATACGCCGGGGTGAGGGACGGCGGGGTGCGAACCGCCGGGTCCGTGCACCGCCGCGGCCGTACGGAGCGGCTCCCGGACGACGACGGCCGACCGGGCGGCCCCGGCCAGTGACCGGCGATCGGTGTGGCGGCCGGCGGGGATCGGCGGCAGGACCGTGATCTCCGCCGTGAGCCCGCCGGCCGCCGCCACCCGCCACAGCGAGGCGGTCAGAGTGCCGTCCCCGATGTACGCGGGCGCGCCCGAGAGCGAGCCGTCCGGCGCGCGGTAGGCGATCCGTACGGGCTGGACGGGCGCGCCCGCGTCCAGCGCCGCCTGGAAGACGGCGCCGGTGAACGGGCCCTGGTCCCGGCCGCACCAGGTGCATCCCTCGGGGAAGACCACCACGTGCGAGCCCTCGGTGAGGGCGGTCGCGAGGGTGCGAACGGTGCCGGGCAGCGCCCGCAGCCGCTCGCGCTCCACGAAGAGCGTGCCGCCCCGGGCCGCGAGCGCGCCGATGACCGGCCAGTCCCGTATCTCGCTCTTGGCGAGCACCCGTCCGGGGAACACGCAGGCCAGCAGCGGGATGTCCAGCCACGAGATGTGGTTGGCGACGACGAGCGCCCCGGCGCCGGGCGCCACGGGGACCGCCTGCGCGGCGATCCGTACCGTGATCCGCACGCCGAAGGCGCGCAGTACGGCACGCGCCCAGCACCGGGTCAGCCGGTGCCGTACCGCCGCGGGCAGCGGTGCGAGGAGGGGCGCGAGCGGCGCCCCGGCCACCACCAGGAGGATCCCCGCCAGCAGCCGGCCGGCGGCGGCCACCGGCCCGGCGGCCGGGCCACCGTGGCCGGCGCAGTCGCGCGGGGTGCAGGGCGCGGTGGGCAGCCAGCCGGTCATGCCGCGGTCGCCGGGGCCGCCGTGATCGCCGGGCCCGCGGGAACCGCCGATGACGCCGGGGCCAGCGAGAGGAAGTGGCGCAGGTAGCGCGGGTTGACGCGGCGCATCGACAGCAGGACGTAGAGGTCGGCGACGCCGAACTCGGGGTCGTGCGCGGGCGCGCCGCAGACCCGGGCGCCGAGCCGCAGATAGCCGCGCAGCAGCGCAGGCAGCTCGGTGGGGGCGGCAGCGGCGGCGACCGCCTCGGGCCCCGGGGTCCAGAGGCGGTGCGGGGTGACCCACTGCGCCTCGGGCGCCAGGTGCTTCTCCTTGACGGTGTTCCAGGTGGCGGCGGCGAGGGCGCCGCCGTCCGCGAGCGGGACGGAGCAGCAGCCCGCCAGCCACTCGTGTCCGCTCGTGGTCATGTAGCGGGCGAGCCCGGCCCAGATCAGCGCGATCACGCCGCCGGTCCGGTGGTGGGGGTGGACGCAGGAGCGGCCGACCTCGACCAGGTCGGACCGGATCGCGTCGAGCCGGGAGAGGTCGAACTCACCGTCGGAGTAGAGCCGTCCTGCGGCCCTGGCGCGCTCGGGAGGCAGCAGCCGGTACGTGCCGACGACCTCGCCGCCGGTCGCCTCCCGCACCAGCAGGTGATCGCAGTGGGCGTCGAACGCGTCGCCGTCCAGACCGGGCTCGGGACCGTCGAGCCGGGCGCCCATCTCCCCGGCGAAGACCAGGTGGCGCAGGCGCTGAGCGGCGCGTACGTCGTCCTCGGTGCGGGCGAGGGAGACCACGTAACGCGTCTCGGCGGGCGCGAGAACAGGGGCGGGGGCGGGCGCGCGAACGGGGGCGGGAGCAGGTGCGGGAGCGAGAGGCATGACGGACATGACGGACTCCTGTGCCGTGGGGACGGGCGGTGCGCCGGGCCCGCCGCTCACGCGCCGGCCCGGCACCTCGTTTCTTCCGTGACCGGCTGGATTTGACATGACCGCACGGAGGAGTCCGGATGTGGGACGGCTGAATGCCGGGCGCGGGCCCGTCCCCGTCCTCCTTCCCCCGTCTCTTCCCCGTCTCGTCTCGCGCCGCGGCGCGCCGTGGGGCACGGTGGAGTGAGGAGCCGCACGCCCGGCACGCGGGTTCGGACCGGCGTGCCGACGCACAGAGGAGAGCGCCCCATGTCCCACCACACCTACCGGGTCACCGAGATCGTCGGCACCTCCCACGAGGGCGTCGACGACGCCATCCGCAATGGCGTGGCCCGTGCGGCCCGGACCCTGCGCGGCCTTGACTGGTTCCAGGTGACCGAGGTCCGCGGCCATATCGTGGACGGCGACATCGAGCACTACCAGGTCGGCATGAAGGTGGGCTTCCGCCTCGACGACGAGCTGTGAGCGGGGGAATCCCGTGGCCGGCGCGTTGTTGAAGAGGCTGTGACCACCCTCGCGACCACCCGTTTCTCCGTACTCGACCGCTCCCCCGTCCGGCAGGGGCACGACGGCCCCCGGGCGCTGCGCGACACCGTGGACCTCGCCCGGCGGATCGAGGCGCTCGGCTTCCACCGCTTCTGGGTCTCGGAGCACCACAGCGTGCCGGGCATCGCCGGATCCGCACCGACGGTGCTCGCGGCGGCCGTCGCCGCCGCGACCACGACCATCCGGGTCGGCACCGGCGGGGTCATGCTGCCCAACCACCGCCCGCTGGTGGTCGCCGAGCAGTTCGGCGTGCTGGAGGCGCTCTTCCCGGGCCGGATCGACATGGGCCTCGGCCGTTCCGTGGGGTTCACCGACGGCATACGCGCCGCCCTCGGCCGGGACAAGCGGGACGCCGACGACTTCCCCGGGCAGCTCGCCGAGCTGCTCGGCTACTTCACCGGCGGCCCGAGCAGCCACCCCGGGGTGCACGCCCACCCCGCCGAGGGCCTGCGTGTGCCCGCGTTCGTCCTCGCCACCGGGGAGGGCGCCCGGGTCGCGGCCGAGGCGGGGCTGCCGCTGGTCATCGCGCCCGTGCGCGGCGAGGACGCGATGCTGCGGGCGATCGACGCGTACCGCGCGGACTTCCGCCCGTCCGTCGCGGGCGCGCGTCCGTATGTCGTGGTGTCCGGTACGGTCACGGTCGCCGCCACGGCGGAGGAGGCGCGCCTGCTGCTGCTCCCGGAGGCGTGGGCCACCGTGCGGTCGCGGACGCGGGGCGCGTTCCCCCCGCTCGTCCCCCCGGAGTCCGTACCGCCGGTCGCGGAAATGACCGAACGGGAACGGACCCTGTTCGAGGAGGCGATGCGCGGCCGGCTGTACGGCACCGGCGAGGAGGTGGCGGCGGGGCTGACGGGGCTGCTGGGGCGCAGCGGGGCGGACGAGTTCCTGGTGACGACGAGTACGTACGACCGCGTGGCGCTGCTCGACTCGTACCGGCGGCTGGCCGCCCTCGTGACACCCCTTCCCCGGCCGACGCGCTCCTGACTATCGGGCCGCCTTGCGGGCCGCGCGCAGCCATTCCTTGTTCATCGCCGCGATCGACGGCAGGGGGATGCCCTTCGGGCAGGCGGTGGCGCACTCGCCGGCGAGGGTGCAGCCGCCGAAGCCCTCCTCGTCCATCGTGGCGACCATGTCGAGCACCCGGGTCTCGCGCTCCGGCGCACCCTGCGGCAGCACGTTGAGATGGTTGATCTTCGCCGAGGTGAAGAGCATCGCCGAGCCGTTGGGGCAGGCCGCGACGCAGGCGCCGCAGCCGATGCACTCGGCGTGTTCGAAGGCTGAGTCGGCGACGGGTTTGGGAACGGGCGTGGCGTGCGCCTCGGGGGCTGCGCCGGTGGGGGCCGTGATGTAGCCGCCGGCGCCGATGATCCGGTCGAGGGCGGAGCGGTCCACGACCAGGTCCTTGACGACGGGGAAGGCCCCGGCCCGCCAGGGTTCGACGTCGATGGTGTCGCCGTCGGCGAAGTGCCGCATGTGGAGCTGGCAGGTGGTGGTGCGCTCGGGGCCGTGGGCGTCGCCGTTGATGACGACCCCGCAGGCGCCGCAGATGCCTTCGCGGCAGTCGTGGTCGAAGGCCACCGGCTCGTCGCCCTTGAGGATCAGCTCCTCGTTGAGGGTGTCGAGCATCTCCAGGAACGACATGTCCTCGGAGATGCCGTCGAGAGGGTAGGTGACCATGGCGCCGGGGGCGTGGGCGTCGGGCTGGCGCCAGACACGCAGGGTGAGCCTCATGCGTAGCTCCGCTGGGTGGGGTGGACGTACTCGAAGACGAGGTCTTCCTTGTGCAGGACGGGCGCGGCGCCGGTGCCCGTGAACTCCCAGGCCGCCGCGTACGAGAACTCCCCGTCGCGCCGCTCGGCCTCGCCGCCCGCGGTCTGCGACTCCTCGCGGAAGTGGCCGCCGCAGGACTCGGCGCGGTGCAGGGCGTCGAGGCACATCAGCTCGGCCAGTTCCAGATAGTCGACGATGCGGTTGGCCTTCTCCAGCGACTGGTTGAGCTGTTCGCCGGTGCCCGGCACCTTGACGCGGCGCCAGAACTCCTCGCGGATCAGCGGGATCCGGTCGAGCGCCTTGCGCAGACCGCTCTCGGTGCGGGCCATGCCGCAGTGCTCCCAGAGGAGTTCACCGATCTCCTTGTGGAACGACTCGGGTGTGCGGTCGCCGTCGATGGCGAGCAGCAGCCGCAGCCGGTCCTCGGTGTCGGCGACCGCCTCGGCGACGGCCGGGTGGGAGTCGTCGACCGGGTCGTGGTGCGGGTGGCGGGCAAGATAGTCGTTGATGGTGGCGGGCAGGACGAAGTAGCCGTCGGCCAGGCCCTGCATGAGGGCGGAGGCGCCGAGCCGGTTGGCGCCGTGGTCGGAGAAGTTGGCCTCGCCGATCGCGAAGAGGCCGGGGACGGTGGTCTGGAGGTCGTAGTCGACCCAGAGTCCGCCCATCGTGTAGTGGATCGCCGGGTAGATCCGCATCGGGACCTCGTACGGGTTCTCGGCGGTGATCCGCTCGTACATCTCGAAGAGGTTGCCGTACTTCTCCTCGACGGCCGCGCGGCCGAGGCGGGCGATCGCGTCGGCGAAGTCGAGGTAGACGCCCTGACCGCCGGGGCCGACACCGCGGCCCTCGTCGCAGACGTTCTTCGCGGCGCGCGAGGCGATGTCGCGCGGGACGAGATTGCCGAAGGCCGGGTAGATCCGCTCCAGGTAGTAGTCGCGCTCGTCCTCGGGGATCCGGTGCGGCGGGCGCTGGTCGCCGGCCGCTTTCGGTACCCAGATCCGGCCGTCGTTGCGCAGCGACTCGCTCATCAGCGTCAGCTTGGACTGGTGGTCGCCGGAGCGCGGGATGCAGGTGGGGTGGATCTGGGTGAAGCAGGGGTTGGCGAAGAGGGCGCCGCGCCGGTGGGCGCGCCAGAGCGCGGT
Source organism: Streptomyces sp. NPDC093109 (assembly GCF_040701725.1). Lineage (NCBI taxonomy): Bacteria > Bacillati > Actinomycetota > Actinomycetes > Kitasatosporales > Streptomycetaceae > Streptomyces > Streptomyces sp. NPDC093109. Next base: position 43,229 of record NZ_JBFBEZ010000025.1, read on the forward strand.
GGCGTTGCTGTTCTTCGCGTTGGTGGAGAGGTGGAAGACATTGCCGTAGCCGCCGGAGGCGAGGACGACCGCGTCGGCGAAGTGGGTGGTGACGGCGCCGGTGATCAGGTCACGGGCGACGATGCCGCGGGCCCGTCCGTCGACGACGATGAGATCGAGCATCTCGGTGCGCGCGTGCATCTCGACGGCGCCCGCGGCGATCTGCCGGGAGAGCGCCTGGTAGGCGCCGAGGAGGAGTTGCTGACCGGTCTGGCCGCGCGCGTAGAAGGTACGGGAGACCTGGACGCCGCCGAAGGAGCGGGTGTCGAGGAGCCCGCCGTACTCCCGGGCGAAGGGCACGCCCTGGGCGACGCACTGGTCGATGATCTCGACGGAGACCTCGGCGAGCCGGTGCACATTGGACTCGCGGGCCCTGAAGTCGCCGCCCTTGACGGTGTCGTAGAAGAGGCGCTGGATGGAGTCGCCGTCGTTGCGGTAGTTCTTGGCGGCGTTGATGCCGCCCTGGGCGGCGATGGAGTGGGCGCGGCGCGGGGAGTCCTGGTAGCAGAACTGGACGACGTGGTAGCCCTGTTCGGCGAGGGTGGCGCCGGCGGCGCCGCCCGCGAGCCCGGTGCCGACGACGATGACGGTGTGCCCCCGCCGGTTGGCGGGGTTGACGAGCTTGGCCTCGAAGCGGCGCCGGTTCCAGCGCTCGGCGACGGGCCCGTCCGGTGCCTTGGTGTCGCTGACGGGGGCGCCGGTGGCGTACTCGGTGTACGGGGTGCGGTGGGCGGTGCGATGGGGGGTGCTCATGTCAGCTCACCACTCCGGTCATGACGGCTACGGGTACGGCGACGAAGCCGGCGGTCAGGGCGAGGGCCAGCAGGTCGGCCGTGGTCCGCAGCACGCGCTCGCGGGTGGCGCTGCCGACGCCGAGGGTCTGGGCCGCGCTCCAGAAGCCGTGCCGGACATGGAGTCCGAGGGCGAGCATCGCGACGAGGTAGACGGTGTTGCCGTACCAGGTGGAGAAGGTGTCGATGACGTTCTGGTACGGATGGCCGGGCTGGAAGCCGCCGGAGTGCACGGTGCCGGTCGTCAGGTCGAGGATGTGCCAGACGATGAACAGGGCGAGGATGACACCGCCCCAGCGCATGGTGCGGGTCGCGTAGCTCGCGCGCCGGCGCCGGTGCGCGTATCCGGTCGGGCGGGCGGCGAGGTCGCGCCGGCTGAGCTGGTACGCGCAGACCGCGTGGGCGACGACGGCGGCGACCAGGACGAACCGGACGATCCAGAGCGCCCATTCGTGGTGCAGGACCGGCTCGCCCATGGTCCGCAGCCAGTGGGCGTAGCCGTCGAACTCGGCCGGACCGAAGAAGATCTTGAGGTTGCCGAGCATGTGCGCGACGAGATAGCCGAGCATGATCAGCCCGCTGACGGCCATGACCGTCTTCTTGCCGATCGTCGATGTCCAGAGGATCCGCACCAGCGACGGCCGCCGGTCCGCGCGTGCGCGGGCCGCCCGTTTTCGGTCCACTTGTTTTCGGTCCGTTCCCAGAGCCATGCACAGCACGCTAGGCCGCCGGGAGCGAGAGGTCCAAGACATGGTTCGGCTGATCTCCATAGCCCATGCCTATCGTCGGGACTACCATGGGCGGCATGCAGTTCCAGCAGCTTCTGTACTTCGTGGCCGTCGCCGAGACCCGGCACTTCACCCGTGCCGCCGAGCGCGTCCATGTCTCGCAGCCCTCGCTCTCCCAGCAGATCCGGGCGCTGGAGAAGGAGTTGGGCGCCGAGCTGTTCAGCCGCGCCCGGGGCAATGTCGCGCCCACCGACGCGGGCGAGGCGCTCCTGCCGCTCGCCCGGCGCATCCTCGCCGACGCCGAGACGGCGCGGGTCGAGGTGCAGGAGCTGGTCCAGCTGCGGCGCGGCCGGGTCAGGCTGGGGGCGCCGCCGAGCCTGTGCACCGGGCTGCTGCCCGAGGTGCTGCGCGCCTTCCACGATCTGCACCCGGGCATCGAGCTCCTGATCGAGGAGAGCGGCTCCCACGATCTGGTGCGGGAGCTGGCGCGCGGTGCGCTGGATCTGGCGCTGGTGGTGATGCCGCTGCCCGCCGCGTCACCCGCGCTGACCACGGTCGAGCTGCTCCACGAGGATCTCGTCGTGGTCTCCTCGGCCGCCGGACCCGCCCCTCGCCGGCCGGTCCGGATCGCCGATCTGGCGGGCGAGCCGCTGGTGATGTTCCGGCACGGCTACGACCTGCGGGAGCTGACCGTGGCCGCCTGCCGCGCCGAGGGGTTCGAGCCGACGTTCACCGTGGAGGGCGGCGAGATGGACGCGGTGCTCGGTTTCGTACGGGCCGGGCTCGGGCTGGCCGTCGTGCCCAGCATGGTCGCGGCGCGCGCGCCGGGGCTGCGGGTGACTGCGCTCGCCCGGCCCGGCCTGCGCCGTACCATCGCTCTCGCGCACCGCAGCGACGTCGCCCCGCCGCGCGCCGCCAGGGAGCTCCAGAAGGTGCTGCTGGCCACGCGGCACCCCGTCCGGACGGAGCACTCCGGCCGGACGGCGCGTTAGTGTCCCCCGGCGTCAGACCGCGTCCGCGAGCAGCAGGGTGTGCAGCTGCTCGGGCGGTCCCGGCCTGGCGTAGTACCAGCCCTGCGCGGTGTCGCAGCCCAGCCGGCGCAGATGGTCCGCCTGCGCGCCCGTCTCCACGCCCTCGACGGTCACGGTCAGCTGGAGGCTGTGCGCGAGCGAGACGATGCCCTCGACGATCTTCAGATCGACGGGATCCGCCGGATGCTGCTGCATCCCCTGGGTGAAGGAACGGTCCAGCTTGAGCACGCTCAGCGGCAGCCGGCGCAGGTTCGCGAGATTCGAGTAGCCGGTGCCGAAGTCGTCCAGCGCGATGTCGACGCCCATCTCCGCGAGCTGGCGCAGCGGCTTGAGCAGGTCCTCGTCCGCGCCGATCAGCGCCGACTCGGTGACCTCCAGGCAGAGGCCGCCCGGCGGCAGACCGATCCGCTCCAGCACCTCGACGGTGTCGGCGACCAGCCCGGGGTGGTGCAGCTGGGCGGGCGACAGGTTCACATTGACGCGCGGCGGCGCCCCTGCCGACCCCTCCGGGAGCTGCTGGTGCCAGAACAGGGCCTGCCGTACGGACTGTTCCAGCACCCAGCGGCCCAGCGGCACGATCAGCCCGGTGTGCTCGGCGAGCGGGATGAACCGGTCGGGGCCGAGGACGCCGTGCTGCGGGTGGGACCAGCGCACCAGCGCCTCCGCGCCGTGCACGGTGCCGTCGGCGAGCCGTACCAGCGGCTGGTACTCGATGAAGAACTCGCCGCGCTCCAGCGCCGCCGGCAGCGCCGTGGTCAGTCCGTGCCGGGTGATGGCGCGCGCGTCCGCCTCCGGGTCGGCCAGCTCGAAGCGGTTGCCGCCCGCCGCCTTCGCCCGGTACATGGTGATGTCCGCGCTGCGCAGCACCTCCGCCGGGCTGCGGCCCGCCGCGGGCCCCTCCACGACGCCGATACTGCCCCGTACGGTGAACTCCCGGCCCTCGATCCGGATCGGCGCGGCCAGCACCCCGAGGATCCGGGCGGCCAGCTCCGCGACGCCGGTCCGGGTGTCGGGTCCGCTGGTCAGCGCCACGAACTCGTCGCCGCCGAGCCGGGCCACCATCTCCCCCGACGCGGTGGCGCAGCTCTGGAGCCGGTCGGCGACCTCGACCAGCAGCCGGTCGCCCGAGGAGTGGCCGAGGCTGTCGTTGATGGCCTTGAAGCCGTCGAGGTCGAGGTAGCAGAGGCCGAAGCGGGCGCCGTCGCCGGCGGCGAGGGTCTTCTCCAGGCGCTCGGCGAACAGCGTCCGGTTGGGCAGTCCGGTCAGGGCGTCGTGGGTGGCCTCGTAGCGCAGCCGCAGATTGAGCAGCCGCCGCTCCGTGGTGTCCTCCATCAGCGCCAGCTGGTACTGCGGCATGCCTTCGGCGTCGCGCAGGAGCGAGAGAGTGAGATTGGTCCAGAGCACGGTGCCGTCGTTGCGGTAGAACGCCTTCTCGACGCGGAAGTGCTCCCGCTCCCCGCGCACCAGCTCGCCGTACATCCGCCAGACGTGGGGCGCGTCCTCGGGGTGGACCCACTCGCTCACGTTCCGGCTGCGCACATGGTGTTCGAGGCCGCCGAACATCTGGGTGAGGGTGTCGTTGACCTCCAGCACCTTGCCGTCCAGGTCGGCGATGCCGATGCCGATGGCGGCGCCCTCGAACACGGCGTGGAAGCGCGCCTCGGTGGCGTGCAGCGCGGACTCGGCGTGGCTGCGCGCGGTGAGCGCGGAGCGGGCGATGGCCTCCTGCTCGGCGAGGGTACGTTCGCGCAGCGCCTGGGCGAAGCCGGCGGCCAGGGAGTGCTGGAGCCGGGCGCAGCGGGCCCGGCCCTCCTCGGCGGGCAGTTCGTCCGCGCCGCAGTACAGGACCAGATAGGAGTCGACCACGCCGAGCGTACGGCCGAGCGCCTCGGGGTCGGTGCAGTGTCCCGCCACGAGGGCGGTGCCGACCCGGGTGGCCGGCGCGGTGTCGAAGGGGTACGCGTGCAGGGCGTCCCGCAGCTCACGGGCCAGCGGCAGCAGCAGCGTCTCGAATTCGGGGCGCGTCAAGGACGTGGCCGTCGCCGGAAAGATCGCCCGGCTCCAGATCGTCGCGAAACGCCTGAGTCTGTCCTCCAGGCCGTCGGGGTCCGTCGCCGCCCCCGCCGGCTCGGGCACCCTCACGCCCTGCGTCCCACACCGGCGAAGCCGGAGAACGCGTACGGATCTTCCTCCTCGGCCGGGGAGTCGGGGCGCCAGTCGGGCATGGCCACCAGACCGGGCGCGACCATGGTGAAGCCGTCGAAGAAGCGGGCCGTCTGCTCGCGTGTCCGCATGACCAGCGGGTTGCGGATGTCCTTGTAGACGGCGACCGCGCCGCCCGCCGTCTCCTGGGAGAGCGGGACACCGTGGTACGAGGCGTGGGTGAGGATGATCAGGCTGCCGGGCGCGAGCGCCTCGCGCAGTTCGGCCACCGCGCGGTACGGCTCGTCCTTGTCCTCCAGGAAGTGCAGGACGAAGACGAGCAGCAGTGCCACGGGCCGCTCCAGGTCGAGCAGGGCGGCCGTCTCGGGGCTCTTGAGGATCGTGCCGGGATCGCGGAGATCCGCGCTCATGACGGCGGCGTTGGTGTTGCCTTCGAGCACCGCCCGGCTGTGGGCGACGGCGACCGGGTCGTGATCGACGTAGAGCACCTTGGCGTCGGGGTTTCCGCCCTGGGCGACTTCGTGGACATTGCCGAAGGTGGGAATGCCGGAACCGATGTCGAGGAACTGGGTAACGCCCTCGTCCAGGGCGAATTTCACCGCCCGGCGCATGAAGGCCCGGTTCGTCTTCATGATCGTGGGAAGCCCCGGCATGAAACTCATCGCCTTACGGGCCGCTTCCCTGTCCACCTCGAAATTGTGCGAACCGCCCAGATAGTAGTCGTAAATGCGGGAAACGCTCGGCATCGATATGTCGATGCCCTGCGGGGCCCAGGCGGGACGCTCCATCGATGTCTCCAACAGTCGCCACGGACAGCCATGTACATGGCCGGTTGTTCGAGCCGAGGCTACTGATCGACCGCCAAGAGAGCGAGCCCAAACGGAAATTAACGATCCGTTCTTGGTCACACACCGGCGGCAATGCGACGGTCCGCCGCCACACGGGGATGTGTGACGGCGGACCGAACGGCCGGCGCTTACGCGGCGCGATGACGACTAGCTGGTCTTGACCAGCTCATTGTCGGGAGTAACGGCGAACCAGGTGCCGCCGACACCCTGACCGTTGGTGTCACCGGGCTTCTTGTCGTTGGCGAAGGTGTAGATCGGCGAGCAGTTGATGGTCTGCTGCTTGATTCCGTCGGGACGGTCGAAGGTCACGAAGCCCTTCTTGAGGATGCCGTCGGCGACATCGTTCTTGTCGACGGGGGCGACAACCGGCCACTTGTCGAGGCACTCACCGGTGCAGGCGGTGCTCATCGGCCACGCGGTGTCCTTGGTGAACCGGTAGACCGTCATGCCCTTGGAGTCGACCATGATGTCGCCGAGCTTGGGGTCCTTGCGGACCGACAGGCCCTTCAGGTCGGCCGGGGCCGTGTCGCCGCCACCGGTGGCGGCGCCGCCGGCACCGCCGGAGGCCTTCGAGCCGTCGGGGGCCGAGGCGAACCAAGTGCCGCCGACGCCCTCGCCGTTGACATCACCGGCGGCGGTGTCCTTGGCGTACCGGTACATGGGCCAGCCGTCGACGGTGAGCTGCTTCGTGCCGTCGGCACGGGTGACCTCACCGAGCAGCTGGGCGTCCGTACCGGCCGCGGCCTTGGCGTTGTCGGCCGTGACCACCGGCCAGGCCGCCTCGCAGTCGCCCTCGCAGTTGGACTTCGGCGGGCTGGCGGTGTCCCTGTCGAAGCGGTAGAGCGTGAAGCCCTCGCCGTCGGTGAGGACCTTGCCGACCTTCGCGTTGGTGGCGACGGCGAGCTGGCCGGCCGGCTTGGTGGCCGCCGTGTTCGCCGTACCCGCGTCGGAGCCGTAGTCGCTGCCGGAACCGGAACCGGAGCCGGAGCCGGACGAGCCGGACCCGGCGTAGCCGGAGCCCGCGTCGGCCGGGCTCACAGCGCCGACGGACTGCCCGTTGGTGGTGCCTTGATCCTGACCGCACGCCGTCGTCAGGGCCAGTACGGCCGCCGCGGTCACCGCGAGCGAGGCGTTCCGCCAGGTGTTCATGTCGACTCCTGTTATCAGTTGGCCAGTTGCGGCGCCCATGTGCGCTGCTTCATGGCCCTAAGTACGGAGCTGGGGTGGGCTCGCGTTCAACGCGGCCGGAAAAAACTTCTGAGGCTCTGTGAGACCACCGCCAAATACCCCCTATCCGGGGGAATCTGCTCAGTTTTCCGCGTGCCGCGGCCGGAAGAGGAACAGGCTCCCGCCCGTGTACGGATCGTTCGCCGGCCGGCTGCTCGCAGCCGCCGCACTCATAGCTCTGACGGCCGCCCCCGCGCCCGCCGCCGCGGACAGCTGCGCCTACGCCTCGGTCGGCGCGGGCGGCTCCGGCGGCTCCGCGTGGGCGTCGGCGGGGGACGGCCACTGTCCGCCGCCGACCCCGCCGCCCCCACCGACGCCCCCGCCTCCCCCGACGCCTCCTCCGCCACCGCCACCGCCCACGCCGCCACCACCGCCGACGCCACCACCGCCACCGGCACCGCCACCGCCCGTCGTACCGAAGCCGCCGCCACCGCCGCCGCCCGCGCGGCCGACGCCCCGGCCACCGAAGGCGACTCCGGCGCCGGCGCCCGCACCGGTGCCCGCGCCCGTACAGGTACGGCAGCCGCCTCCGGCCCCTCCGGCACCGGCGCCGCCCGCGCCCGAACCCACGCCGAAACCCACGCCGAAACCGACCCCGTCCGCCACTCCCACCCCGACCGCGGTCGCCCTGCCCGCGTACCGCGAGGCGACCCGTGACCAGCCGCGGAACCACACCTCTCCGGTCCTGATGATGCTCCTGCTCACGGCCCCGGCGGTGCTCGCCGTCGCCGTGCTGCGCCCCCGTTCCCGCTGATCCACGGAGACACTCATGTCGGAATGGCTCGTTCTGTCCCTCGCGATGGCCGCCTCCTGCGCGGTCGTCCTGACCATCGTCGTCTTCAACAGCCGCCGGTTCGGCCCGGACGACGACACCAGCGGAACCCCCGACGTCCTCGACTACATGACGATGATGATCGGCGTGATCTACGCGATCGTCCTGGGCCTCGCGATCGCCGGCGTCTGGGAGGGCCGCGCCGCGGCCCAGGACTCCGTACGCCAGGAGGCCCAGGCCCTGCACGAGATCAGCCAGCGGGTGCAGGTCTATCCCGCCGAGGCGCGGGACCGGATCCGCGCCGACGTGGACGCGTACGTCACGTACGTCGTCCACAAGGAGTGGCCGCACATGGCCGAGCACCAGACGCTCAACGCGAAGGGCACCGAACTGCTCAACACGCTCCGCGCCGACGTGACGCGGTTCGTACCGCGTACGGAGCTGGAGGGCCAGGCGTACCAGCCGCTGGTCGACCAGGTGGCGGCCGTGGACGACGCCAGAGGGGTGCGCGGCGAGAACGCCGGGCCCACCATGCCGGCGGTGGTCTGGTTCGGCCTCATCACCGGCGCGGTGGTGACCGTGGGGCTGATCTTCCTCCTCCAGATCCGCCGCACCTTCCGCGAGCTGCTCCTGGCGGGCCTGTTCAGTGTGCTGATCGCGTTCCTGCTCTTCCTGATCTGGGACTTCGACGCGCCCTACGGCCGGGGCATCGGCGCGACCCCGGCGCCCTTCCTCGATCTGTTCCCGCACCTCGGGTCCTGAGGAGAGACGTCCGGAGCATGTTCCGGGGCGCGGGGGTCCGCCGGCCGGGGGACTCCCGTGCCCCATTCGACCGTCAGCGATCGCGGCTGTGATATCGCGCTTCTAGCGTTTCCGGCATCGAGGCGCATGTAACGGTATGTGTGGAAAACGGTTCCGCAGCTGCTCCTCGGGGACCCGGAGGATTCACCATGCGCGCGATACGTGCCGCGTCCGCCGCTCTGCTCGGAGCGGTCGCGCTCGCCCTGACCGCCCCCACCGCGACGGCGGCGGTCGACGGCGGCACGACCCCGTTCGGATTCAGCGTCACCCCCGCCACGGTCGCACCGGGCGGCCGGGTGACCCTCGGGGTCACGAACTGCTCCTCGACGGCCACCGCCTCCTCCGGCGTCTTCGACACCGTCAACATCCCCTCGGGCCGTACGGCCCTGGCCACGGTGGACTGGGACGCCAAGGCCGGCACGGCCCATCAGGTGACCTTCACCTGCAACGGGGTGACGGGCCGGACCACTCTCACCGTCTCGGGCGCCACCAGGGCCCCGGCCGCCGTGCCCGTTCCCGCCCGGACGGCCCCGACGGCCGCGTCCACCGCGATCGCGCCCGCCGGGGTCAGGGGCGGTCTGGGCGGAAGCGTCGGCGGGGTCACCAACGGCGAACTGGCGGCCGGTACGGCACTGGTCGTCGTGGCCACCGCCGGCGCCGTCCACGCGGCCCGCCGCCGTACCGCGGCGAGCCGCGGACACTGAGAAAACGCGGACACCGCGCCACGGGAACGCCGGTCGCCCCGAGCCTCCACCAGGACTCGGGGCGACCGGCGTTCCGCGCGGTCACGCCGTCACACCGTCAGACGCTCGCGCCGCTCGTCCGGCGCCGGCGGGCGACGAAGAGCGAGCCCGCGACGGCCGCCACCGCGACGAGCCCGCCGCCGACCGCCATGTCCGTGGAGCTGGGGCCGACGGAACCGCCGAGGCCACCGAGCGCGCCGCGCCCCTCCACCACCCGGAACTGGTGGGTCGCGACCCGGTCGTCGTCGCTGCACCGGACGGCCAGGTTGTAGTGGCCCGGCGTGGTGCGTTCGTGGATCCGGGCCCGGGCCGAGGAGTGCCCCGACTCGTTGTCCGACAGCTCCACCCGGGAGAACGCGTTGGACGTGACGCTGCCACCGTGGCCGCAGCCTTCGACGCGAATGTGGATCGTGCCGCCCTGGTGGACCTCGAAGGGGTTGACGGTGACATTCCTCGGACCGTTGGTGGCGACGGCCAGCGGGGCGGAGAGCGCCACGGCCGCGCAGGCGGTCGCGGTCACCGCGAGAGCGCGTGAAGCACGCATCGTTGAACCTCCAGCGGAAGACGCCCCAAAGCGGTGCTCCGGGAGATTCGACGAGTACGCCTTCCATGACGAACCCTCACCGCGCGACCGGAACGCCGCATTTCGGCACGGTCCGCGCCGGTGGGGCGACACGCCGTCGTACCCCGTCCGTGCCTGACGGACCCGCAGGTCACGGACCGTCAGAAAAAATCTGGGCGCCGAGCCCTCCAATGGGTCATCCCACCCGGCCGCACCACCCGTTCGCACGCCAGTGATCGCCGCTCGGGCACCGTGCGCTTACCGTGCCCGCAGGTGCCCACGAAGGGAGAACTATGGGCCGGGTCCATCACGCTCCGGAGTCGAGGAAGCGCTCGCCCTGGGGCGTACTGGCTCTCGTCATGCTCACCGGGATCGCCGTCATGCGGAACGGGATCGACGGGCCGCTCGGGCCGCCCCAGCCGGCGGCCGCCGCCGCGCCGGTGGCCCGCCCCGACCCGGCGGCGCTCGCGACCGGCACCGCCCCGGCCGTCAGACCGCTGCCGTACGCCCCGATGTCCCGGGTGCGGATCCCCGCCCTCAAGGTGGACACGCCGGTCGTGGACGTGGGTCTCGACCCGGACGGCTGGATCGCGGCGCCGCCCGCGCAGGACCCGAATCTGGCCGGCTGGTACCAGAACGGCGTCGCGCCGGGCCAGCGCGGCACCTCCGTGGTCGTCGGCCATGTCGACAACCGCAAGGGGCCCGCCGTCTTCTACGGACTCGGCTCGCTGGAGCGGGGGCAGCACATCGAGGTGGACCGGTACGACGGCCGCACCGCCGAGTTCGAGATCTACGGCGTCGAGGTGTTCGCCAAGAACGACTTCCCCGGCTCCCGGGTCTACGGCGACACCGGCCACGCCGAGCTGCGGGTGATCACCTGCGGCGGCGGCTACTCGAAGGCGGGCGGCTACGACGGGAACGTCGTCGTCTTCGCCCGGCTGGTCGGCACGGACTGACCGGCCACCGGCCGCGCCCCTGACCGCACCGCGTACCGGCGGCGTGGTCAGGGGCGCGGCGCGCTCCCGGACGGGGTCAGCGGTGCGGTACGGAGACGCGGTAGCCCGCGTCCAGCAGCCGGGGCAGATAGCGGCGCAGCGCCGCCACGCTCTGCGAGCGGTCGCCGCCCGCGTCGTGCGACAGGACGACCACCCCGGGCCCCGCGCCGTCCACCACACGGCGGACGATCGTGCTGGTGCCCGGGGTGGTCCAGTCCAGCGAGTCGACGGTCCAGCCGAGCGGTTCCATGCCGAGTTCGGCGCCGATCTCGAACGAGTGCCGGTTCCAGGCGCCGTAGGGAGCGCGGTACCAGAGCGGTGCCTCGCCGATGGTCTCCTCGATCACATCGCTGGTCCGTGCCATCTCGCGGCGGATGCCGGAGCGGGTGAGCCGGGTCATCTGCGGATGCGACCACGAGTGGTTGCCGACGACATGGCCGTCGTCGGCGATGCGCCGGAGCAGGTCGGGGTTGTCGTACGCCATCTCGCCGCAGACCAGGAACATCGCGCGGACGTCGTACCGGCGCAGGGTGCTCAGGATGGCGGGCGTGTACGCGGGGTCGGGTCCGTCGTCGAAGGTGAGCACCATGGTCCGGCCCAGCTCGGGCAGTTCCAGGACGGGCCGTACCCGGACCGGGGTCGCGGCCCTGCGGAAGCCGGAGCGCGCGCCCTCCGTCATGGGCTGGAGCCGGTACGCGGAGGACCGCAGCCGGGCGCTCGCGAGCGGTCCCGCGGCCGGTCCCGCGGAAGGCGCGGCGGGAGGTGCCGCGGGCGGTGGTCCCGCGGTCGGGGGCAGGGGGGCGGCGCGGCCGGGGGTCTGTGCCTGCCCGGCGGTCAGCAGCCGGGCGCTGACCGCCACCCCGAGACACGCGCCGATCCGCAGGGCGGCGCGCCGCCCCGGAAGCATCTGATCCTTCTTCATGACCAATGGCTTGCACGGCGCACGCGCCACGCCGCTCCCCCACACCGGGCGCCCGGGGGAAAACACCCGATGGGAGGAGCGGCCCGGCCGGGGCGCCGGTCGGGTACGCCACCGGGAACGGATACCCTGCGTGCCGTGACCGACCAGCAGCAGCCCACCCAGTTCGAACGCGGGACCGACGGCCCGAAGGTGATCGTCGTCGGTGTGGACGGTTCGTCGTCCTCGTACCGCGCCGCCGCCTACGCCGGTGGTCTGGCGCGGCGGCAGAAGGCGCTGCTGGCCGTCGTCTATGTGCAGCCCGTCATGGCGGCCGGCGCGTCCCTCGGCATACCGGTGGCGGGGACGACCGCGGAGATCGCGGAGGAGCTGGCGGAGGAGATCCGGGTGGCCATAGAACGGGTCAAGGACGTCTGGGATCTGCGCTGGGAGTTCCACACCTTCCACGGCGACCCGTACAGCGGCCTGGTCACGGCGGCGGACGAGCTGACGGCGGACGCCGTGGTGGTGGGCGCCTCGGAGTCGGCGGGGCACCGGTTCGTGGGGTCGGTGGCGGTGCGGCTGGTGAAGGCGGGGCGCTGGCCGGTGACCGTCGTCCCGTAACCCGGCTCGGGACCGCCCGCCCCCCCCCGGGGCTACCCGCGGCCCAGGGCCAGTCCGTCGGCGGCAGCGCCGCGGCTCAGGACGGCGGCGCTGATCTCGGCGAGCGCGGTGGCGTAGTCGTCGCGGTCCGGGTCGGCGCGTACGGCGTCGCGCAGATCCACCACGCGGCCCGCGCCGGTGTCCATCAGCTGCGGGACGAACTCCGCCTTCCGTACCGGCCAGCGCTCTCCCGGCGCGGCGGGCGGCGCGAAGGTGAACCGGCCGATCGAGCCCTGGTTGCCGCGCCCGTCGAGTTCGCCGTCGTCATTGGTCATGATCCCGGCGATCTGGTCGCCCATCCCGTAGATGATCCAGGTGCCGTTGACCTTCTCGTAGGCCTGCGGGACATGGGCGTGGGTGCCGAGGATCAGATCGATGTCGGGGCGGTTGCCGGTACGGGACGCGGTGAGCCGTTTCCCCAGGCCGAGCTGGATCTCGTCGGGGGCCGTCTGCCACTCGGTGCCCCAGTGCAGGCTGACCACGACGACATCGGCGCCGGCGCGCCGGGCCGCGCGGGCGTCGGCGACGATCTTCTTCTCGTCGATGAGCGCGACCGCCCAGGGCTCTCCGTCGGGCAGCGGAAAGTCGTTGGTGCCGTAGGTGTAGGCGAGTTGGGCGATCCGGGCGCCGCCCGCCGTCAGGGTGGCCGGGCGGTTCGCCTCGGCGGCCGAGCGGGCCGATCCGGTGTGCCGTACGCCCGCCCTGTCGAGGGCGTCGAGGGTGCGCCGTACCCCGGCGGAGCCGTCGTCGAGGCTGTGGTTCGAGGCGGTGGAGCAGGAGTCGTAGCCGGTGTCCCTGAGCCCCTGGGCCACCTCGGGCGGCGAGACGAAGGCCGGGTAGCCGCTGAAGGGGCCGTCCTCCTCCCCGGCCACGGTCTCCATGTGGCAGATCGCCACGTCCGCCGCGGCGACGACGGGCCGTACGCCGGCGAGCATCGGCGCGAAGTCGTGTCCGGAGCCGCCCGCGTCCGCGCGCGCCCGGTCGATCACCGAGTCGTGCGGCAGGACATCGCCCGAGGCGACCAGGGTGAATCCGCGCCGCTGCGCCGGGGCGGGCGCGCCGGTGCCCGGCGGTCCTGGCGGGGCCGGTGGTGTCCGGGGGGCCGCGCAGGCCGCCGCGGCCGTCATGAGCAGCGCCACGGCGGCCACTGCTCCCTGTCGCACACGCTGTGTCATGGGTGGGGCTCCGGGGTCCGGGGATACCGATCCCTTGAATCCATATAGTCATATAAATGGATGTCAAGTAACCAACCCGACACCACGCCCGAATAGGGCCGAACGGCGGCCGGCGGCCGTCCCCCGACCGTTCACCGCACCACTCGTCGCAGTGAGCGACCGCTCGTCGCAGATCTCTGCCCGCTGTCTGTCCCCCGGCGCCGCCATGGGTTCGGATACGCCGCACGGCACACCGCGACACCGGCGAGAAAGGGCGGCCCACGATGACCACCGCTACCGCGACACGCACGGCCGACGGGACCACCGACGAGCGGGCCCTGGCCGAACTCCAGCACCGGCACGGCCCCGCCCTGCTGCACTTCCTGCTCGGCCTGGTCTACGGCGACCGCCAGCGCGCCGAGGACCTCGTCCAGGAGACGCTGCTACGGGCCTGGCTCCACCCCGAGGCGTTCGACGCGCCCTTCGAGTCGATGCGGCCCTGGCTCTTCACCGTCGCCCGCCGGCTGGCCATCGACGCGCGCAGATCCCGGCTGGCCCGCCCGCCGGAGGTCGGTGACGCGGTGCTGGCCGCCACGGCCGACCCCGAGGACCGTACGGAGAGCGCGGTCGCGGCGCTCGACGTGCGGCGGGCGGTGCGGACGCTGAGCGGGGAGCACCGCGCCGTGCTGGTCCAGATCTACTTCCGCGGGCTCGGCGTCAACGAGGCGGCGCGGGTGCTGGGCATTCCGCCGGGCACCGTCAAGTCCCGTACGTACTACGCGCTGCGGGCCCTGGCGCACGCGCTGCCTGGCTACAGCAGGAGCGGCGACGGGGCCGGCGCCGGGACCGGCGACAGGCCCGGCTGCGGTTCCGGTCACCGCAGGTCGTCCTCGTCCAGCAGTCCGAGCAGTGACGGCGTGTCGGCCACCTCCCCATAGGCCGCGCCGCATCCGTCGCACTCCGCCAGATGGTCCGCGACCCGGCGGCCCTCCCCGGGCGTCAGCGCGCCGAGTACATAGACGCCGAGAAGCGACCGTACATGTGGGCCGGAATCGTCCGCTCCATCGTCGGCGTTCTCACCGTCGGCCACACCCGTCACAATCCGCTCCCGTCAGCCGACCGATCCTGCTCTTCTGGCCACGCGGAGCGGCTGCCGCCGGTTCAATGCTCCCTTAAGCAGGTTTCGGGGGGACGGAAGGAAGGCGGAAAATCGATGCGTCCGGAATGCACTGAAGGGGAAGGGACCGGCGGTGGCGGGCTGCTCGTCCCCATGGCGTGGATGTACGCGGAGTACATCGCCGACGAGCTCCTGCGCACCGGTGATCTGATGCCACCGACGACACTGGAGTACCGGGCGGGCCGGGACGCGCTGGCGCTGACCATCTTCCTCTCCGACGGCTCGGTGGGCGGACCGCGCGTGGTGGCCAGAATGGAGGAGTGGCGCTCGCTCACCGCGTACGGCACGAGCTGGCGGGAGTGGGTCTGCGCGCGGCTCGACCGGCTGGAGGCGCTCGACTTCGAGGCCGGCTCGGGGACCCGTGATCCGGATCTGGCGCTGGCGGGGACGGCCTGGCGGTGGCTGGAGGAGACGGAGCTGCTGGCGCCGGACCTCGACGCGATGGGCCCGTACGGCGCGGGGCCGCCGACCGCGGACGAGGCGGAGGGGCCCCAGGTGTGGACGCCCGCCTGGCAGTTGGGGCTGCCGCTGGGGCATCTGGCGATCCATCTGTTCTGAGGACCCGCGCCACCGCGAAAGCCTCGCGACAGCCGCGCGACAGCCGCGAGTGAACCGCGGGGCAGCGGCGAGACAGCCGCAGGTCTGCCGCGCGTCAGCTGCCGTGCACGCCCGCGCGGTACTTGGGAATGCGTACCGTGATCTTCATACCCGCGCCGACGCCCGTCTCGATGACGAGGCCGTACGCGTCCCCGTACACCTGGCGCAGCCGTTCGTCCACGTTGAGCAGCCCGATCCCGGTGGAGGCGCCGCCCTCGCCGCGCAGGATCCGGCGCAGCCGGTCCGGCTCCATGCCGACGCCGTCGTCCTCGATCACCACCTCGGCCTCGGCGCCCGCGTCGAGCGCGCTGATGGTGATCCGGCTCGCGGTGGCGTCCGCCCCTTCGAGACCGTGCTTGACCGCGTTCTCCACGAGCGGCTGGAGGCAGAGGAACGGCATCGCGACGGGCAGCACCTCGGGGGCGATCTGGAGGGTGACCGAGAGCCGCTCACCGAACCGGGCCCGGACGAGGGCCAGATACTGGTCGATGGAGTGCAACTCGTCGGCCAGCGTGGTGAAGTCGCCGTGGCTGCGGAACGAGTAGCGGGTGAAGTCGGCGAACTCCAGCAGGAGTTCGCGGGCGCGGGCCGGGTCGGTCCGGACGAACGAGGCGATCGCGGCCAGCGAGTTGAAGAGGAAGTGCGGTGAGATCTGCGCCCGCAGCGCCTTGATCTCGGCCTCGATCAGCCGGGTGCGGGAGCGGTCGAGCTCGGCCAGTTCCAGCTGTACGGAGACCCAGCGGGCCACCTCACCGACCGCCCGTGCCAGCACCGCCGACTCGCGCGGCGCGTACGCGACCAGCGTGCCGAGCACCCGGTGGTCGACGGTCAGCGGGGCCGCCACGGCCCAGCGCCGCGGGCAGTCGAGGTCGTCGCAGGCGTCGGCGAAGGCCGTACCGCGACCGCTGTCGAGCAGCCCCCCGATCCGCTCCATCACCCGGGCTCCGTGGTGGTCGCCCGTACCGTCCCAGGCGAGGACCCGCTCCCGGTCGGTGAGGCAGAGCGCGTCCGTGCCGAGCAGCGAGCGCAGCCGGCGGGCCGCCTTGCGGGCGCTCTCCTCGGTGAGACCTGCGCGCAGCGGGGGCGCGGCGAGCGAGGCGGTGTGCAGCGTCTCGAAGGTGGCGTGTTCCACCGGGGTGCCGACATCGCTGGTGCGGCCGTGCGGCGCGGTGCGCCGGCCGAGGAGGAAACCGCCCGCGACGAGCAGCGGGCCCAGGGTGATCAGTACGGCGAGAGCGGAGCCGCTCATGTCAGGCCCTCCGGCAGATGGAAGCGGGCCATCGCGGCGTTCGTGCCCGCCGGTATCCGGCTCCGGGTGGCCAGCGAGACGAGGATCATGGCGAGGAAGCCGACGGGCACGGACCAGACGGCGGGCCAGGCGAGCAGCGCGTGCGGCCACCCCGACCGTACGGTCCCGGTCACCGTGATGACCGTCGCGGCGAACGAGAGACCGCCGCCGAGCAGCAGTCCGGCGGCGGCCCCCGGCGGGGTGAGCCCCCGCCACCAGATGCCCAGCACGAGCAGCGGGCAGAAGGACGACGCGGAGACCGCGAAGGCCATGCCCACCGAGTCGGCCACGGGCGCCCCTGCGACCAGCAGCGACCCGCCCAGCGGTACGGCCATGGCGATCGGGGTGGCCAGCCGGAACTGCCGTACCCCGCGCGCGGGCAGCACGTCCTGGGTGAGGACCCCCGCGACGGCCATGGTCAGCCCGGAGGCGGTGGAGAGGAACGCGGCGAAGGCGCCGCCCGCGACCAGCGCGCCGAGCAGATCACCGGCGAGCCCGCCGAGCGCCCGGGCGGGCAGCAGCAGCACGGTGGCGTCGGCGTCGGTGCCGTGGGGCAGCACGGGGACGTACAGCCGGCCCAGCGCCCCGTAGACGGGCGGCAGCAGATAGAACGCGCCGATCAGCGCCAGTACGGCCACGGTGGTGCGGCGGGCGTCCCGGCCGCCGGGGCTGGTGTAGAAGCGGACGACGACGTGCGGCAGCCCCATCGTGCCGAGGAAGGTCGCGATGATCAGACCGTAGGTGGCGTAGAGCGGGTGGTCGGCGCGGACGGCGACGGCGGCGGCCAGGGCCGCGTCCGGGCGCGGCCGTCCGTCGCCCCACCAGGCCGTCAGCAGGAAGACGGCGGGGACGAGCAGCGCGGTGAGCTTGAGCCAGTACTGGAACGCCTGGACGAAGGTGATGCTGCGCATGCCGCCCGCCGCGACGGCCACCACCACGACGAGCGCGACGAGCACCCCGCCGAACCAGCCGGGTGCGCCGGTGAGGATCTTCAACGTCAGCCCGGCGCCCTGGAGTTGGGGTACGAGATAGAGCCAGCCCGCGCCGACCACGAAGACACCGACCAGCCGGCGCACGGCGCGTGATTCGAGCCGTCCCTCGGCGAAGTCGGGGAGGGTGTACGCGCCGGAGCGGCGCAGCGGGGCGGCGACGAACACCAGCAGGACGAGATAGCCGGCGGTGTAGCCGACCGGGTACCAGAGCATGTCGGGGCCGTGCAGCAGCACCAGTCCCGCGACGCCGAGGAAGGAGGCCGCGGAGAGGTACTCGCCGCTGATCGCGGCGGCGTTGAGGGAGGGCCCGACGGTGCGGGAGGCGACGTAGAAGTCGGAGGTGGTACGGGATATCCGCAGCCCGAAGCCGCCGATGAGGACGGTGGCGAGCACGACGACGGCGACGGCCGTGACGGGGTAGCTCTGGTTCACGGGGCGGGCCGGCCCTTCACGAGCCGGGCGAAGTCGCGCTCGTTGCGCTCGGCGCGCCGTACGTACCACCAGCCGCCGAAGGTGAGCAGCGGGTACGCGGCGAAGCCCAGCACCACCCAGACGGCGGTCGCGTCGCGCAGCGCTGCGAAGGCGAGCGGGAGGGTGCCGGCGGTCAGCGCGAGGACGCCGAACACCGTGAGTCCGGCGCGCAGTTGGCCGCGCATGAGGGAGCGGACATAGGCGTCGCCGAGCGCGGTGTGTTCCCGGATCTCGGCCTGGGCGCGGTAGCGGGGCAGCGGGCGGACGCGCCGGGGCTCGCCGGTGACGACCTCACGGCGCGGCGCGGGTACGGGCGCGGACCGGGGTGTGGACGGGGGTGTGGACGGCGGTGGGGGCGCGGGCTCGCCCGGTCCGGTCCTCGGGTCCTTCACCGGGGCCGCCGCATCAGCAGCTCCCGCAGCGCGCGGGCGTGCCGGCGGCTGACGGCCAGCTCGGCGTCCCCGACGCGGACGCTCATCGCGCCCGCGTCCAGGCGCAGTTCGTCGATGCGGTCGAGCGCGACGAGATGACGGCGGTGGATCCGTACGAAACCGCGCGGCCCCCAGCGCTCCTCCAGTGTGGTGAGCGGTATCCGGACCAGATGGCTGCCGGTGCCGGTGTGCAGCCGGGCGTAGTCGCCGCGCGCCTCGGCGTAGGCGATGTCGGCGACGGCGACGAGGCGGATCACCCCGCCCCGTTCGACCGCGATCTGGTCGGCGGCCGGGGCCCGCTCGGGCAGCGGGGCGCGCTCCCCCACGAGTCCGGCGACGCGGCGCACCGCTTCGGCGAGGCGCTCCCTGCGGACGGGTTTGAGTACGTAGTCGACGGCCTTGAGGTCGAAGGCCGTGACGGCGAAGCCCTCGTGTGCCGTGACGAAGACGATCAGCGGGGGCTCGGCGAAGCCGGCCAGCAGCCGGGCGACGTCGAGCCCGGTCAGTCCGGCCATGTGGATGTCGAGGAAGACGACATCGACGGCCCCGGCCCCGCCGGGCCCCGCCTCCAGCGCGGCCCCGATGCGGCGCAGCGCCTCCGTGGCGCCGGTGGCCCCCTCGGCGGTGCGGACGCGGGGGTCGGCCCTGAGCAGATAGAGCAGCTCTTCGAGGGCCGGTTCTTCGTCGTCCACAGCGAGTACGCGCAGCATGAGGCCGGAGTGTAGACCGACCGTCACATGGGGGGGTGGGTAAAGGAGCGGGGCCCGGAACGAGTTGAATTCGGGGGCGGGACGGTTTGAGTGATTCCGCGCTTCACTGCGTAACAGAGAACATGCGGACCTTGGACCTCCATCGTGATGTCGGCGCCTACGCACTCGGGGTGCTGGACGCCTCGGACGCCTTCCGCTTCGAAGATCACCTGATGGTCTGCCCGCAGTGCACGCTGCTGCTGGCCGACTTCGGTGGAGTGAAGGCGCAGCTCGACCAGTACGCCCGCCAGACCCCGGCAGAGGTGGCGCCCTACGCTGTCGCGAGCCCGGAGCTGCTGACCGGGCTGCTCGACCGTACGGCCGCCGGCCGGCGCCGGAACCGCCGGCGGCGGTTCGTGCTGGCCGCCGCCGCGGCGGTGCTCATGGTGGGCGGCCCCCTCGCCGTCCTCGGGGCGGCGCCGCCCGACCGGCAGGACCCTGCCGTGCCCGGGACCGTACGGTGGACCGCCTCGGACGGCGCCACCGGCACCTCGGCCGTCGTGACGACGGCGGAGACGGACTGGGGTACGGACGTCGGCCTCGAACTGGTACGCCCCGGAGCCTCCGATGTGTGCGCCCTGGTCGCGGTGGGCCGCGACGGCTCGAAGGAGACCGTGATGACCTGGGCGTCGCACACGCGGGACGGTGGACGGCTGGTCACCCGGGGCGGGGCGGCGCTGCGCCCGGGAGAGATCGCGCGCTTCGAAGTACGGGCCTCGGACGGACGGCTGGTGGTGGCCATCGCCGAATGACCTGCCGCCCCGGGACAGTGGGGCGGCCCTACTTGAGCAGCCGGGACATTCTGCGGTCGGCGAGCGGCCTGCCGCCCGTCTGGCAGGTGGGGCAGTACTGGAGCGAGGAATCGCTGAAGGACACCTCCCGGACGGTGTCGCCGCAGACCGGACACGCCTCGCCCGTCCGGCCGTGCACCCGCAGCCCGCTCTTCTTCTCCGCCTTCAGCCGGCCCGCGGCCACCCCGCGCGAGCGCTCGACGGCCTCGCGCAGGGTGTCGCGCAGCGCCTCGTACAGCGTGGTGATCTCGTCCTCGGTGAGATTCCGCACCGGCTTGAAGGGCGACATCCGCGCCGCGTGCAGGATCTCGTCGCTGTACGCGTTGCCGATCCCGGCGATCAGCCGCTGGTCCCGCAGCGCGCCCTTGATCTGCCGCCGCTCGCCCGCGAGCAGCGCCGCGAGGGCCGCCCGGTCGAAGGACGCGGCGAGCGGATCGGGGCCGAGCCGGGCG
Organism: Streptomyces sp. NPDC093109; assembly: GCF_040701725.1. Classification (NCBI taxonomy): domain Bacteria; kingdom Bacillati; phylum Actinomycetota; class Actinomycetes; order Kitasatosporales; family Streptomycetaceae; genus Streptomyces; species Streptomyces sp. NPDC093109. Next base: position 63,592 of record NZ_JBFBEZ010000025.1, read on the forward strand.
ATCCCGGGGACCTCGGCCGGATCGCGTACGAGATGGACGGCGAGGCGCTTGGCGGTGCCCGCCTCCGTCAGATCGAAGCCGTCGCCGCCGGCGAGTACGGTACGCAGGGCCAGCGGCCCCCTGCCCGGCCGCGGCGGCTCGGCGGGGAACGAGTCCTTCCAGCGCAGCCACCCCGCGCGGGCCAGATGGATCGCCAGATGCAGCGCGCCGGCCGGGGCGTCCGCGACGATGTCGAGGTACTTGCCGTACCGGCCGACCTCCGTGACGGTCGCGCCCTCCAGCGCGGCGAGTGGGGGATCGTACGTCTTCAGGGCATTGACCGTCAGCGGCAGGACACGGACGATTTCCTTGCCCACCAGGTGGCCGTCGAGAAACTCTCGCAATGCTTCGACCTCGGGTACTTCCGGCATACATCCAGCGTGCCGCAGGCCCCGCGCGAACGCCCGGTGGGACCGTGCCCGGGCAATCCCGGACCGCCTCGGCCACGAAGACCGGGAAGAGGTGCTCCCAGGGAGCACCGCCGCAGGAAGGAAGGCCCACGTGCCCAAGAGCGACAGCCGAACCGCCGTCCGGCCCGCCCTGGTCCTCGACAGAACGGCCGCGCGGCCCCGCGCCGTCGTGCTGCTGCTGCACGGCGGGCGCGCCGACAGCATGGCTCCGCCCGCCCGGCTGAACCCGGCGGCCACCCGGATGCTGCCGTTCACCCGTTCCGTGCTGAAGGCCACCGAGGGGTGCGATGTCGTGGTGGGCCGGGTCCGCTACCGGCACCGGGGGTGGAACGGCAGCCGTGCCGACGCGGCGCGCGACGCGCTCCGGGCGCTGGACGAGCTGGCCCAGCTCGTGGGCACGGTACCGGTGGTGCTGGTGGGGCACTCGATGGGCGGCCGGGCGGTGCTGGCAGCCGCCGGGCACGAGCGGGTGACCGGGGTGGTGGGGCTCGCCCCCTGGTGCCCGCCGGACGAGCCGGTGGAGCAGCTCGCCGGCCGCCGGGTGGTGCTGCTCCACAGCGACCGGGACCGCGTGACCGATCCGCGCGCCAGCGTGGAACTCGCCGCCCGGGCCAGGGCCGCGGGCTCGGACGCCTGCGCCGTGCTGCTCTCGGGCAGCGATCACGCGATGCTGCGCCGGGCCCGTACGTGGCACGCGCTGACCACCGGATCGGTCACCGCGCTGCTGGGGATGAACCCGTTCCCGGAGGTGGTCGGAGAGGCGTTCCTGCGGGCGACCGGGGGCCGGGCGGAGCCGGTGCGGCGCGTGTGAGGCCGTGGACGCGGCGCGTCATCGGGCGGCCTCCCCCGACTCCACGGACTCCAGGGATGCCGCAGACTCCAGGGACGCCTCGGACTCCAGGGACGCCTCGGACTCCTCGGACAGCAGTCCCTCCGCGCGCAGTTCGGCCCACAGGTCGTCGGGGATCGTACGGTCCGCCAGCGCCGCCGCGTCCCGTACCTCCGCCGCCGAGCGGGTGCCGGTCAGGACCGTGGCCACGGCCGGGTGACGCCGCGGGTAGCGCAGGGCGGCGGCGCGCAGCGGAACGCCGTACCGCCGGGTGACGGCGTCCATGCGCAGTGCGCGGTCGACGAGTCCGGGCGGAGCGGCGGTGTAGTCGTAGGTGGCTCCGGGGCGCGGGTCGGCGAGCAGCCCGGAGTTGAAGACCCCGCCGACGACGACGCTCCGGCCGCGCGCGGCGGCCTCGGGGAGCAGTTCGAGGAGCGCCGACGGGTCCAGCAGGGTGAAGCGTCCCGCGCACAGGACAACATCGGCGTCGGTGTCGCGGAGGAACCGGGTGAGCAGCTCGTTCTGGTTCATCCCGGCGCCGATCGCGCCGATGACGCCTTCGCCGCGCAGCCGCTCCAGCGCCGGGTACGCCTCGGTGAGGGCGGCTTCCGCGTGGTCGTCGGGGTCGTGCAGATAGACGATGTCGAAGCGGTCGAGGCCGGTGCGCAGCAGGCTCTCCTCGATGCTCCGCCGTACGCCGTCGGCGCTGAAGTCCCAGACGCGCCGGTGGGTGGCCGGCACGGCGAAGCCGTTGCCCAGATCGTCCCCGACGGGGAGCGCGCCGCCCGTGCCCGGCGCGGGTTCCAGGAGCCGGCCGACCTTGGTGGAGACAGTGAACTCGTCGCGGGGCCGGTCGCGCAGGGCCGCGCCGAGCCGGCGTTCGGAGAGGCCGAGGCCGTAGTGGGGCGCGGTGTCGAAGTAGCGGATGCCCGCGTCCCAGGCCGCGTCGACCGCCGCCCGTGCCTCCTCCTCGCCGACCGGGGTGTAGAGATTGCCGATCCCGGCGGCTCCGAAGGAGAGTCCGGTCACCCGGACCGTGCTGTTCCCCAGCGTGGTGTACCGCATCCGCCGCCCCTGACGTCTGTCCCCGTCGTCTGTCGAGGTCCGAATATTCATCGGATGACTGGCGCCGTCAACACCTTGTTCCGCGAAACTCTCCGTTCACCGCGCCGGCCGGTTCCGCTCACCGCGCCGGCCGGTCGGGGACCCGGAACTCGCACCACACGCACTTGCCGCTGCCGCGCGACTCCACGCCCCAGCCGTCGGCCAGCCGGTCCACGAGCAGCAGTCCGCGCCCCGACGTGCCCGACTCCCCCGCGTCACGGCGGTGCGGCAGGGCGCTGGAGCCGTCCTCCACCTCGACCCTGATCCGCCGCTCCGGGCCCGGCAGCACCCGTACGATCACGGTCGCCGCGCTGCTCGCGTGCATCAGCGCGTTGGTGATCAGCTCGTCGGCGGTCAGCTCGATCTCGTCGGACCTCTCCCGGGCGCCCCACGCGGTCACCGCCGCCCTGATCATGTGGCGCACCGTGGACAGCGCCTCGGGGTCGCCCTGCGGGACGTACCGCTGGAGCCGGCCGGCCGAGCGGACGGGCCGCGCGCCGCCCCGGCGCAGCAGCAGTACGGCGACGTCGTCCTCGCCGCCGCGCGCGTCGACGACCTCGCAGAGCCGGTCGGCGAGCAGCTGGAGATCGCGCGGCCCGTCCCCCACCAGTGAGGCGAGCAGCTGCATCCCGTCGTCGAGATCGGCGCCCGGCTGCTCCACCAGTCCGTCGGTGTAGAGCAGGAGGGTCTGGCCGGGGTCCAGCTCGACGGTCTCCACCGGGTAGTCCAGCGCCCCGAAGGCGGCCGAGAGCCCGAGCGGCAGCCCGCCGGGCACCAGCAGCCGGCGGCAGCTGCCGTCGGCCTCCCTGACGAGCGGATCGACGTGCCCGGCCCTGACCAGCTGGATCAGCCCGGTGGTCAGGTCGGCCTCGGCGTAGACGCAGGTGGCGAAGCGGTCGGTGTCGAGTTCGTGCAGGAAGACCGAGGCGCGGGCCATCACGGTGGCCGGGATGTGCCCCTCGGCGGCGTAGGCGCGCAGCACGATGCGGAGCTGTCCCATCACCGCCGCGGCGTGCGTGTCATGGCCCTGTACGTCGCCGATGACCGCGCCGACCCGGCCGCCGGGCAGCGGGATCACGTCGTACCAGTCGCCGCCGATGTCCCGGCCGAGCCGGGCGGACCGGTACCGTACGGCGATCTCGGCGCCCTCCACGGCGGGGATACGGCGCGGCAGCATCGCCTGCTGGAGCCCTTCCGCCAGATCGTGCTCCTGCTCGAAGAGCACGGCGCGCTGGAGGCTCTGGGCGATGCTGCTGCCGAGCGCGACCAGCAGATTGCGGTCCTCGGCGGTGAAGCCTCCCCGGTCGGTGTAGAGCAGTCCGAGGGCGCCGATGGGGCGCGCCTGGGCGATCAGCGGCAGATACGCGGCCTTGTGGATGCCTAGTTCGCCGATGTGCGGCCACAGGAGCGGGTAGGACTCGGCGAACTCGGCCGCGGACTCGATGAAGCGCGGCGCGAGCGTCCGTACCACCTCGCTCATCGGATAGCCCTCGTCGGTGCGGGTGACCCGGGTGCCCGGCACGTACGAGCCCTCGGGTCCCTCCGCGACCAGATGGATGCGCCCGGCCTCCATCAGGCCCATGACCAGGCTGGTGGCGCCGAGGTGAGCGAGGCCGCGGGAGTCCTTGAGGACGTCGATGACGTCCTGGACCGTTCTGGCGTGCGCGAGCGCGGCGGTGGTGCCCTCCACGACGCTCGTCTGCACCCGGCGCACGGCGTTCAGTTCGAGCCGGGCGGCCGAGTCGGCCAGCTCCTGGGTGGCGTCGCGGATGACGCCGATGACGCGGAAGGGCCGGCCGTCCTCGTCGCGGCGGATGGCGCCCTGGGTGTGGGCCCAGTAGAGGGTGCCGTCCCGCCGCCGCACCCGGACGTACGCCCCGTAGTTCGCGCTGCCGTCGCGGAACGCCTGCTCGACCACCAGGTCGAGCCGGTTGACCTCGCTCTGCGGGATCCAGGGCGCCAGGCCCTGGATCCGGCCGTCGAACTCGCCGGGGCGCAGACCGAGGACGTCGAGGGCCGGCGAGTCGAGGTGGAGGAGCCCGCTGGCGATGTCCCAGTCGAAGGTGCCCATCCGGTTGAGCGACAGACTGATGTCCGGGTGGACGGGCCAGTCGTCGGGGAGCGACAGGGGACCCCTTGCCCGTTCAGCCATGGAGACACTTTGTCATCATTTGCCGGATTCTTCGAGCGGTCAGCCCTGGAAGGGGTCGGGGCCGGTGAGCACCCCGCCGTCCGCCCCGCCGTCCGCGCCGGGCTGCTCCCCCTCCGGCAGCGGACCGAACAGCTCACCGTCCCCGGCATCGTCACCGGCCCCGGCATCGCCACCGACCGGGTCCGCGTCCGGGACCGGAACCGCGCCCGGGTCCGCGCCCCGGTCCGGCGGGTTCGCTCCCCGGGAGGAAGCGGCGGAGGGCGCGGCGGACGGGGCCGCCGGGACGAGGGCGTCCGGCGGCGGGACCGCGTCGGCGTCGGTCACATCGGCCTCGGGACCGTACGCGGGCGGGACCGCCGGGACGATGTCCTCCCCGCCGTCGGTGCCGATCCGCCGCTCCAGCCAGCCGCCGCCCGCCGTGTCGGCGATGACGAGACCGGCCAGGGCCTCTTCGGAGGGCCGTACGACGACGACCCGTTCGGCCCGGTAGTCCGGCCAGCGGTCGCCCCGGTACTCCACCGACCCCTTGACTGCGACCGGCGGGCTCAGCGGGTTCCCCGACGCGCAGCGGACCCGCGGCAGCCCCCGGCCGTCGACCAGCACGGCGGTGCCCTTCTGCAGGACGGCCTGGAAGGAGGTGACGGCGCCGGCGCGGTGGCCGTGGTCCGTGACCCGGACGTCGGCCCGCAGGGTGACCGGGGTGAGGGCGCGCAGGAAGCCGGGGACGGACTCCCTGCCGATCCCGGCGCCCTGGGCGAAGGCGCGGGAGGTAGCCGGGTCCTGGGTGAGCAGCCGCACCTGCCGCGCGACGGCGCAGCCGGCGGTGGCCGTTCCCTCGTACAGCCCGGGCGTGGAGCCGGGCAGCGCGCGCGGGGTACGGGGTACGGCGCCGGCCCGGCGCTCCCCGGGTACGGCGCCGGCCGGCCCGCCGCCCGCCGGGCTGTCCCGCGACGCGGTGTCGCGGGATGTCCGGGACGTCTCCGGGGCCGGGGCGGCGGGGGCGGCGGCCGGCCGGGTGAACGGGTCGGGTCCCGCGGCGGCGGCCGGCTGGAGGTACAGCTCCCGGTCCGCCGAGGAGTCCGCCCCGCCGCTCCCGCCGCAGCCTGCCGTGATCAGCACTCCCGCGGACAGCGCGGCGAGCGTGGCGTAGCGACGACGGATGAGTGAGCGCACCCGGATCTCCCGTTCTGGTCCTCCAGCGATGTCGCTCCATATCTGCCGGACGTACGGGCGGCCCGCAAGCGGAGGCGGTACGCACTACGCCGTCCGGTCCCGTACCCGGCCGATGCGGGGGTACGGGACCGGACGGCGAACGGGGCCGGGCCGGGACGGACGGGTCAGTCGACGCCCGGCAGGATGTGCGGCTCGGCGAGGTCCTCCTCGTAACCGGCCAGTCTGATCGGGGCGGACCGGGCCCACACCTCAAGGTTCCCGATCTTGTCGGGCCCCCGGCGGTGCCGTTCGGCGGACTCCGCCGGACGTTCCTCGTACCGTTCGACTTCTGGTGTCACCGCGCACTCCTTCGTGTCGCGCAACTCTGGGACAGGGGCGGTTCCGTCGCGGTGGCGCCGTTTTTCGGACGGGAACGGCCGTTGGTGGTGGGCCTGTCCCAGCGGTGCGGCCATGGGGATGGTGTACCCCCTGAAGTGATCGCTTGGCCGCCCGCGGACACCAGAGTAACCAGATGAGCGGTCATGCGCTCGATAGGGCTGGCTTTCGGGTGACGTTCCGGCCAATCGGCCCCCTTCCGGTGGACCGACGGGCCGGTGACGGTCTACCAGTTGGCGGGCGCGTAGTCCTTCAGGAAACAGCCGTAGAGGTCTTCGCCGCTCTCGCCGCGCACGACCGGGTCGTAAACCCGCGCCGCGCCGTCGATCAGGTCCAGCGGGGCGTGGAAGCCCTCGTCGGCGAGGCGCATCTTGTCCGGATGCGGGCGCTCGTCGGTGATCCAGCCGGTGTCGACGGCCGTCATCAGGATGCGGTCCGTCTCGAACATCTCCTGCGCGCTGGTGCGGGTGAGCATGTTCAGCGCGGCCTTCGCCATGTTCGTGTGCGGATGGCCCGCGCCCTTGTAACCGCGGCTGAAGACGCCCTCCATCGCGGAGACGTTCACCACGTAGGCGCGTCCGGCGGCGGCAGCCGCGGCCATCGCCGGGCGCAGCCGGCTGATCAGGATGAACGGCGCCGTGGAGTTGCACAGCTGCACTTCGAGCAGCTCGACCGCGTCGACCTCGGAGACCGTCTGCACCCAGCTGTTGGAGTCGTGCAGATCGGGTACGAGACCGCCGGCGTCGATCGCGGTGCCCGCCTCGATCCGCGCGAGCGTCGCGGAGCCGCCGACCAGGGCGAGCCCGGTGACGTCGGAGGCGCTCAGCGGCGCGACCCCGGCGGCGGGCAGCACGGCCTGGGCGCCGCTGCCGAAGGCGCCGATGACCTGGGAGGCGGGCAGCTCGCCGGCGGGCGGCGGCGCGGACTCGGCGGCGAGGAGTTCGCTGTACGCGCCCGGGGAGCGGCGTACGGTCTGCGCGGCGTTGTTGATCAGGATGTCGAGGGGGCCCTCGGCGGCGACGGCGTCGGCGAGGGCGACCACCTGCGCCGGGTCGCGGAGGTCGATGCCGACGATCTTCAGGCGGTGGATCCAGTCCGCGCTGTCCTCCATCGCCTTGAAGCGCCGGATCGCGTCGCCGGGGAAGCGGGTGGTGATGGTGGTGTGCGCGCCGTCGCGCAGCAGCCGCAGCGCGATGTACATGCCGATCTTGGCCCGGCCGCCGGTGAGCAGCGCGCGCCGTCCTGTGAGATCGGTACGGGCGTCGCGGCGGGCCCGGTTCTCGGCGGCGCACGCCTGGCAGAGCTGGTGGTAGAAGACGTCGACCTCGACGTACCGGGTCTTGCAGATGTAGCAGGAGCGGGGGCGCTGGAGTATGCCCGCGATCTCGCCGCTCGCCGAGGAGGAGGGCAGCAGCCCCTGGGTCTCGTCGTCGATCCGCTCGGCGGAGCCGGTGGCGGTGGCCTCGGTGACGGCCTTGTCGTGCGCGGTCTTGGCGGCCCGGCGCTCCTGGCGGCGGCGCTGCTTGACCGTGCGGTAGATCCCGGCGGTGGCCCGGCGGACGGCGATCGCGTCGGGGTGGTCGACGTCCAGTTGGTCGAGCTCGCCGAGGACGGCGAGGCAGACGGCCATCCGGTCGGGGTCGATGCCGGGACCGTGGGCGGGGGTCTCGCCGGACGCCTGGCCGGGCACCTGGCCGCCGCCGTACGCGGGGCTGTCCTCTGTCACCGTCATCGCTCGTGCCGTTCCTCGGTCGCTCGTGGGTCACCCGTATGCCGCGCCCTGCGGGGGCACCGCGGGGAGTCAGCAAAATGCCGACATCTTATCCGGTCGCGGGGTACGGGCGCGCCACGGCGACCGGGCCCCGCACTCCGCACCTCGTACCCCGTACCGCCTCAGCCGGGGACGCGGACGCCGAGGAAGCGGGTGCGGCGGCGCAGGGCGAAGCCGAGCGACTCGTACAGCCTGACGGCGTTCGTGTTGTCGGTGGCGGCGTGCAGGAACGGGGTCTCGCCGCGGGCCTTGATCTCGTTGGCGACCGCGAGGACGAGCCGGGCCGCGAGGCCCCGGCCGCGGAACTCGGGGGCGGTGCAGACGGCGCTGATCTCGCTGAAGCCCTCGGGCCGCATGCGCTCCCCCGCCATGGCGACGAGCGCGCCCTCGTGGCGGATGCCCAGATACGTGCCCAGCTCGACGGTGCGTGGCAGGAAGGGTCCCGGCCGGGTGCGCTCCACCAGATCGAGGATCTCCGGTACGTCGGCCGGGCCGAGGCGCACCGCGTCCGGTTCCGGCGCCGTGGCGGCGCCCGCGTCGACGAGCTGGACGCCGGGGGCGTCGAAGGTGATCTCCCAGCCGGCGGGCGGCACGACGGGGTATCCGGCGAGTACGAGGGATCCGCCGGGCCCGGCGAGCGCGGCGGCCTCGGCCCAGAGCGCGCCGTCACCGTCGCCGTCACCGCCGGCGGCGAGGTCGTCGGGGAGCGCCAGCCAGACGGAGACGTCGGACCGGTAGCGCAGCAGCCGGCCGTGCCGTTCGGCGAAGCGCGCGTGCGGTCCGGTGAGCGCGGAGTACGCGGGGTTGTCCAGCGGATGCCCGGCCGTCCCGTGCCGGCCGGCGCGCTCCTCACCGCGTACGGACTGCTGGCTGCCACTCATGCGCCGACCTCGATCATTGTCTCCCTCGCTGACAGAGGGAGAAGGCGGATCACCGGGCGCGCTATTCCCGGAGGCCGGCGCATGAGGGGTTCAGCACATGGTCAGGACGTGCCGCACACCATCGTGGAGGGGTCGGCGGCCTCCGCGATCAGGGCCTCGTGGGCCGCCTTCAGCCGGGCCGCGTCCGGCTTCAGCACCTTGCGGTCGTAGGTGAGCAGGCCGTTCAACTCGCCCTCCACATCGGTGATCTGGGTGTAGACCGCGCCGTTCCCGCCCCGGCAGGCGAGCGCCCGTACCTTGCGGAGCTGCGCCAGATAGGCGTCGGTGTACGCGGCCTGGTCGACGCTCACATAGGTGAAGCGCACCGGCCAGGCGTGGCCCGGCACGGCGAGTCCGAGGCCGCCGTACTCGCCGCTGACCAGCGCCCGTCTCCCGTCGGGGGCGGGCAGTTGCGGATCCGGGTAGCCGTGCGCGTCGGCGATGTCGCCGTTGCCGCCGTCGACGGCGCCGCAGCAGTTGACGCCGCTCATGTTGTTGATGAGCCGGGTCGGGTCCCACGCCTTGGCCTGGTCGGCGATCCGGGCCTGGTCGTACTGGCCCCAGCCCTCGTTGAAGGTGACCCACATGATCACCGAGGGGCTGTTGACGTGCTGGTCGATCATCCGCTTCAGCTCGTGCTCGTACTGGGTACGGGCCGCCGCGTCCGGGTTGATCGTGTTCATGGCGGGCATGTCCTGCCACACCAGCAGTCCCAGCCGGTCCGCCCAGTAGAACCAGCGGTCGGGCTCGACCTTGATGTGTTTGCGTACGGAGTTGAAGCCGAGCCTCTTGTGCTCCTTGAGGTCGAAGGCGAGCGCCTCGTCGGTCGGCGCGGTGTGCAGCCCGTCGGGCCAGAAGCCCTGGTCGAGGGTGGCCATCAGAAAGACCGGCTTGCCGTTGAGCACGGTGCGCGGGGTGCCGTCGATCTTCTCGACGGCGATGGAGCGCATCCCGAAGTAGCTGCCGACGGTGTCGGCGCCGGCCCTGACCTCCAGCCGGTAGAGATGCGGATCGGCGGGCGACCACAGGCGCGGGTCGCGGACGGGCAGGCTCAGCGGCGTGCCGGCGCGGCCGGAGACCGTGCCCACGCGGCGCTTGCCGTCGTACGCGGTGGCCGTGACCGGCACGCCGGCCCGGATTCCGCGCACCTCGACGGCGAGCCGCTCGCCCGGGACATCGGGGGTGAGCTTGAGGGAGCCGATGTGGTCGGCGGCGACGGGCTCCATCCAGACCGTCTGCCAGATGCCGGAGGACGGGGTGTACCAGATGCCGGAGGGGTCCAGGCGCTGCTTGCCCATCGGCGGGTTCTCGCCGCCGGCGGCGTCGGTCGGGTCGTAGACGCCGACGATCAGCTCCTGGGTGCGGCCGGGCCTCAGCGCGTCGGTGACATCGACGGTGAACCGGTCGTAGCCGCCCTTGTGCGTGGCGACCGCGGTGCCGTTGACGTACACCTCGGACTGCCAGTCGACGGCGTCGAAATTGAGGTTCAGCCGCTTGCCCGCGCCGATCCGCCAGTCGGCCGGGACGGTGAACGTACGCCGGTACCACATGCGGTCCTCGTGCCGTTCGATGCCGGAGAGCCGCGACTCCACGGGGTACGGGACGAGGATCCGCTCGCCCAGCGTCCGGCCCACCGGAGGGCTCTCGCCGGGCTCGGCGGCGGCGAACTGCCAGGTGCCGTTGAGGCTGCGCCAGGTGTCGCGGGTGAGCTGCGGCCGGGGGTACTCGGGGTGGGCGTTGTCCGGGCCGACGTCCTCGGCCCAGGGGGTGGTCAGCTGGTACTCCGAGGTGTTGGGTCCGCCGCTCCAGAAGGCTCCGACCGGCGCGCCGGACCGGGAGACGAGCCCGCCCGTGCCGTCGTAGCGCACATCGGCGCCGCCGCCCCTGCCGACGACGGGCTCCCCGAGCGCGACCAGCAGCCGCCGGGCGTCGCCGGGATCCGCGCGGATGTCGCCGAGCGGCCAGCGCGCGCCGCCGATGACGGCTTCGAGGCCGTCGGCTGCCCCGGCGGGCGGCGCGGCGAGTTCCTGCGCGAAGTCGAGGCGCAGGGTGCGGCCGTCGGGCAGGACGGTCGCGGCGAGGGCGCCGTCGTACGCGAAGCCGTCCGGCAGCCGGAACGCGGAGGCCGGGACCGGCCGCTTGGTGCCGCCGGGCTCGGTCCAGCGCAGATGGAGGTTGGCGCCTCCGGTGTGCTGGAAGTACTCCACCTTGAGGTCGTAGGCGCGTCCCGCGACGAGGTCGACGGGCGGGGCGGTCTGTTCCCTGTCCCAGTCGTCGACCCAGTGGTCGATGGTGAGCCGGCCGTCGATCCAGAGCCGGAATCCGTTGTCGCCGATGACCGAGAAGGTGTGGGCGCCGCTGGTGGCCGGGACGATCTTCCCGGTCCAGCGCGCGCTGACGTCGGTGGTCCGTCCGGTGGTGGCGCGCAGCCTCGGTTCGAGGTCGTCGAAGTCGATGGTGGGGTCGAAGGCCGTGGCCTTGAGTTCGTGGAAGTCGAAGGCCCCGGCGGCGGACTGGGTCCAGTACTCGCCCTTGAGGCCGTGGGGTCCTGCCGGGTCGTCCGAGGGAGCGGCGGAGGCGGCCGGGCCGGCGGCGAGTCCCGCGACGCCGAGAACGGCGGCCAGTAACAGGGCCAGTTTTCTTCGGATACGCACAGATCCTCCTGTTGAGGAGAGGGGGGCGGCTCACTGCGCAGAGCAGTTGGCATGAGAGCACGCCGTCCGACTGGTCGTCCAGCACATGACAAGAATTGGTCCGTACCAATCCGGTCGGCGGCGTCCCGCGCGTCTCGCCCCTACTACGTAGGCAGTACGCCGAATTGCCCTCTTGAGGACGACGACCGAACCGGGCCGGACAGGAGATCGTGGACCCCATGAGTGCACTGGTCCTGTCCGTTCTGCTGTCGCTGATCTCCGCGATCGCCTACGCCTCCGGAGCGATCCTCCAGGAGCGTGTCGCGACGGCCACCCCCGACCGGCCCTACGCCCCGCTGCACCACGCGGTGTGGTGGGCCGCCGTGGCCCTGAACGGACTGGGGGCGCTGCTGCATGTCGTGGCACTCGCGTACGGGCCGCTGAGCCTGGTCCAGCCGCTCGGCGCGCTCACCATCGTCTTCGCGCTGCCGCTGGCGGCGCTCTTCGTGGGCCGGCGTGCCGGGCGCACCGCGTGGCGTGGCGCGCTCATGACGACCGCGGGGCTGGCAGGGCTGCTCGCGCTGACCGGCGACACCGACGAACACGCGCTGGCCGGCGGGGAGCGGATGATGCTGGCGGGGGCGACCTTCGGCGCGATGGGGCTGCTCTTCCTGGCCGCCCAACTGGTGGGCAGGCCCACGGTGCGGAGTCTGCTGATGGCCGGCGCGGCGGGGGCCGCGTTCGGTATCGGCTCGGTCTTCACCAAGGCCGTCGCCGTGGACTGGACCGCGGACCGGCCGGCGCTGAGGCTGCCGAGCCTGGCCGTGATCGGGGTCCTGGCGATCGCCGGCACGCTGCTCTCGCAGGCGTCCTACCGGGGCGCCGGGCTGGCCGCGCCGCTGGCGGTCGTCACCGTGGTCAACCCGGTGGTGGCCGCGGCGGTGGGCGTCACGCTCTTCGCCGAGGGGTTCCGGTACGGGCTGCCCGGCGCGGCGCTGGCGGTCGTCACCGCGGTGGTGACGGCGGGCGGGCTGGTGCTGCTCACGGTGGAGCGGCCGGTACGGGCGGATGCCCCGCGTCCCTCCCGTCCCCCCGTCCGGGACTCCGTGCCCGCGCCCGCGCCGCGGGCGCCGGTGCGCCCGGAGGCGTCAGAGGCGGACGCCGCCGGCCCGCAGATAGGCGAGGGGGTCGATGTCGGATCCGTAGCCGGGCCCCGTGCGCATCTCGAAGTGGAGATGCGGGCCCGTGCTGTTGCCGGTGGTTCCTGACCGGGCGATCCGCTGGCCGCCGCCGACCGTCTGTCCCTCGCGCACATTGAGCGCGGAGAGGTGCGCGTACTGGCTGTACTTGCCGTCCGCGTGCCGGATGACGACCTCGTAGCCGTACGCACCCGCCCAGCCCGCCGAGACGACCTTTCCGGGGGCGACGGCCTTCACGGAGGTGCCGGTGGGGACCGGGAAGTCCACGCCGGTGTGGTAGCCGCTGGCCCAGGAGCCCGCCTGGCGGTAGCGGGTGCCGGTGGCCGACGAGGCGACCGGCGCGGTGAGCGTGGTGGTCTTCGTCGCCGTGCTCTTCCCGGCGCTCGCGCCGGTCTTGCGCACGGGCTGCTCGGCGGTCTTGGGCTTCGCCTGCTGCTTGGGCTTCGCCTGCTGCGCGGGCTTGGCGGCCTGCTTCGGCGCGGCGCTCCCCTTGACCGGGGTCCGGGTCTGGAGGACCAGCTTCTGGCCCGGGAAGATCAGGTCGGGGTCGGGGCCGATGAGCTTGCGGTTCTCCTCGTACAGCCGCTGCCAGCCGCCCTTGACGGACTCGGAGACGGCGATCCCGGAGAGCGAGTCGCCGCGCGCCACGGTGTAGCCCTCGCGCCGGGTCGGTACGGAGGTCGGTGAGGCGGCCTTCTTGGCGGCCTTCTGCTCGGCCTTCTTCACCGCCTCCACGGCCTGGGCGGCCTGGGCGGTCTTCTTCGTGCTCTGCACGGCCGGCGCGTTGCCGGCCGGCGCGCTCCCGGTCGTGATGTCGGGCGTCGCGCCACCGCGCGTCAGTCCGGCCCGGACCGAGCAGACGGGCCAGGCGCCGGGGCCCTGCCCCTTGAGCACCTTCTCCGCGATGGCGATCTGCTGGTCCTTGGTGGCGAGATCGGCGCGCGACGCGAAGCGTGCACCGCCGTACGCCTCCCAGGTGGACTGGGTGAACTGGAGGCCGCCGAAGTAGCTGTTACCTGTGTTGATCTGCCAGTTGCCGGTCGACTCGCAGGCCGCGACCTTCTCCCAGGTGTCCACCGACGCGCCGTGCGCGGTGGCCGCCGCGAGAAGTGGCAGCGCCATTCCCGCGCCACCGGCGGTGACGGTCAGCGAGGCACGGTTGATACGGCTCGGCTGGTACCGGCGGTGCCGTCCGGTTGCGGCCATGGCTTGGCTCCCCCACTGGCTGTAGGACACGTCGCGTCCGGCCAACGTAAGGGCTCGGTAAGGATCGTGACAAGACCTCACCTCCGCCCGGAGGCGCCGGGACCGCTTCCAGGTCCTGTTTCCCGGATCTTCGCGGGCCCGGAACGCCTGGCACGGCACCTAGGGCCGCGCCAGACGCCCCGGGCTGATCCACGAAGATCCGGGAAACAGGGCCTGGTCGTTCAGCGTGCCACCCCGGAGCCCCGTGTGTCCGGCCGAGCCGGAAATTTCCCCCGGCGCCCCGGTGAACGTCCGGAGCCACCGCCCTGTCGGTGGAGGGCGGTGGCTCCGGCCACCGGGGAGGCGGCCTCTCCGGGCACCGGCCGGACACCGACGGCCGGGACCCCGTCCTACCCGCCGCCCGTCAGTCCGAGCCGGGCAGCGGAAGAGTGGGCTCCGTACCCGTCTGCGCGCATACGGAGGCGGCGACGCGCGCCGCGAAGCCGAGCATCTCCGCCACCCGTTCCCGGGCGAGACCGGCGGGACCGGCCGCGCGGTCGACGTCGGCGGTGCTCAGCCAGTGCAGGACGCCCGTCATGAACGCGTCGCCGGCGCCGATGGTGTTGACCACCTCGACGGGGACTGCGGGGACGGAGACCGGTTCCGCGGTCCCGGCGTACGCCGTGCTGCCCTTCGCGCCCCGGGTGAGGACGACGAGCCGCCCCTCGGCCGCGAGCCGCCTGGCAGTCCCGTCCGGGTCGGTGCCCGGCCAGAGTCCGGCCAGGTCCTCGTCGCTCGCCTTGACTACGTGGGCCAGCGCGCACAGCTCGCGCAGCCGGCGCAGGCTCGCCTCGGGGTCGATCGTCCGGTCGGTGCGCAGATTGGGGTCCACGACCAGCAGGGAGTGCTCCGCTCCGGCGCGCGCGGTGGCCAGAACGGCGTCGGCGGACGGGTCGACTGCGGCGGCGACCCCGCCCGCGTACACCACCGCGAACCGGCCGGCCTCGGCGGAGTGGTCGGGCAGCCGGAAGGTCGCCGTGTCCGCGAGGTGGAAGTGGTAGCTGGTGCCGTGCGGGCCCGGGTCGGCGACCGCGAGCGTCGTGGGCAGCTCCGAGCGCGCGCACAGGCCGAGTTCGGTGCCGGTCGAGACCAGCCACTCCTCGATCATCCGGGCGAACCCGTCGCCGCCGAGGGCGCCCGCGAACCAGCTGGGCGTGGCCAGCCTGGCCAGTCCTGCCGCGACATTGGCGGGGGCGCCGCCGGGCTGGGCCCGGTAGATCTCCGGGCCGTCCGGCGACGGTACGAGGTCGATGAGCGCCTCCCCCATCACCAGCACGGCGCCGGCCGGTACGGTCCGCTCCGCTCCGGTCACGGCTCGACCACGATCTTGCGGCCCTGGCCCGCCTTGAACTTCTCGACGGCCTGCGGGTACTGCTCCAGCGGCAGCCGGTCGCTGATGAAGACCGCCGGGTCGAGGACCCCTGCGGCGAAGAGCGCGGCGGCGCGCTCGTAGCTGTGCAGCACCGCCATGGAGCCGGTGATGGTGATCTCCTGGTTGTAGATGCGGTACGGCTCGATCACGGCGGTCGTCGCGTAGTCGGCGACGCCGAACTGGAGGAACGTACCGCCCTTGGCGACCCGGCCGAGGCCGTCCTGGATGGCCCGGGCGTTGCCGGTGGCGTCCACGACGAGGTCCCAGCCGCCGGGCCGGTCGAACTCGTCCGCGGCGGCGGCCGAGTTCGAGCAGCCGAGCTTGACGGCGGTCGCGAGCCGCTCGGGGTTGATGTCCAGGATGTCCACGGAGGCGGCGCCGGTGCGCTTGGCGAGTTCGAGCATCATGAGTCCCATGGTGCCCGAGCCGTAGATCAGCACCTCGGCGCCCAGGTTCGACTTGAGCACGTCGTAGCCGCGCACCGCGCAGGACAGCGGCTCGATCAGCGCCGCGTCCCGGACGTCGACGTGGTCGGGGAGCTTCACGCAGTTGGCGACGGGCGCGACGGCGTACTCGGCGGCGCCGCCCGGCTTGCTGACGCCGATGGCGTTCCACCGGTCGCACAGGTTGCCGCGCCCGGTGCGGCAGTACCGGCACTCGTGGCAGTAGAGCGACGGGTCGACGGCGACCTTGTCGCCGATGGCCAGCTCGGTCACCTCGGCGCCGATCTCCACGATCTCGCCGGCGAACTCATGACCGGGGATGATCGGCAGGGTGGGCGCGAACTCGCCCTGGAGGATGTGCAGGTCGGTACCGCACAGTCCGCACGCGGCGACGGACACCACCACGTCCCGAGGGCCTGGAGTCGGGTCGGGAACCGTCGTGACGGAGACCTTGCCGACGGCTTCGACGATCGCTGCCCTCATTTATTTCACTGCTCCAAGAGAAAGGCCCTGGACAAGCTTGTCCTGGGCGGCGAACCCCGCGGCGAGCACCGGCAGGGAGACAACGACGGACGCCGCGCACAGCTGGGCGAGGAAGAGGCCCTGGCTGGTCACGAAGCTCGTCAGGAACACGGGGGCGGTCTGCGCCGTCACGCCGGTCAGCACCCTGGCGAAGAGCAGCTCGTTCCAGCTGAAGATGAAGCAGATCAGCGAGGTGGCCGCGATCCCGGGCGCGGCCACCGGCGCCACCACCCGGGTCAGCACGGTCGGCAGCCGGGCGCCGTCCACCTGTGCCGCCTCGATGATGGAGACGGGCACGTCCGCGAGGAAGGACTGCATCATCCAGACGGCGATGGGCAGGTTCATCGACGTGTAGAGGATGACCAGCAGCCAGATGTTGTCGAGCATCCCCGCGTTCTTCGCGAAGAGGTACACGGGCAGCAGCCCGGCGACGACCGGCAGCATCTTCGTGGAGAGGAAGAAGAACATGACGTCCGTCCACTTCTCCACCCGCTTGATGGAGAGCGCGTACGCCGCCGGGAGCGCAAGCACCAGCACGAACAGCGTGGAGAACAGCGACGCCATCAGGGAGTTGATCAGCGGCGGCCAGGGGCTGGCCCCGCCGCCCTCACCGAAGAACACCCGGTAGCTGTCCAGGGTGAGGGGCGCGGTGAGGGAGGGCGGGTTGGTCGCCGCGTCCGCCTCGGAGTGGAAGGAGGTCAGCAGCATCCAGAGCGCCGGCAGGCAGAAGACGATGCCGACGATCCAGGCCAGCAGGCCCAGCCCGGCGGAGCGGCGACGGGCCCGGCGGGCGGCGGGTGCGTACTTGTCGACGCGGGGGCGCGCGACGGCGGGCTGCGGTACGGAGAGGGTACTCATGCGCGGTTCGCCTCCTCACTGAAGAGGGACGAGACCACCCGCAGGGCGAAGGTGGCGATCACGATCGTGCCGATCACCACGACGACTCCGGCGGCGGAGGCCAGTCCGTACTCGTGAGCCTGGTAGAAGGTCTGATAGATGGTGTAGGGGAGGTTTGCCGTGCCGAGTCCACCGGAGGTGAGGGTGAACACAGCGTCGAAGTTCTGCACGATGTAGATCGACCCGAGCAGGATCCCCAGTTCCAGATAACGGCGCAAATGCGGCAGGGTCAGATAGCGGAACGTCTGCCAGGCCGTCGCGCCGTCCAGCTTCGCCGCCTCCATGATCTCGGCGGGCCGGCTCTGGAGTCCGGCGAGCAGGATGAGCATCATGAACGGGGTCCACTGCCAGACGAGGGCGGTCTCGACGGCGATCAGCGGCATGTCGGAGATCCAGTCGGGCTGACCGGGGTCGGTCACCCCGAAGAGGCCGGTGAACCAGGCCCAGCCGCCGTTGAGCAGGCCGTACTCCGGGTTGTAGAGCACGTGCTTCCACATCAGCGCCGCCGAGACGGGCACCAGCAGGAACGGGGTGATCAGCAGCGTACGGACGAAGCCGCGGCCGAAGAACTTGCGGTCCAGCAGGAGCGCCAGCAGCAGTCCGAGGACCACGCTGACGATCACCACGGTGCCGGTGAGCAGGATGGTGGTGAGTACCGAATCGCGCAGGCTCGCGTCGGTGAAGACCGAGCCGTAGTTGGACAGCCCCGCGAAGGCGCGGTCGTCGGGCGCGAGCGAGTTCCAGTCGAACAGGGAGATCACCAGCGTCGCCACGAAGGGCAGCTGGGTGACGGCGACCAGGAAGACCAGGGCGGGCAGCAGCGGTGCGCGGGTGGCCCAGACGCGGGCGCGCCGCCCGGGGGCGCCCCGGCCGGCGCGCCGGGGCGCGGGGGCGCTCGACGCGCCGGCCGGGGACTGAGGAGGAGTGCTGACGGAGGTACTCACCGCTGCTTCTCGCCCACCTTCTCGGCGAGCGCCTGCGAGATCTTCAGGGCGTCGTCGACCGACTTCTTGCCGGCGATGGCGGCGCTGATCTCCTGGGAGACCTTGGTGCCGAGGTCGGTGAACTCCGGGATGTCGACGAACTGGATGCCGACCGTCGGGCGGGGCTGGGTGCCCGGGTCACGCGGGTTGGCGTCGGCGATGGCGTTCTTGGTGACCTCGGCGAACGCGCCGGCTTCCTTCAGGTAGTCGGGGTTGGCGTAGGTCGAGGCGCGCTTGCCGGCCGGGACGTTGGACCAGCCGATCTTCTCGCCGACGAGCTCCTCGTACTCCTTGCCGGACGCCCAGGAGATGAACTTCCAGGCGCTGTCGGTCTTCTTGGACGCCTTCTGCATGCCCCAGGCCCAGGTGTAGAGCCAGCCGGAGCTCTCCGTCTTGTCGACGGGGGCGGGTACGTAGCCGATCTTGCCCTTGACCGGGGAGCCCTTGGCCTCCAGCGATCCGGCGCCGGCGGTGGCGTCGTACCACATGGCCGAGTGGCCCTGCGTCATGTTGTTGAGGCACTCGGCGTAGCCGGCCTGCGGGGCGCCTGCCTCACCGTGCTCGCGGACCAGGTCCACATAGAACTTGGTGGCCTTCTTGAACTCCGGGGAGGTGAGCTGGGCCTCCCAGTCCTTGGTGAACCAGGTGCCGCCCATGGTGTTGACGACGGTGGTCAGCGGGGCGATGACCTCGCCCCAGCCGGGCAGCCCGCGCAGACAGATGCCGCGCATGTTCTTCTCGGCGCCGTCGACCTTGGCGGCGAGGTCGGCCACCTCCTGCCAGGTGGGCTTGGCGGGCATCTTCAGGTTCTTCGCGGCGAAGACGTCCTTGCGGTACATCAGGAAGGACGACTCGCCGTAGAAGGGCTGGCCGTAGAGCTTGCCGTCCTCGGCGGTCAGGGACTCGCTCAGCGGCGGGAGGATGTCGGCCTGGTCGAAGTCCTTGTCCTTCTCGGTGTACTCGTCGAGCGCGTGGAGCCAGCCGTTCTTCGCGAAGAAGGGCACCTCGAAGTTGCTGATGGTGGCGATGTCGTACTGGCCGGCCTGGTTGGCGAAGTCCTGGGTGATCTTGTCGCGGACGTCGTTCTCCGGCAGGACCGAGAAGTTGACCTTGATGCCGGTCTCCTTCGTGAAGTTGTCCGCGGTGAGCTTCTGCAACTCGACCATCTGCGGGTTGTTCACCATGAGCACGTTGATCGTCTCTCCTCCTCCGGAGGAGGAGGCGCCGCCCGCGCCGCTGCACCCCGCGAGGAGGCCCACCAGGGCCGCACCCGCACCCACTGCGCGGATTCCACGTCGTCTCTGCTGGAGGGGCATGAGATCTCTCCTGATCATTCGTTACGGAAGGGTCCGGGCGCCGCTGAACCTCCCCCGGCCCGGGAGGGCGCGGGGACGGACACGGCGATGGAGCAGGGGGGGCGGGGGCCTCGGCGGGCCGCCCGGTCAGACGCGGATGACCTGCGGCCCGAGCAGCGAGTACCGCTGGGCCTCGGCCGAGGGCAGTCCTGAGTCGGTGACGATCGACTCGAAGTCGCCCACGCCGGCGAAGCGGCAGAAGCTCACCGCGCCGAATTTCGTGTGGATGCCCGCGAAGACCCGGCGCCGGGCGCTCCGCATGGCCTGTGCCTTCACTTCGCTGACGGCCGGGTCGGGGGTGGTGAGGCCGTACTCGCGGGAGATTCCGTTGGCTCCGACGTACGCCAGGTCGATGACGAACTCGGAGAGCATCCGGGTGGTCCAGTGGTCGACGGTGGCCATGGTCGAGCCGCGGACCCGGCCGCCGAGCAGCAGTACGGCGATCTTCTCTGCGTCGGCGAGCGCGGTCGCGACGGCCAGGGAGGCGGTGACCACGGTCAGCGGCCGGTCGCGCGGCAGCGCCTCGGCGACGAGCTGGGGGGTGAACCCCTCGTCGACGAAGACGGTCTCCGCGTCGCCGAGGAGGTCGGCGGCGGCAGCCGCGATCCGTGACTTCTGCGGGACGAGCCGGGTGGTCCGCACCGCGAGGGTCGTCTCGAACCCGGCGCTCTCCACCGGATACGCGCCGCCGTGGGTCCGCCTGACCAGGCCGTGCCCCTCAAGGGCGTGCAGATCACGCCGTACGGTCTCCTTGGCGACCCCGAGCTTCGCGGCGAGCGCGGTCACTTCCACTGACCCGTCACGTCGGGCGATCTCAAGAATTTCTCGTCGGCGTTCGTCGGTGTCCACGACAACACACTTCCCTGCTTGCTGCGGCTCAGCACCCGTTCGGGCTCATGCGTCGTTTGTACAAGCAAGGGACCGGCTGCGACCAGGCTCTTCACGGCATCTACTGTGACCGTTCATGCCCGTTTGACGAAGTCCGAACGCACAGGTCATCCGCCGGAGAGGGGTCGGTGTTGCGCGGATCACTGCCCGATCGCCACGATTCGGGCGCCCGGTCGGTGCCCGTATCGGTCAGCCTGTTCCCCGGAAGCGGAGCCCGCATGCGGATGAGACCGAAAAACCCCGGAGCCCGGAATGCGATAGCTTCCGGGGCACTTGACCATGGGTGAACGGCCGTGTTCAGCAGTACGTATCCCTTCGCGGAGCACGGCACAGCACACAGCACAGAACATCCGACGGATATCAGGAGCACACGCATGAGTGGTACTGCCCAGATCGGCGTCACGGGGCTCGCGGTGATGGGCCGCAACCTCGCCAGGAACTTCGCGCGCAACGGCTTCACCGTCGCTCTGCACAACCGCACCGCGTCCAAGACCCGTGCCCTGGTGGACGAGTTCGGCGACGAGGGTACGTTCATCGCCGCCGAGTCGGCCGAGGAGTTCGTCGCGGCGCTGGAGCGGCCCCGCCGCCTGGTCATCATGGTGAAGGCCGGCGAGCCCACGGACGCGGTCATCGAGGAGTTCGCGCCGCTGCTCGAAGAGGGCGACGTCATCATCGACGGCGGCAACGCGCACTTCGCGGACACCCGCCGCCGGGAGAAGGAGCTGCGCGAGCGCGGCATCCACTTCGTCGGCGTCGGCATCTCCGGCGGCGAGGAGGGCGCGCTGCACGGCCCGAGCATCATGCCGGGCGGCTCGACCGAGTCGTACGCCTCGCTCGGCCCGCTGCTGGAGCGGATCGCCGGAAAGGCGAAGGACGGCACGCCGTGCTCCACGCACATCGGCCCCGACGGCGCCGGTCACTTCGTGAAGATGGTGCACAACGGCATCGAGTACGCCGACATGCAGCTGATCGCCGAGGCGTACCACCTGCTGCGGTCGGTGGCCGGCTACTCCCCCGCGAAGATCGCCGAGACGTTCCGGACCTGGAACACGGGCCGGCTCGACTCGTATCTGATCGAGATCACGGCGGAGGTGCTGGCCCATACGGATGAGGCCACCGGCAAGCCCTTCGTGGATGTCGTGGTCGACCAGGCCGAGCAGAAGGGCACCGGCCGCTGGACCGTGCAGATCGCCCTCGACCTGGGCGTCCCGGTCTCCGGTATCGCCGAGGCGGTCTTCGCCCGCTCGCTGTCCGGGCACGGCGCGCTGCGCGAGGCGTCGGCGTCGCTGCCGGGTCCGGTGGCGACCCCGCTGAGCGAGGAGGAGGCGGAGCGCTTCGCCGGCCAGGTCGAGCAGGCGCTGTACGCGTCGAAGATCGTGTCGTACACCCAGGGCTTCCACCAGATCCAGGCGGGCAGCGAGGAGTACGGCTGGAACATCGACCTGGGGTCGGTCGCGGCGATCTGGCGCGCGGGCTGCATCATCCGCGCGGCGTTCCTCGACCGGATCCGCGAGGCGTACGACACGCGCGCCGACCTGCCGAGCCTGCTCTCGGACAAGCAGTTCGCCGAGGAGATCGGCGCGGCGCAGGAGGACTGGCGCGCGGTCGTCGCGTCCGCCGTCCACCAGGGCGTGCCGACGCCGGGCTTCGCGGCGGCGCTGTCCTACTACGACGCGCTGCGCGCCGAGCGCCTGCCGGCCGCGCTGACCCAGGGGCAGCGCGACTTCTTCGGTGCGCACACCTACCGGCGTACGGACCGTGAGGGCTCGTTCCACACCCTGTGGGGCGGCGACCGCACCGAGGTCACCGGCTGACCGCGCCTCTCACCCGGAACGGGCCGCCGCGGGACTCTCAGCAGTCCCCGCGACGGCCCGTTCCGTCGTACTCCGCCGTCTCCCTCGTCTAGACCGGCCCGGGCAGCGGCTCGGGCTCCGGTGGCGGCAGCGGGGCGGGGCCGGGTCCCGGCGGGGACGGAACCGGGTCGGGGCCGGGGATGGGCGCCGGGCCCGGCGGCGAGGGCACCGGCGAGGGGCCCGGTCCTGGGCCCGGCGGCGGGGTGGGCGACGGCGGTACGGGGTCGGGGAAGGTGCCGGTCATGCCTCTCTCCTCCAGGGGTACGGGGTTCGGGCCGGTCCTGGCCCGTACGGCGCACGGGAGCCGTGCGTTCCCAATGTCCCCCGGAGCGCGCGCCCCCGCGCGCCGGATCCCACGGGTGGCGGACGGAGCGAGCACGGCAGCGGCGAGTCCAGGACGGGGCGCGGCGAGCACGGTGACACCGCTGGTGACCCGCTCGGCGACGGCGGCCATCGACGCCTGGGCGAGGACGACCACCGCCGGGGCTGTGATCAGGTCGACGGCGGCGGCCACCGCGTCGAGATACCCGTCGAGGTCCCCGGCCTCGAACCGCTCCCAGGCCCCCTCGACAAGGACGGTGCTCAGCACCGGTCCTGGCTCCCGCCGCTGCCGCGCCACCTCGTCGCGGACGAGGTCGGCCGTCGGTCCCAGGGTGCTCTCCACGGTGGCGACGACCACGACCCGCCCGGCCGCCGCCGCGGCCCGGGCCATCGGCCGGTCGACGCGCAGGACGGGCACGCCGAGCGCGGGCGCGGCCCGCTCCGCGATATCGCCGATGGTCGAGCAGGTGCACAGCACGGCCGTCGCCCCGTCGGCCACGGCACGCGCGAGTACGTCCCCGACCGCTTCCGCCACGGCCCCGGGCCCCTCGGCCCTGGCTCGGGCGAGCAGCTCCTCGTGGACGAGGTGCCGGAGGGCGACCCCGGGGTGGTCGGCGTCCCTGAGGGCGTCGAAGGCCGGGACATGGACCGGCGAGGTGTGCAGCAGCGCGAGCATGCCCGCAAGGCTAGCGGCGTGTTGCGGAAGTAGCGCCGTCCGCCCGGAGGGCGGGTCCCACGGCGTCGGGTTCGCGCGATCGTCCCGACAACGCCGCGAGCGTGTGGGCCAGGCGGGACTTCCGCAGCACGCCCTGGGCCGCCAGGACGGTCAGGCGTCGGCCGGAGCGTCCGCGGCCGGGCCGTCGCCGTCCGCCGGGCCCGCGGCCGCCGCCAGGCCCTTGGCGCGCTTCTGGATGACCGCCGCCGCCGCGACGGCGCTCGCCGCGAAGGCGACGGGGATCATCCAGCGCTGGTCCAGGCGGTGACAGGTGGCATGGTCGAGCGAGTAGCGGCCCGCCCCCATCAGCCCGATGGACGCGGCGGTCCAGCCGAGGAAGCCCGGGTACTCGAAACCGCCCGACTGCGCGAAGAACCCGTTGGGCGCGTGCACCGCCGCCGCCCCGGCCATCCCGCCCGCGGCGGCGGCGCCCGCGGCGGGGGTGGCCAGCCCCAGGGCCAGCAGCACCCCGCCGCCCGCCTCGGCGAGACCGGCCGCGATCGCGCTCTGCCGGGGCGGGTGGAAGCCCATGGCCGCCATCCCCTGCGCGGTGCCCTCGATCCCCCCGCCCCCGAACCAGCCGAAGAGTTTCTGCGCGCCGTGCGCGGCGAGCACCCCTCCGGTGCCGAGCCGCAGGACGAGCAGGCCGAGGTCGCGTCGGGTGTGACAGGTCATGGCGGGCTCCGGGGGCTGATCGTCGGGTGTCGGGGCGCGGCGTACGGAGTACCGGTACGTGTACGCGTACGTGCCCCTCCACTCTCGGCGGCCCGGCGCGTGAAGGGAGAGCGTTGCTGGGCCGTACGGGTCCCGGACGGCCGCCCCTCCCGCCGGTGGTGCCGGTGCGCACGAGCGGCGCCGGCACCACCGGCGGGGTCACGGCCGGCGGACGGCGAGCCGGTGGGTGCCCGCCGCGCAGGTGTACACCGCGCCGAGCGGGTCGTCTGCGCCTTCGCCCGCCGCGGCGGCGCCGGAGAGCTGGACCCGCCAGGGGAGGTCGCTCGTGGTCTCGACGACGATCTCCGTCTCCGTGCACGTCGTGGTGAAGACCGCCGCGTCACCGGCGCCGTCCGGCGCGGGGATCGCGGTCACCGTCTCGCCGGGGAGCGGCGCGTACACCCGCAGGGTCACCCCGTCCGCCCAGTCGTACACCGGCTCCTCGTCGGCCGCGCCGAACGGGACCACCGCGCCCGGCCTGACCAGCAGCGGCAGGGTGTCGAAGCCATGGGTCTCGCGGCGCCAGCCGGGACCCCGTACCTCCTCACCGGTGAGGAGGTGTGTCCAGGTGCCCTCGGGGACGTAGTAGTCGACGGTGCCGTCCTCGGTGAAGACGGGCGCCACCAGCAGATCGTCGCCGAGCATGTACTGCCGGTCGAGCGGATGGCAGGCCGGGTCGCCGGGGAACTCCAGGAGCATCGCGCGCATCACCGGCGTACCGGAGTCCCTGGCCTGGAGCGCCGCGCGGTAGAGGTACGGCATGAGCCGGTGCTTGAGCCGGGTGAAGGAGCGGGTGACGGCGACGGCCTCGTCCCCGTAGTCCCACGGCACCCGGTACGACTTGGAGCCGTGCAGCCTGCTGTGCGAGGAGAGCAGCCCGAACTGCACCCAGCGCTTGAAGACGGCGGGGGTGGGCGTGCCCTCGAAGCCGCCGATGTCATGGCTCCAGAAGCCGAACCCGGAGAGTCCGAGGGAGAGTCCGCCGCGCAGCGATTCGGCCATCGCCTCGAACGTCGACTCGCAGTCGCCGCCCCAGTGCACCGGCAGCCGCTGCCCGCCGGCGGTGGCGGAGCGGGCGAAGAGGACGGCCTCGCCCTCGCCGCGCTCCTCGCGCAGCAGGTCGAAGACCGTCTCGTTGTAGAGCTGGGTGTAGTAGTTGTGCATGCGCTCCGGGTCGGATCCGTCGTGCCAGGCCACGTCCACCGGTACGCGCTCGCCGAAGTCGGTCTTGAAGCAGTCCACGCCCTGGCCGAGCAGGACGCGCAGCTTGTCGGCGTACCAGGCGCGGGCCGCCGGGCTGGTGAAGTCGACCAGTGCCATGCCGGGCTGCCAGCGGTCCCACTGCCAGACGTCCCCGTCGGGCTTGCGGAGCAGATGCCCGGCGGCCATCCCCTCGGCGAACAGCGCGGACTTCTGCGCGATGTACGGATTGATCCAGGCGCAGACGCGCAGCCCGCGCTCCTTGAGGCGGGCGATCATGCCCTCCGGGTCGGGGAAGACGTCCGGGTCCCAGACGAAGTCGCTCCACTGGTACTCGCGCATCCAGAAGCAGTCGAAGTGGAAGACGCTCAGCGGGATCTCGGCGTCGGCCATGCCCTGGACGAAGCGGTTGACGGTCGTCTCGTCGTAGGAGGTGGTGAAGGAGGTGGAGAGCCACAGGCCGAAGGACCAGGCGGGCGGCAGCGCGGGACGGCCGGTGAGCGCCGTGTACCGGGCGAGGATCTCGCGCGGGCCCGGGCCGTGGATGACGAAGAACTCCAGGCTCTGGTCCTCGACGCTGAACTGGACGCGGCCGACGGTCTCGGAGCCCACCTCGTACGACACGCGTCCCGGATGGTTGACGAAGACGCCGTATCCGCGGGTGGTGAGGTGGAACGGGATGTTCTTGTAGGCCTGTTCGCTGTTGGTGCCGCCGTCGGCCTGCCAGATGTCGACGCTCTGGCCGTTCTTGACGAACGGGGTGAAGCGCTCCCCGAGCCCGTACACGCTCTCGCCGACGCCGAGCGTGTGCTGCGCGAGCATGAAGTGCCGGCCGTCGGCGTCGGTGGCGAAGCCGGCGCCGCGCCCGCCGATCGACGTGAGGGTCTGTCCGTCGGCGGTGAAGTCCAGCTGCCAGGGGGCGTCGGTGTCGGTCCGCAGGGTGAGCGGGCCTGAGACCAGCTCGATCGTGGAGCCCTCGCGGACCGTCTTGGCGTGGCCGCCGCTCTCCGTACCGGTACGGAGGGCGAACTCCGGCGTACGCGGTGCCCGGCCGCCGAGGTGGGTGACGCGAACGCCGATGACCCCTTCGGCCGGTGACCAGCACTCCACCGTGAGCAGGGGGCTGTTGAGGGTGTCGCCGCGGTGCGTCACCTTGTCGACCGGTGCGTAGAGGGTGACCCGGTCGTCGGTGACGACGGCGTCGGTCACGGAGACCGCGTGGCGCGCGGTGACACCGGGGCGCATCAGCCAGTACCCGTCGGTGAACTTCATCAGTGCTCCTGCTTCTGCTCGTGGCTGCGGGTGGTGGGGGGTGGGGGGTGGGGGTGGGATGAGGGTGGAGGTGGAGGTGGAGGTGGTGGTGAGGGGGGAGGTGGTGAGGGGCCGGTGCCGCCCGGCTATTTGACCGAGCCGCCGGTGATCCCCGCGGCGACGTACTTCTGCGCCACCACCAGCAGGATCGCGGCGGGCACGGCGGAGACGACGGCGGTCGCCATGACCGCTCCCCAGTCGCTGACATGGGCGCCGATGTACTCGTACATGCTCAGTGTGATCGGTTTGACGTCGTCGGTGGTGTTGAGTGTCAGCGCGAACATGAAATCGGACCAGGCGAAGAGGAAGGTGAACAGGCCGGCGGTGATCAGGGCGTTGCGGCTCATCGGCAGCACGATACGCACGAACGCGGTGAATCGATTCGCTCCGTCGACGAGCGCCGCCTCCACCACCTCGCCGGGGATCGACACCATGAACGCCCGCAGCAGCACGATGGCGAACGGCAGGCCCAGCGAGGCGTCCGCGAGGATCAGCCCCAGCAGGGAGTTGACCAGCCCGAGATCGACATAGGCGCTGTAGAGGGCGTTGGCGATGACGATGCCCGGCACCATCTGGGTGATCAGGGTGGCGAACACCATGGCACGGCCGCCGCGCAGCCGGAACTGGGCCAGCGCATACGACGCGGGCGCGGCGAGCAGCAGACAGACCACGACGGCGCCGAGTGCGACCACCAGACTCGTCACGAGCGAGCCGCCCTGGCTGCTCAGGGCGCGCTGGAAGTTGTCCCAGCCGCCCGAGGTGGGCAGCCAGCGGGTCGCGGCGAGGCTCTCGCCGGGCTGGAGGGCGATGTTGAGCATCCAGTACAGCGGGAAGAGCAGGACGGCGAGAATCGCCAGCGCGGCGACGGTGTGGGCCGTGCGGCGGGAGCCGCTGGTGGACGTCGATGGGCTGACGGGGTGGGCGCGAGTGGGCACGGCGGTCACTTCCCCTGGCCGAAGTCGGAGCGGTTGGCGCGCAGATAGAGCACGGCGAAGACCGCGCTGACCAGGACGAGGACATTGCCGACCACGGCACCCTGACCGAAGTCCAGCTGCTGGAAGGAGAGTTGGTAGGTGAGGGTGCCGAGGGTCTGGGTGGAGTCGGCGGGCCCGCCACCGGTGAGCGCGAGGATCAGATCGAGGATCTTCACCGTCGACATGAAGCCGAGGATCAGCACCACGGTGACGACCGGGCGCAACAGCGGCAGGGTGACACTGCGGAACGTACGCCAGGGACCGGCGCCGTCGAGCGCGGCGGCCTCGCGCAGCTCGCGCGGGATCTCCTGGAGGCCGCCGTACAGGATCACCATGTTGAACGGGATGCCGATCCAGATGTTGACGAGGATCGCGGCCAGCAGGGCCATGTCCGGGCTGCTCAGCCAGGGGACGGCGGACGAGGTGAGATGCAGGTCCATCAGCAGTGTGTTGATCACACCGCTCTCCTGGTCGAGGAGCTTCCGCCAGACCACGGCGGAGACGACCATGGGCACCAGCCAGGGCAGCAGCAGGACCGCCCGGACGAAGCCGGAGAGCGGGAAGCGGCGGGAGAAGAAGACGGCGAGCGCGAGCCCGAGGACGAACTGGCCGAGCAGGGAGCCGAAGGTGAAGACCAGGGTGTGTCCGAGCGAGTCGGCGAAGAGGGGGTCGCTGAACACGGCGCGCCAGTTGTCGAGGCCGTTGAAGGGCGACTCGCCGGTGAAGTAGGTGCGCGGTGTGTAGTGCTGGAAGCTCATCAGGATGTTGCGGACGAGCGGATAGCCGAAGAAGGCCAGCAGGTAGAGGGCGGCGGGCGCGACGAAGCACCAGCGCAGCAGAGTGGCGCGACGGCGCCGGCGTGCGGCGGTGACGGTGACGGTGGTGGTCATGGCGGTCGCTCTCCTCACTGTCCGGCCGTGGCCCGTGACTGGGCCCGCTTCAGGGCTGCTTCGGGGGTGGCGCGGCCGGTCAGGACGGACTGGAACGCGCCGGCGAGCGCGTCGGAGACGACCGGCCAGCGGGCGCCGACCCGGCCGGTGCGGGAGCGGGCGGTGGCCACCTCGTCGGCGAAGGCGCCGAGCTTGGGATTCTGGGCCTTGTACGCGGCGGCGGCGGCCGTACGGGTGGGCACGTTGTAGACGGACTCGCCCCAGTCGACCTGGTTGCGCTGCTCGTTGAGGCAGTTGAGGATCTTCGCGGCGGTCCGCTGCCGTGCGGTGTCACCGGTCCTGGGGAGGGTCATGACGGTGCCGCCGATCGGGGGCACCGGGGGCCGGCCGGCCTCGGGCACCGGTACGGCGGCGACCTCCCAGTTCAGGTCCTTGTGCGCGCTGAGCACCGGGACCTGCCAGGGGCCGTTGATCATCATCGCGGCGCGGCCCGCGATGAACTGGTCGTTGACGTCCTGCTGGTTCCAGGTCACCACCGCGCTGGAGGCGGACTTGGCGGCGACGAGGTCCTTCCAGAGCTGGAGTGCGGGCGCGCCCCGGCCGTCGTCGAGCCGGGCCTCGTCGCCGCCGGCCGACCAGAAGAACGGCAGGAACTGGTAGACGCCGTCCGCGTCGGGCGTCGCGCTGAAGGCCATGCCGAAGGTCTTTCCTTGGGTGAGCTTCTTGGCGGCGGCCTTCAACTCGTCCCAGGTGGTGGGCGGTTCGACACCGGCCTCGCGCAGCAGGTCGGCGTTGTAGATCAGCGCGAGCGAGTTGACGGACCGGGCGATGCCGTACTGGGTGCCCCGGAAGCTGCCCATGGTCACGGCGCCCCCGGACATCCCGGTGGTGTCGACGCCCGCGGTGCGCAGCGGGACGAGACCGCCGGTGTCGGCGAACTGCGGCAGCTCGGAGCCGTCCAGTTCCAGGATGTCCGTCAGCGAGTGCGACGAGGCCATCCGCAGCGCCTTGGACGCGACCTGGTCGGCGGGCACACTGGTCTGCCT
Source organism: Streptomyces sp. NPDC093109 (assembly GCF_040701725.1). Taxonomy (NCBI): domain Bacteria; kingdom Bacillati; phylum Actinomycetota; class Actinomycetes; order Kitasatosporales; family Streptomycetaceae; genus Streptomyces; species Streptomyces sp. NPDC093109. The sequence goes on from NZ_JBFBEZ010000025.1 coordinate 92,926, forward strand.
GACCCGTACCCCGAGCGGCTTCGCGCACCGGTCGAAGAACTTCTGCTGCTGGTCGTGTTCATGGGTGTCGGTGGCCGAGTTCAGTACGGTCACGGTCCCGGGATCGGGCTCCCGGGCGCAGCCGGCGAGGCTCGTGGCGGCCACGAGCGCGGTGAGGATCAGGGTCGGTGCGGGTGGTCGGGGACGGGCAGGCATGGCGAGTGGCTCTCCGTTCGGTCTACGGCTCTGTATGGAGACGGAGGTGGTACGCCTGAGGGGAACAAGGGGGACGGGACAGTCACGCGTCGAATCGATTCGATTGAGCAATGCGGCGATGCTAGGCGCTCGCGCATAGCGCGACAAGAGGTGCGGCAGGGATGGGCGGATCCGCCGGTGTACGGGGGACGTTGACGTGCGGGGACGGTGGTACGCGGGCGCCGGCGCGCGGGTAGGTCAGCGCGCGGACGCGGCGAGGGGCGCCGCGCCCGGCAGCAGGGCCGGGGCGATCAGCAGATGCCCCACCGACTCGGCGAGGAGCCGCTCGCCGGGCGCCGCACCCCGCGCGGTGTCCTCGCGCAGCGCCTCGGCGGCGGCGACGGCGAGCCGGGTGACCTCGGTGGCCAGGGTCTCCACGGGCAGCTCGATCCGGGGCAGCCGGCGGCTCGACGGGTCGCCCGGGAGCGTACCGATGACCACGACGGTGAGATCCTCAGGCACCCGCAGCCCGGCCGCCGTGACCGAGGCCAGGATGTGGTGGTGCGCGGAGGGGTGCTGGACGACGAGGGCGGTGGGCGGCCTGCGCCCGGCGGGCCCGCCGTCCCCGAGCAGCGCGTGGAGCCGGTGGGCCTGCCGGGCGGGGTCGTTGACCGAGTGGACCACCTTGACGGTGGCGCCGGTGGTACGGGCGCCCCGGCGCGCGCCGTCGATACCGCGCAGCGCGTAACTGCGCCGGCCGCGCACCTCGGTCTCGGAGGGCGCCAGATAGACCAGCTCGCGGTGGCCGGCGGCGGCCAGTTCACCGACCGCGAGGGCCGCCGCCGCCTCCCAGTCGAGGTCGGTCCACGGCAGGGCGTCCTCGTCGGCGGGCCGCCCGATGAGCGCGGCGGGGAACACCAGTTCCCGTACGACGTCGATCCGGGCGTCCTCCATGTCGACCGCCATCAGGACGGCTGCGTCGGCGAGTCCGCTGCGCGCCACCCGCCGCAGCCCCTCGGCCTTGTCCTGGGAGGTGGTCAGGAGCAGGTCGAAGCCGAGGACATTGGCCGCGTCGCTGACCTCGATGGCGAACCGGCCGTCCACGGAGTGCCGCGACCCGGACGCGCGCGGCAGCGCGAGTGCGAGGACATGGGTACGGCTGCTGCGCAGGGTCCTGGCGCTGGCGCGGGGGTGGTATCCGAGCGCGTCCACGGCCTCCTGGACGCGCCGGCGCGTCTCCTCGGAGATGGAGCGCGAGCCGTTGAAGACATAGCTGACCGTGCTGGGCGCGACCCCGGCCCGCTGGGCGACGTCCCTGATGGTGGCCATCCTCGCCCCTTCGCTGCTTGACGGGTACGACGCCGGTGGACGTGCCGAAGGCGTGAGGCGACATCCTAATGGACCGGTCAGCGGCGCTCCGGAGGGACCATCAGGCCCGCCAGCCCCTCGGCCAGCGCGCGGGCGCCGGCCGGAGCCCCGACGCTCAGGCCCCCGTCCGCGCACCGGACCACGGTGACGACCGGACCGCCCGCCTCCCCCGGCTCCGGCGCCGCCACCGTCAGCCGCAGGCCCGCCGCCCGTACGGTCAGCCACGCCGGTGCGGGTCCCGCGTGGAGCACCGCCGCCGTCCAGACGACCAGGGCGTGCGGGTCGGGGGCGTGCGGATCCGGCAGGCTCCAGGCGCGGGTGCGGTCGGCCGGGCCGGGGACGACGACCGGTCCCGCGGCCGACCGTACCGCCGTCCAGAGCGCGACGAGGTCCGGGCAGTGGTGGTAGCGGCCCGCCCGGTCGGCGAACTGCCAGCCGCCGCCGTGCCAGGGCCGCGCGGTGGTGCGCGTACCGGCGAGCAGCCGCCGTACGGCCCGGTGCCGGGCGTGCGCGCCGCCGGGACCGAGCGGGGCCGCGCGCTCGGGCCAGCCGGTCGCGGGCCGTCCGCACCCACCGCACATGGTCGTTCTCCTCGTCCTCTTCCTTCTCCTTCGAACCCGCCGACCGCCATCCGCCGTTCAGGCCATGACATCGCCGCTGTTCGGGCCGAGTGTCTGCCCGACGTAGAGATTGCCGCCCGGGTCGGAGGCGAGCAGCAGCACGGTGGGCGCGATCTCCTCCGGTGTGCCGAACCGGCCGAGCGGCAGCTCCGCCTGTTTGGCGCGTTTCCAGTCGGCGCTGAGCCCGTCCACCAGCGGGGTCTCCACCGGGCCCGGGGCGATGGCGTTGACCAGGACGTTGTGCGGGGCGGCCTCCCTCGCGAGCGCCTTGGTGAACCCGATGACACCGGCCTTCGCGGCGGAGTAGTGGGTCAGTCCCTCGCCGCCCTTCTGGCCGAGCTGGGAGGCGATGTTGACGATGCGTCCACCTCCGCCCCCGATCATGTGCGGAAGGACGTAGCGGCAGCTGAGGAAGACACCGCGCAGATCGACCGCGATGGTCTCGTCCCAGACGGCCGGGTCCATCTCGACGAGCGGCACCTCGGTGAGGATGCCCGCCGAGTTGACGAGAACGTCCACCCCGCCGTGCCGCCGCACCACCTCCTCGACGGCCTCGGCGACCTGGCCGGCGTCCGCCACGTCGACGGTGTGGGTGGTGACGGCGGCGGCGCCGGTGAGCCGGTCGCGCAGGGCGGCCAGTCTCTCCGCGTCGCGGTCGGCGAGCGCCAGCCGGGCGCCCTCACGGGCGAACGCCTCGGCGATGGCCGCGCCGATACCACTGGCCGCGCCGGTGATCAGAACGGTACGCGGCCGGGCCGCGCGGTCGTCGGTGCTCATGTCTGTCTGTCCCATCTCTCTCTGCGTGGCGGGGGAACGGGGGCGTCGGCCGGGGCTCAGTCCGGGAAACGGACCGTCAGCCCGCCGTCCACCACGAGCTGCTGCCCGGTGATGTACGAGGCGTCCGGCGCACAGAGGAAGCGGATCGCGGCGGCGACCTCCTCCGGGCGCCCGACCCGGCCCGCCGGGATCCCGGCACCGGCCGCGCGCAGCCCCTCAGGGCCGAGGGAGTTGCGCGCGTCCAGCGACTGCGGGGTCTCGATCAGGCCGGGGATGACCGAGTTGGCGCGGATCCCGCGGGGTGCCAGCTCCACCGCGAGCGACCTGACCAGCCCCAGCACACCCGCCTTGGCCGCCGCGTAGTGGGCGTGCTCGCCCCAGCCGTAGACCCCGCCCGCGATGGAGGAGACGGCGAGCAGCGCGCCGGGGCCCGTCATGCGCGCGACGGCGGAGCGGAAGGTGCGCATCACCCCGGTGAGGTCGACACCGAGCATGTCGTCCCAGGCGCCGTCGGAGAGTTCAGCCAGCGGCGCCCGGCGCAGGATGCCGGCCGCCGCGACGGCGATGTCGAGCCGGCCGTACGTGTCGACGGCGGCTTGGGCGAGCCGCTCCGGGCCCTCGTGGCCGGCGACGTCCGCCTCGACGGCGAGACATCGGCCACCGGCCGCGAGGACGGCGTCCACGGTCTCGCGCGGATCGTGGGGATCGGCGGTGTGGTAGCCGATCACCGTGTCGATGCCCGCCTCGGCGAAGGCGACGGCCGTCGCCCGGCCGATGCCACTGGCGCCTCCGGTGATGACGGCCGCGCCACGCTGTGGTTGTCCGGTCATGGTGTCCAGGTCTCCGTGTTTCCGTACGGGATGTGCGGGGTGAAGTGTGAAGCGCGAGGTGCGTGCGGTGTGCCGTGGGCGGTGTGCGCGGTGCGCGGTGTGTGCGCGGTGTGCGGTGTGTTCGCGGTCAGGCGGCCGTCGGCACCGCGTCCGGGGCGGCGGCGCGGTCGTCGCGGCGGGCGCCGAGCATCACCAGTCCTGAGCCGAAGATGCCGACGGCTCCGGCGACGAACGCCGCCATGGTCATCGAGATCCCGGCCGCGAGCAGCGCGCTGAGCAGCGCCGAGCCGACGATGGCCCCGATCGGCCCCATGGTGTGGGCCACATTGGCGCCGAGTCCGCGCACCTGCTCGGGGAACGACTCGCTCATGTAGAAGAGCATCGCCGAGTAGGGGCCGGTCAGGAAGAACAGGCCGAGCGCGTACAGGGCGATCACCGCGCCGGTGGTGGTGGGCCCGAAGAGCATCGCGGTCATCGCGGCGCCGCCGCAGGTCCAGCCGATGATGATGGTGGTGCGGCGGCCGACGCGGTCGCCGAGCCAGCCGTGGAAGACGTAGCCGAAGAAGCCGGCCAGGTTGGCGAGGACGAGGACGAGCAGCGCGCTGCTGAACGAGACGCCCTTGGCCTCGACGAGCACCGTGGTGCCCAGCACCGAGAAGATCTGGATGCCCATCCAGTTGAGCAGCCAGGCGGCCGAGAGACAGAGGGTGTGACGGCGCAGCGCCGGGGCGAAGACCTCACGCAGCCCCGGCTTGACCGCGTTGCTCTCGACGCCGGCCGACTTCTCCAGCGCGGCGGCCTCGGCCGTGCGGCCCTCGGCGCGCAGAGCGCGGGCCTTCTTGATCCCGAGGAAGACCGGGGACTCGGGCAGGGTGCGCATCAGTACGGCGATGACCAGGGCGGGGACTGCGGCGATGACGAAGCTGCCGCGCCAGCCGAAGGTGGGCAGGGTCAGGGCCGTGACACCGGCGCCGACGAGCGCGCCGACCGGCCAGCCGCTCTGGACGAAGCTGAAGTACAGGCCGCGCCGGGGGTGTTTGCCGTAGATCTCCTTGAGATAGACGGTGTTGACGACCTCTTCCGAGTAGCCGAAGCCGGAGAAGGCGCGCACGGCGACCATGGAGACCGGGCCCATGACCAGGGCGGTGGCGGCGGAGGTGAAGGCGGCGCCGGCCGAGGTGATCATGAGGGCCGGGCGGCGGCCGAAGCGGTCGAGGATCGGGCCGACGCAGAGCGAGACCACGAAGGTGCCGGCCGTGACCCCGGTGACGACATTGGCCGCGGTGGCGTTGGACCAGCCGAAGTCCTCGGAGATCTTGGGCAGCAGGGTGCCGAAGAGGGTGAAGTCGTAGACGCTGAAGACCCAGGCCAGAAAGCAGATCACCGAGGCGCGGACGACCAGCTTGCGGGGCGGGAGCGCCGGGTCGGGGCGCTCGCCCGGGTCGGCTATGACGGCCGTCGGAGTGGTGGTGGACGTCGGTGTGGTGGACGTCGGTGTGGTGGACGGTGTGGTGGAAGAGGACATGGCGATCTCCGGCAAGGAGGAGTGGGGACGGGGGCGCGGCTGCGGCGCGGGGGCGGTGTGACCGCCGGGGTGGAGCGGAGTGCGAAAACGGAGGGGCGGGTCCTCCGGCGCCGGCCCGGGGATGTGGCCGTACGCCGGAGACCGGCGGAGGAGGTGCGTGCGGGTGCGGCCGGTGGCGGGGTGGGTCCGCGCCGCGGGTACGGGGTCGGGAGGGTTCAGCCGCGCGGGCGGCGGGCGACGAAGTCGGTGGCGATCTCGTCGAAGGTGACCCAGCGGACTCCGGGGTGTGCGCTGATGTGGTCGATCAGCCGCTCGTGCATCAGCAGGTTCTGCGGCCGGCCCGACACATCGGGGTGGACGGTCATGGTGAAGACCGCGTAGTCGTTCTCGCGGTAGACCCAGTCGAACTGGTCGCGCCACATCTCTTCGAGGTGGCGGGGGCTGACGAAGCCGTGGCTGTTGGGGCTGGCCTTGATGAACATCATCGGAGGCAGGTCGTCGAGGTACCAGCTGGCCGGGATCTCCACCAGGTCGGTCTCCTCGCCGCGCTCCAGCGGCTTCATCCACTCCCGGGCGGGCCGGTCGTAGTCGATCTTCGTCCAGCTGTCGCCGACGCGTACGTAGTAGGGCTCGAAGTCCCGGTGCATCAGGGAGTGGTCGTAGGTGATGCCGCGTTCCAGCAGGAGTTCGTTGGTGACGCCGGAGAACTCCCACCAGGGCGCGACATAGCCGGTGGGGCGGCGGCCGGTGCGGGTGGAGATGAGATCGATGCAGTGGTCGAGGATGTCGGACTCCTGGGTCCGGCTCATCGCGATCGGGTTCTCGTGGCTGTAGCCGTGCACCCCGATCTCGTGGCCGGCGGCCGTACACGCCTCGAACTCGGCCGGGAAGGTCTCGATCGAGTGGCCCGGCCAGAACCAGGTGCTGGGCAGTCCGCGGCGGCGGAACAGCTCCAGCATGCGGGGGACGCCCACCTCGCCCGCGAACAGGCCGCGGGAGATGTCGCAGGGCGAGTCCTCTCCCCCGTACGAGCCCAGCCAGCCGCCCACCGCGTCGACGTCGACTCCGTACGCCACGAGGATCTCTTTCGGCATGACACTTCTCCTGTCAGTGTGAGTGTGTTGCTCATCTGTAGGTGTGTTTCCGGGTGGTGTTTCCAGGGGGGGGTGTGGTCAGTTCGGCTGGTGTCCGGCTCCGGCCAGCCAGCCGCGGATCACCTCGGCGGCCCCGGCCGGGCCCCCGCCCGCCGACCGGTGCAGCGCGGCGGCGAGGAGCAGCCGCAGCTGCCACGGCGAGAGGTCACCGGCGAAGACCGCGCCCGCGCGGAGCAGGTCGGCGCCGCCTCCGGCACCGTACGCCGCGGAGGTGGCGCCGGCCGGGACCCGGCTGGCGACGGCGACGGCGACGCCGTCCGCGACCAGCCGGCCGACCGCCTCGGTGACCTCGGGCGGGGCGTTTCCGGCGCCGAAGGCGCAGAGCACGACGCCCCGAGCGCCTGCGGCCACGGCGGCGTCCAGCAGGGCGGTGTCGCAGCCGATGTAGAGCGGGACGACATCGACCCGGGGCAGCCGGCCGAGGTCCTCGGCCGTGATCAGGGCGGCGGGGCGCGGCGGGCGGCCGATCAGCCGGATCCGGCCGTCGTCCACGCGGGCGAGCGGGCCCCGGCCCGGCGCGCTGAACGCGGCGGGCGCGAGGGTGTCGGTCTTGCGCAGGCCGATGGCCGGCCAGACGGCTCCGTCGAAGACCGCGCTGACACCGTGGTTCCGGGCGGCGGGGTGAACGGCCCAGGTCAGGGCGGTGGCGAGATTGCGGGGCCCGTCGGCGGCCGGGTCGTCGGCGGGCCGCTGCGCGCCGGTCAGCACGATGGGCCGGTCGTCGGCGTGGACGAGGGCGAGCGCGAAAGCGGTCTCCTCCATGGAGTCCGTGCCGTGGGTGACGACCACCCCGTCCGCCCCGTCGGCCAGGCTGTCGCCCACCGCGCCGGCGAGCCGGGCGAGATCGGGCAGGCCGAGCGCGAAGCTGGCGCGCAGACCGATCTCGTCACAGGTGACCTGCGCGGACTCCGGCACCTGGAGGGTCCTGGCCGTCTCCAGCAGCTCCTTCACACCGACGGAGGCGACCCGGCCCGCGGGCGTGGAGCGGCTGGCGATGGTGCCACCCGTACCGATGAGACGCAGCTGCATGCGAGGCTCCACAATCGATTGCGAGAACGATTGCGCAACTGTGCTCCATACCCACCCCGGAGGGCAACCCCCGTAATCGGATCTTCATGGAAGATGATGGTTCCGGAAATTCGCCGGCGGAGAAGCCGGCGGGAACGAGGAGAGGCGCCCGTGAGACGACAGCCCGCAGACACCCGCGAGCCCCGCGACCCCGCGGAGAGCGGTGTGACACTGGCCGATGTGGCGGCCGACGCGGGTGTCCACCAGTCCACCGCGTCCCGGGCGCTGCGCGACGGCGCCGGGGTGGGGGCCGCCACCGCCGACCGGGTGCGGGAGTCCGCCCGGCGCCTCGGCTATGTGGTGAACCCGGCCGCCTCCAGCCTGCGCACCGGCCGCTCCCGGCTGCTGGGGGTGCTGGTGCCCCGGCTCACCGACATCGTGCTCGCCACGGTCTACGAGGGCATCGAGGCCGGCGCGGCGGCGGCCGGCTACCAGGCCGTGGTCGCCAACACGGGCGACGACCCGGCCGTCCAGCGCGCCAAGGTGGAGCGCCTGCTGGCGCTGCGGGTCGACGGCCTCCTCCTCGGCGACGCGCGCGGTGACACGACGCTGGCTCCCGAACTGGTGGCGCGCGGTGTGCCGGTGGTGCTCGTGTCCCGGCGGCTGCGCGGTGTCACGTCTTTCACCTGCGACGATCTCGTCGGCGGGCGGCTGGTGGCGGAACATCTGCTGGCCCTCGGGCACCGCCGGGTGGGGGTCGTGGCGGGCGAGCCGTACGCCTCGACCGGGGTCGAGCGGACCAAGGGTTTCACCGACGCGTTCGCGAAGGCGGGCATTCCGGTGGCCCCCGAGCTGATTGTCAACGCGCCCTTCGACGTGCACGGCGGGGAGCGGGCCGCGCACCGGCTGCTGGCCGTCGGGCCGCGTCCCACCGCGATCTTCGCGGTCAACGACTTCGCGGCGATCGGGGTGATGGGCGCGCTGCGCGCGTCCGGTCTGACACCGGGCCGGGACATCGCCGTGGCCGGCTTCAACGACGTACCGCTCTCCGCCCAACTGCCCATTCCCCTCACCTCCGTTCGCTCACCGATGCGCGACATGGGCGAGCGGGCGGCGGCGGCGCTGGTGGGGCTGATCAAGGGGCGTCCCGCCCGGTCGCGCCGCTTCGCGCCGGAGCTGATGGTGCGTGACTCGACGGTCACGCCGGAGTGACGACACCGCGCCGGGGACCCGGGGCCGGTGACGCCGGGCCGGGGCCCCTGCGGCGGGGCGAGCACCGGCCACCCGCACGCCCGCGCGAAGATGAACACACGAAGCGATCCCAGCAACCTACGCAACCAATCTGGAGGGGTGCGCAGATGCCGCACGAACGAGCGGGACAGCCGGCGCGGCCGGAGGACCTCATCGATGTCGCCGGGCTGGTGACCGCGTACTACGCGCTGCACCCGGACCCCGAGGTGCCGGCGCAGCGAGTGGCGTTCGGGACCTCGGGGCACCGCGGGTCCTCGTTCGCCACCGCGTTCAACGAGGACCACATCGCCGCGACCAGCCAGGCGATCTGCGAGTACCGGACCCGGCAGGGCACCGACGGGCCGCTCTTCCTCGGCGCCGACACCCACGCGCTCTCCGAGCCCGCGCAGGTGACCGCCGTCGAGGTGTTCGCCGCCAACGGGGTGACGGTGCTCGTCGACAGCGCCGACGGCTACACGCCCACCCCCGCCGTCTCGCACGCCATCGTCACCCACAACAGGGGCCGTACCACCGGGCTCGCGGACGGTGTGGTGGTCACCCCGTCCCACAATCCGCCCGCCGACGGCGGCTTCAAGTACAACCCGCCGAGCGGCGGCCCGGCCGGCTCCGCGGCGACCAACTGGATCCAGGACCGGGCCAACGAGATCATCGCGGACGGCCTCAAGGAGGTCCGCCGGATCCCGTACATCCGCGCGCTCGCCGCGGCCACCACGGGCCGCTACGACTTCCTCGGTACGTACGTGACGGACCTGCCCTCCGTCCTCGACCTGGACGCGGTCCGCGCGGCCGGGGTACGGATCGGCGCCGACCCGCTGGGCGGCGCGTCCGTCGCGTACTGGGGGCGGATCGCCGAGCAGCACCGGCTCGATCTCACCGTGGTCAATCCGCTCACCGATCCCACCTGGCGGTTCATGACGCTGGACTGGGACGGCAAGATCCGGATGGACTGCTCCTCGCCGTACGCGATGGCCTCGCTGATCGAGCGGCGCGACGCGTACCAGATCGCCACCGGCAACGACGCGGACGCCGACCGGCACGGCATCGTCACGCCCGACGGCGGGCTGATGAACCCGAACCACTATCTCGCCACCGCCATCGGCTATCTCTACGCCCACCGCGAGCACTGGCCCGCGGGCGCGGGCGTCGGCAAGACGCTGGTGTCGTCCGGCATGATCGACCGGGTCGCGGCGGACCTCGGCCGGCGGCTGGTCGAAGTGCCCGTCGGCTTCAAGTGGTTCGTGGACGGACTGGCCGACGGCTCGCTCGGGTTCGGCGGCGAGGAGTCGGCGGGCGCGTCGTTCCTGCGCCACGACGGGTCGGTGTGGACCACCGACAAGGACGGCATCCTGCTGGCGCTGCTCGCCTCGGAGATCCTCGCGGTCACCGGAACCTCGCCCTCCGCCCACTACGCGGCGCTCACCGCGCGCTTCGGGGAGCCGGCGTACGCGCGGATCGACGCGCCCGCGACGCCCGCGGAGAAAGCGGTGCTGGCCCGGCTCTCGCCCGCGCAGCTCGCCGCGGACACGCTGGCCGGGGAGCCGGTCACCTCGGTCCTCACCAAGGCGCCCGGCAACGGCGAGTCCATCGGCGGCATCAAGGTGACCACGGAGAACGCGTGGTTCGCGGCCCGGCCCTCGGGCACGGAGGACGTCTACAAGATCTACGCGGAGTCCTTCCTGGGCCCGGACCATCTGAGCCGGGTCCAGCGCGAGGCGAAGGCGGTGGTGTCGGCGGCCCTGGCCGGCTGACGGATCGGGGGGCGTGTCTCAGCCCGGCGCCACCAGTCCGGCGTCGTAGGCGAGGATGACCAGGTGGACCCGGTCGCGGGCGTCGAGTTTGCCGAACAGCCGGGCCACATGGGCCTTGACGGTCGCCACACTGATGAAGAGTTCGGCGGCGATCTCGGCGTTGGACAGGCCGCGCCCGACGAGCGTCATCACCTCGCGCTCCCGGTCGGTGACGCCCGGGAGCGCACGCGCCCGCGCGGCGGGCCCGGATCCGGGGCGGGCCTCCGGCCGGGCCACGAACGCGCCGATCAGCCGGCGGGTGACGCCCGGCGCGATCAGGGCGTCCCCGGCGGCGACCACCCGGATCGCCGCGAGGATGTCGTCCAGCGCCATGTCCTTGACGAGGAATCCGCTCGCGCCGGCGCGGAGCGCGCCGTACACGTACGCGTCGTCGTCGAATGTGGTGAGGACGAGTACACGGGCCCCGGAGGTCCCCGCCGTGATGTGCCGGGTGGCCTCGATGCCGTCCATACCGGGCATCCGGATGTCCATCACCACCACATCGGGCCCGGCCTCCCCGGTCAGCCGTACCGCCTCGGCGCCCGTGCCCGCCTCGCCCACCACCTCGATGCCGGGGGTGTCGGCCATCAGAACCCGCAGACCGGCCCGTACCAGCGGCTGGTCGTCGGCGAGGAGCACCCGGACGGGAGCACCGCTCATCGGGCCGCCTCCGTTTCGGCCGCCGATGCCGGTGCCGGGATCGGTGCCGATACCGGCACCGGCACCGGCAGGCAGGCCGCGACCCGGAATCCGCCCTCGGGACGCGGCCCGGCGGTGAACCGGCCGTCCAGCAGGGCGACGCGTTCGCGCATGCCGACGATCCCGTATCCGGCGCCCGTACCGAGACCGCCGCGGCCCTCGTCGGTGATCTCGACGGACAGCTCGCCGTCCCGCTGACCGACCGTCACCAGACACTCCCCGGTGTGCGCGTGCCGTACGACATTGGTCAGTGCCTCCTGGACGATCCGGAACGCGGCGAGGTCGAGATCGGCGGGCAGCGGGCCGCTCGCCCCGCTCTCCCCGGTTCGGCGCACCTCCACCCGTACCCCCGCGTCGAGTGTGGCCGCCGCCAGCCGGTCGAGATCGGCGAGCCCCGGCGCGGGTTCGAGCGGTACGGAGTCCGGCCGTACGGAGTCCGACGGCCGGCCGGGGTCCCGCTCGGTGCGGCGCAGCGCCCCCAGGGTCCGCCGCAGCCCGGCCAGGGTCTCCCGGCTGGTGGCCTCGATGATGCGCAGCGCCTGGCGCGCCTCGGCGGGCCGGTTGTCGATGACCCTGCTGCCCATCCCCGCCTGGATGGCGATGACACCGATGCTGTGCGCGATCATGTCGTGCAACTCGCGGGCGATCCGCAGCCGTTCGGCGGTGACGGCCTGCTCGGCGGCCCGCTCGCGCAGCGCGAGGGCGTGCTCGCGGCGCTGCCGGACGGAATGACCGATGCCCCAGGCCGCCACCATCGCCAGAACGACCACCAGGACGGTGTTGACGAACATGTACCGTCCGGTGCCGAGACGGGCCGCCGCGGCGATCTGCGTACCGAGCACCATCACGGCGGCGGGAACCGCGACACGGCGCGGCCGGGTGGCCACGGTACGGCCGACCACGACATCGTTCACGAGGACCAGCAGATACGCGATCCCCCAGGCCGGCCGGGCCGTCGCCGCTGCGAACACACCGGCGGACATCAGCGCCAGGGCCGGCAACGGAGCACGCCGCAGCAGTCCGAGAGGCAGGGCCGTGAGGAGAAGCGCCAGCACGAACCGGAGCAGATCCGAGCGGTACGGTCCGGCCCGCACGGCGAAGAACAGCAGCACCGGGTACGCCACCGCCGCGCACCAGGCCAGGGCGGTCCACACGGCCGGCCTGCCGACGGCGCGCGGGTGTTCCGGGGTGGCGTCCATGCGCCGATGGTAAGTGCCGCGTCCACGCGGGGGCATTGGCCCATGGGCGTACGCCCGTGGGCCACCCCGTACCCGTGGATTGCCGCCGACGGGCCGATGCCGTAGTGGGCCGTCCCGCGGCACCGTGGGCCGGGTGATCGAAGTCAATGAACTCACCAAGCGGTACGGCGGCACCACCGCCGTCAACGGTCTGTCCTTCACGGTCCGTCCCGGCCGGGTCACCGGTTTCCTCGGACCCAACGGCGCGGGGAAGAGCACCACCCTGCGCATGCTCCTCGGCCTGACCGAGCCCACCGCCGGCACGGCGACCATCGACGGCCGCCCGTTCCGGGACCGGCCGCGCGGGCTGCGCCATGCCGGCGCGCTCCTCGACGCGCAGGATGTCCACGGCGGGCGCGGCGCGGCGGCGCATCTGGCCGCCCTGGCCAGGAGCAACGGCATCCCGCGCGGCCGGGTGGCCGAGGTGCTGGCGGAAGTGGGGCTGTCCGCCGCCGCGCGGCGGCGGATCGGCGGCTTCTCGCTGGGGATGCGGCAGCGGCTCGGCATCGCGGCGGCGCTGCTCGGCGATCCGCCGGTGCTGCTGTTCGACGAGCCGATCAACGGCCTTGATCCGGAAGGGGTGTTGTGGGTGCGGGGACTCTTCCGTCGGCTGGCCGCCGAGGGGCGCACGGTGTTCGTCTCCAGCCATCTGATGACCGAGATGGAGCACACCGCCGACGATCTCGTGGTGATCGGCAGGGGCGAGCTGATCGCCGCCGAGAGTGTGGCGGAGTTCGCCGCCCGCGCCACCGCGCCCAGCGTGTGGGTCCGTACGTACGACACCGCGGGGCGGGCGGCCCTGCTGGCCGTGCTGGAGGCGGAGCCTTCCTGGGCGGTACGGCCCGACGGCGAGCGGGCGTTCACGGTGACCGGACCGAGCGCGGCCCGGGTGGGCGAACTGGCCTTCCGGCACGGAATCCGGCTGGAGGAACTCACCCCGCGTACCGCCTCGTTGGAGGAGGCGTTCATGGAACTGACCGCCGACAGCGTCGAATACCTCGCGGGAGAGCCCCGATGAACACATCACACACCGCGGCGGCCGAGCCCCGCGCCCGCTTCCGGGATCTCCTCGCCGCCGAGTGGATGAAGCTGTGGTCGCTGCGTTCGACGCCGTGGGCGTTCGCGGTCGGTGCGCTGGTGATCCTCGGGATCAATCTGAACGCCACCCTCGCCGACTACACCAGTTATCCGCAACTGCCCGTCCTCGCAAAGGACTTGTTCGTGCCGATCTGGGCGATCCGGGACGCCTGCACCGTCGGCGCCGCCATGGTCCTGATGCTCGCGGCGGGCAGTATCGGCGCCCTGACGGTCGTCGGCGAGTACGGCTCGGGAGAGATCCGTACGACCTTCGCGGCGGTCCCCGACCGCCGCGCGGTGATGGCGGCCAAGGCGGCCGTCGTGACAGCGGTGATGCTGGTGTACGGGACGGTCGTCGCGGCGGTCTCGTTCTGGGTGACGCAGGCCGTCTTCTCGGGCCGGGGCATCGGCCTGTCGATCGGTTACGACGGCGCGCCGCGCGCGGTCGCGGCGTGTGCGCTGCTCGCGCCGGTGTGCGCGCTGGCCGGTATGGCGCTCGGCGCGCTGGTCCGGCACACCGCGACGACGATCGTCACCCTGACCTTCGTCCTCCTGCTGCTGCCCACCCTCGTCAACGAGCGCGACCGCTGGACGGCGATCCTGCTGCACGCCCTGCCGCGCGGCGCGTGGGACCGGCTGACCGAGCTGGGCGTCTCCCCCGTGCCCGTCGTCCATCCCTGGACGACCGGCGGGGCGTGGACCGTGTACGTGGTGTGGGCGGTAGTGTCGGCGGCCGTCACGGTGGTCGCCGTACACCGCCGGGACGTGTGAGGACCCGTTGTCAGCGGGGGTCCCCCGGCCCCCGCCCGTCCTCCCCGTCTTCCCCGTCGTGCCCGCCCTCCCCGTCGCGCTCGCCGCGCCGTCTGCGGTACGCCCACACGGCCAGCGCGACGAGCACGGCCGCCAGCAGTGCCAGCGCCGCGACCAGCCCCACCTTCGACTCGATCCGGGTGAACGCGGCCCCGGCGAAGTAGCCGAGCGCCGTACAGCTCACCCCCCAGCACAGCCCGCCCAGGGCGTTGAAGAGCAGAAACCGCCGGTACGGCATGTCGGAGAGGCCGGCCAGCGCGGGCATCAGCGCCCGGAGGAAGGCGATGAACCGGGCGAGGAACACCGCCGCCGCGCCGCGCTCGCCGATCATCCGGCGGGCGCGGTCGATCCGGTTCTGGCGGCGGCGCAGAACGCGGGTGGTGAGGATGCGGTCGCCGAAGTGGTGGGTCACCGCGTACCCGGTGCTGTCGCCGAGGACCGCGGCGAACACCACGACCACGGTGATCCACCACACCGACACCTCGCCCTGCCCGGCCAGCACTCCGCCGAGGATGGCCGCCGTCTCGCCGGGCAGTACGAAGCCGAAGAACAGCGCGTCCTCGCAGAAGACGAGCGCGCCGACCACGGCGTAGACCAGGGGGCCCGACAGCCCGCTGAGCCAGGTGGTGATGGTGTGCATCGGCCGCGTCCCTCCGGGGTCCGTCCGGGGACCCTACCCGCCCCGGTGTCCGGTTCCCGGCCGACAGGGCGCAGACTGACCCGCATGCGCGAACTCCTCGACGGAACGGGCGGCGTCGGCGGTCTGCTCGCCGCCTGGTACGGCCCGCCCGACCGCCCCGCCGCGCCGGTCCCGCCGCTCCCGCCGCTCCCGTCCGGCACCGACCGGCTGCCGTCGGCGCTGCGCGCCTGGTACGCGGCGGCCTCCCGGTACCCGCGGCCGGTCCTGTTCAACCACAAGGTCGCGCCGGTGACCGGCCTGTACGAGGACGACGGGCAGCTCGCCTTCTGCGTGGACGACTTCGAGTACCAGGAGTTCGGTGCCGCGCCGGGCGACGGCGACCCGGTGGTACACCGCCGGGAGATCAGCGACGAGCAGGCCTGGGAGCCGCACGACGACGGGATGCGGCTGTCGGAGTTCCTGCCGGCGCTGCTGGTGCACGAGACGGTGGAGGGGGCGCGGTACGGCGCGGCGGCCGACGGGCTGACGCCTGATCGGCTCGGCCCGCTGCTCGCGCCGCTGCGCCGGCTCTCGGGACCCGAGCTGTTCACCGCGCAGTACGCCGGCGAGGGGCTGCTCGCCCTGGCCTGGCCGCGCGGCGACGTCTGGGACGTCAGGATCGCGGCCCGGGACGAGGCGCTGCTCAGGTACGTCGACGGGGTGGCCGGGGTACGGCGGGGGCCGGGCGAGTGGTGCCCGCCGGAGGACCGGGGGTAGCGCCGGTCAGCCCCGCGCTTCGGGCCCGGACGCTTCAGGCCCGGACGCGGCGGGCCCGGACGCGGCGGGCCCGGACGCGGCGGGCCACTCGTCGCGGAGTACGGACCAGATCTCCTTGTCGTGCCGCACGCCCCGGTACGGGTAGCGCTGCCGCAGCACCCCGTCGAGGGTCATCCCGAGCCGGCGCGCCGACTCCGAGCTACGGGTGTTGCCGACCGCGGCCCACCACTCGACCCGGCTCATCCCGCGCTCCAGGAACGCCCAGTCGATCAGCGCCCGGGACGCGGCCGTGACCAGGCCGCGGCCCTGCCCGGCGGCCTCCAGCCAGCAGCCGACCTCGCACACCCCGGCGGCGGCCTCGAACGAGGTGAACATGACGCCGCCGACCAGGGTGGAGTCCAGCCAGATGCCGTAGATCCGGGCGGTGTCCCTGGCCTGGTTGTCGGCGTACCGCTGGAGGACCGCCGTGGCCGAGGCCAGGTCGGTGCTGAGCGTCGCCCAGGGTATCCAGGGGTCCACGTTCGGGCGGGCGCGGTCGATATGGGCGAGGAACTCCGGCGCCTGCCAGGGTTCGAGGGGGCGGAGCTGAGCGTTGTCACCCAGGGGCAGCGCGAACATGACGGTCTCTCTTCGACGCGGAGGCGCCCGTACGGTACGTAACGAGCGTTCGGTATGTAAGATAACAGCATGCCCCCAGCTCCAGGAGACCGCGCCGCCCGCCGCGAGGACGTGTCCGAGGCGGTGTGGCGGACCCTCGCCGACAAGGGTTTCGGCGGACTCACCCTGCGCGCCGTCGCCACCGAGATGGGCGTCTCGACCGGGATGCTCATGCACTACTTCCCGACCAAGCGGGCGCTGGTCGCGCACGCGCTGGACGTTCTGGAGAAGCGCACCGCCGAGCGCCCGAGGCGCGGCAGACCGGCCGAGGGGCTGCCCGCGCTCAGGGCGGTGCTGCTGGACATCCTGCCGCTCACGCCCGACGACACCGCGCGCAACCGCGTCTGGGTCAGCTCCTGGGACCTCGCGCTCGCCGACGAGGGGCTGGGCGCCGATCAGGCGGCCCGCTACACGCGGATGCGGGCCCTGCTCCGCCCGCACCTCGAAGCCGCCCGCCACCTGGGCCAGCTCCCCGCGACGGCGGACCCGGAGCGGCTCGCCGCCACGGCGGTCGCCTTCGTCCACGGACTGGTCGTCCAGGCGCTCTTCGACCCCGGACGCTTCCCCGAGGACGTCCAGACATCCATGGTCGACGGCTTCCTGCACGGTCTGACGGCGGACGGGCTCCCGTCGCCCCGCTGAACGTCGTGTCGTTTTTCCGCCAGTACGGCCGCCGCTCCCGGCGCACACTGGGAGCGTGACAACAGGCGACTCGGCGCGCCGGAAGGGAACGAGACCGATGACGGTCCATACGACCATCGACAGCCCGCTGGGCGAACTGCTGCTGGCGGGCGAGGAGTCGGCCACCGCGAGGGGCGGCACCGCGCTCGCCTCGCTCTCCGTCCCCGGGCAGAAGCGCGGCGCGACCGTACGGGACGACTGGACCGAGGACGCCGGCGCGTTCACGGAGATCGCCGCCCAGCTGCGCGCGTACTTCGACGGCCGGCTGACCCGCTTCGACATCGAGCACACGGCCGGCGGTAGCGACTTCCAGCGGCGGGTGTGGCAGGCCCTGGAGGACATCCCGTACGGGACCACCCTCAGCTACGGCGCGATCGCGGCCCGGATCGGCGCGCCGAGGGCAGCGGTCCGCGCCGTCGGCACGGCGATCGGCGCGAATCCGCTGCTGGTCGTGCGCCCCTGCCACCGGGTGATCGGCGCCGACGGAGCGCTGACGGGCTACGCGGGCGGTCTGGAGCGCAAGCGGCACCTCCTCGACCTGGAGAGCGCCCACCGGAGCGGACCGGCGGCGGAAGCGACCGCGTGAACGCCCTGATCCCCCGCCCCACCAGGGAGATGGCGCCGGGGGCCGTGCATGTGCCGGACTGGCTCACCCCGGAGGAGCAGCGCGCACTCGTCACGGCGTGCCGCGCCTGGGCGAGCGGCCCGGTGCCGATCCGCCACACCGCGCTGCCGCGCGGCGGTGTGATGTCGGTGCGTACGGTGTGTATCGGCTGGCACTGGCAGCCGTACCTGTACACGCGCACCGCGGGTGATGTGAACGGGCTGCGGGTCGCCGCCTTCCCCGACTGGATGGTCCGGCTGGGCCGCCGGGCGCTCCTGGCGGCGTACGGCGACGAGAGCGCCGCGGACGCCTACACCCCGGACACCGCGCTGATCAACTTCTACGACGGGCAGGCCAGACTGGGCATGCACCAGGACAAGGACGAGCGGTCCTCCGCGCCGGTCGTCTCCCTGTCCATCGGCGACTCCTGTGTCTTCCGCGTCGGCAACACCGAGACCAGGACCAGGCCGTACACCGACATCGAACTCGCCTCCGGCGACCTGTTCGTCTTCGGCGGCCCCTCGCGCTACATCCACCACGGCGTGCCCCGGGTCCACGAAGGCACCGGGGACCCCGCCGTCACCGGTATGGCTTCGGGACGTCTGAACATCACGATGCGGGTCACGGGGCTCTCGGACCCGGAGGGCTGACGGACCGCTGAACCGAGCCCCGGCATCCGGACCGGCACCGTACGGCGGGAGTGTCGTTAGTGACGGTGGCGGCCCGGTTCCGGGCCCGCGCGGCGGTACGGCTGTCAGGGAGGTCCGGCGATGACCCGGAGCGAGGCCTTGTTCGACGACGCATCCGAAGACGCACCCGAACTGCGGGCGTCCTACGCGCTGTGCGAGGCGGAGGTCAAGCGGTACCTGGAAGGGATGTGGCGGGCGATCGAGTTGCTGCCTGCCGAGATCCGCCCGCACTGCCACGCCGTGTACGGCTTCCTGCTGCACGCCGACCGCACCGCCGACGAGGGCGGGACACAGCGGGAGCGTGAGCGGCGGTTCGCCCGCCTGCACACCGAGACGCTGCGGGAGTTGCGCGCGGGGCGGAGCGAACACCCGCTGCGGCGGGCGTTCGTGGACACGGTGCGGCGGCGGGATCTCGACCACGCGGCGGTCGAGGAGTTCCTCGACGCCATGCGGACCGACTGCGCTTCCCCTCCCCGGTACGAGACGTTCGAGGACCAGCGACGCTATCTGCGGGGAGTCTCGGGGACGATCTCCGAGATGCTGGCTCCGCTGCTGGAGGTGACGGCGCCGGACGTACGGGCGCTGACCTCCGTGCTGGGCGAGGTGGGCCAGCTGGTGGACATCTTCGAGGATCTGCCGGCCGACCTCGCCGCCGGCCGGTGCTATCTGCCGCGCGCCGATCTGCGGGAGCTGGGTCTTGAGGTGGCCGACCTCACGGCCGGGGACCGGCGCGCGGCGCTGGACGCTCTGGTGGACATCCAGCTCGGCCGCTGGCGGGACCTGCTGGAGCAGGCCGCGCCGGTGGCCGGGCTGGTGGAGCGGGCGTACCAGCCGTTCCTGCGCACCCTGCTGCTGGGGGCGCAGTTGCAGTTCGACGAGGTCGTGCTCCGGCGGGGCCTGGTGTGCGCCGAAGGGCTCGAACCCCTGGCGTCGACCGGCAGGACGCCCCGCCGGCCGGCCTGGCCGCACGCCGGTGCGGTCCCGGACCACATCGCGGTCATCATGGACGGGAACCGGCGGTGGGCGGTGCGGCGCGGCCAGCCGGTCTCCCAGGGCCATGAGGCGGGCGAGTGGGCCGCCATGCGTCTGGTCAACGCCGCCCTGCGGCTGGGCGTGCGGCACCTGAGCATCTACGCGTTCTCCACCGAGAACTGGGACCGTCCCGAGGAGGAGCTGGCCTCCCTGTTCGAGACCATGGCCCACGGGATCGACCAGGGCATCGAGTGGCTGCACGAACTGGGCGTACGGATCCGCTGGTGCGGGCGGCGCGACCGTATCGAGCCGTCGTTCGCCTCCGCCCTGACGCTGCTGGAGAGCATGACGTCGAAGAACGACGCGCTGTCCCTGACCGTCTGCGTCGACTACGGAGGACGGGACGAACTGGTCGAGGCCGCCCGGGCGCTGGCCGCCGAGGTGGCCGCGGGGACGCTGCGGCCGGAGGACATCGGCGCCGCCGACCTGGCCCGGAACCTGTACGTGCCGGGCCTGCCGGACGTCGATCTGCTGATCCGCACCTCCGGGGAGCAGCGGATCAGCAACTTCCTGCCCTGGCAGCTCGCCTACGCCGAGCTGGTCTTCGACCCGACTCCCTGGCCCGACTTCGGCCTGGCGCAGCTGCGGGACGCGATCACGGTGTACGCGGGCCGCCGGCGCCGCTTCGGCGGCGGCGTTCCCGGCCCGGCCCGTCCGGTGGAGCCGGCCCGGGGCGCCCGACTCCCGGGACTCACGCCTCCGGCGGGGTGTACACCCCCTCCGCCGTCGCGTATCCGAGGACGGTCTCCGCGGTGAACGGCGACGTTCCGAAGGTGGCGGTGTACGCGTCCAGCGCCTCGGCCGTGGCGCGCAGCGGTACCTCGTTGATCCGGACCTTCAGCGGCTTGCCCAGCGCCGCGGTGCCGGTGGCGAGCTGTCCTTCGGCCAGGCCGCAGCGGAGCGCCGCGAGGTGCGCCACCTCGACGCCGTTGACCACGCACGTCCCGGAGGCCAGACCGTCCCCCAGGGCGCTGCGCAGGTCGAGGAAGCGGGCGGTGCCGAGCGCCGTGCGTACGGCGATCCCGCCGTCGAGGGCGCCGTCGCCCTCGGCCTTCGCCGGTTGCGCCAGCGAGGGGTCGCCCTTCCCCGACCGTACGGGGAAGCGCACGGCCGGCCCCTGGGAGTCCTTCACCAGCCGGGCCGGAGCCACGGCCTCCACCTCGGCCCCGATCCGGTCCAGCTCCGCCTGGACCGCCCGGGTCCACCGGACCTCGATCCAGCCGTCGGAGACCGTGCCGTACTTCTCGGCCGCGGCGCCGGAGGCCGCGCCGGTGAGCTGGGCCAGCAGGGGCGCCGCGAGGGCGGCACCCAGAATGTTGCGTCGTGTGGCACTCATCGTGTGCGCACCATCCTTCCTCGGGCCGCAGGGCACGGCCCCGAGGGAGATGATCCGGTCGCGGAACCGCGCGATCCGCCGAACAGACCGGTATCCGCCCGAAAGGAGGACATGCCTCTCTCAGCGGGCATCCGGGGTTTGAACGCCGCGCGGGCTCATCCTTCCCGGCGTGTGCTGTCGAGCCAGGACTCCAGCACATCGCAGAGCGGGGCGAGTTCACGGTCCAGCTCCGGAAGCAGGGCGGCGGACGGCCGCGGTTCGGTGAGCCAGCCCCGCAGTACGGCGAGGAACGCCGCCTGCACGGCGCCGCCGACGCTCTGCGCGACCACACCGCCTTCGGGCACACCGTGCCGCCGGGCGACGAACGCGGCCACGACGGCCGCCCAGCCGAGCCAGTGCGCCGACCCCTCGGACCGCAGCTCGGGTGCGGAATCGAGGAGCGCGAAGCGTTCCATCCACTGGCCCGAGTCCTCGATGGAGCGTCCGAGGTTCTCGACCACACACTCCCGTACGGCACACATCGTCGGCCGGGCGGCGTCCGCGGCGTCGAGCAGCCGGGCCAGGCGCTGGGTGTGGACGTCGAACGCGCCCCAGACGATCTCCGGCTTCGT
Organism: Streptomyces sp. NPDC093109; assembly: GCF_040701725.1. Classification (NCBI taxonomy): domain Bacteria; kingdom Bacillati; phylum Actinomycetota; class Actinomycetes; order Kitasatosporales; family Streptomycetaceae; genus Streptomyces; species Streptomyces sp. NPDC093109. The sequence goes on from NZ_JBFBEZ010000025.1 coordinate 114,250, forward strand.
CCCCCAGTAGCGGAACACACTCGTCCGGCTCACGCCTGCGGCCTCGGCGATCATCGGGATCGTGGTGGCCGCGTAACCGTGCTCGCGGAAGAGCCGGATCGCGACGCGTTCGATGTGCTCCCGGGACGAAACGGCTGGCCGGCCGGGAGTCCGGCGTCGCGGCGGCGCGGTCGGGTCCATGCAGCTCCTCGTTGCCCCCGCTCCCGTCCCCGGACAGGGGGGAGTACGTTGTGGTACTGAGTACCATAATGGAAGACGCCGACGGGCGCGGTGTGACCGCCCAGGTTCCCGTCCCGGACGGCGGCACCCAAGAGGAAGAAGGAACAACCATGAGGGCATGGCAGTTCACCGGCGTGAACGAACCCCTGCACCTTGCCGAGCTGCCCGAGCCGACTCCGGCCGCGCACGAGATCGTGCTCGCCGTGAAGGCGGCCGGCCTCTGCCACAGCGATGTCAGCTTCATCGACGGCACCATCACCCCACTGCTCGGGCACGTCCCGATCGTGCTCGGCCACGAGACCGCCGGTGTGGTCACGGCGGTCGGCGCGGACGTCACCGACTTCGCCGTCGGCGACCGCGTGGGGATCCCGGCCACCACGGACGGCCCCGGCACCGCTGTCAACGGCGGGTTCGCGGAGTACGTCGCCGTCGAGGCGCGCCTCGCCGTCCATGTCCCGGACGACGTCGACTTCGAGCAGGCCGCGCCCGCCATGGACGCGGCGCGCACCGCCTACCGTGCCGTCGAGACGTTCGGACAGGTGACGGCCGGCATGAACGTCGGCATCATCGGCTTCGGCGGTCTCGGCTCGCTCGGCGCGCAGATCGCTAAGGCCGTCGGCGCGACCGTGTACGTGGCCGAGGTGAACGAGTCCGCCTGGGAGCGCGTGCGGGAACTGGGCGTCGCCGGTGTCTCCGCCGACATCCGTGACTTCGAGGACGCCGGGCTCGACGTCATCGTCGACTTCGCGGGCTTCGGCACGACCACCGTCTCCGCCGTCGACGCCGTCAAGCACGGCGGCCGGATCGTACAGATCGGCCTGGCCCGCGAGACGGCGACGCTCTCCATGCAGAAGATCACGATGAAGGAGATCACCATCGTCGGCGCGTCCAACGGCGAGAAGTCCGAGGCGGAGGCCGTCCTGGCGCTCATCGCCTCCGGCGGGCTGCGCTCCCACACCGTCCCGATCACGTTCGACGAGATCCCGCTGTACGTCGACAAGCTCACGGCCGGTGACGTCTCCGGCCGCGCCGTCGCGCTGCTGTAACGCGCTCCGGTCCGGGCCCCGGCCCCGGCTCCGTCAGAGAACCGCCGCCAGGATCAGCAGCACCACACCCGCCACTCCGGTGACACCCGCTCCGATGCCCCAGCCCAGGACATGGTTGTTCTCGCGGCGGACCAACTGGCCCTCCGTCCTGGTGGAGAGGATGAAGACGCCGCCCTCGGCCGGGGCACCGAGCACCAGGCGGCCCGTCTCGTCGCCGGCCTCACCATGGGCGAAGACACGGGCGCCGGGGCGCAGGACCCACTCCTCGCGGTCGTAGCCGATCGTGTCGCTCCGGGAGCCGAGGCTCAGCACGAGCGAGCCGAAGGTGATCCTGCCACCGCTCCTGCCCTCGTACGGCTCGAAGGTGTCCTGGACCTTCTCGGCGCCGTCGATCTTCTGCTTGCCGGGGTGGACGAGCAGCTTGCCGGTGGCGTCCTCGACATAGAAGGGGGTGGAGGTGGCGTGGTCGGCGACCACATCCGTCCTGGTCCTGCGGCGGCGGTTGCCGTCGTTGTCGCGGTAGGTCTCCTCGTAGCGGCGGGTGACCTTGTGGTGGTGCCAGACACACTCCAGCTGTGACAGCTCGGAGCGGAGCGGGCCGTCCTCGTTCGGGCGGGCGGCTCCGACGACTTCGCAGGGCTGACGGAAGAACCCGGCCCCCGCCGCGCCCGCCGCCGCCTCGTGGAGGGCTTCGAGATCGCCCACGGGAAGCGTCTCGACGCTCTCCAGGGCCTTGACGCGGCCGTTCGACCGCCGCGCCAGGGCGCCGCAGACGACCGCGACCACCGCCGCTGCCAGCCCGATCCAGAGCAGCACGAAAACCCCCGAGTTGTCTTGATTCCGCCCCGACGTCAACCGTCGGAACCTTACTCCCCGTTCAGAACAGCAGGAGGACCGCGGCTCCCCACAGCACGGCCACCGCCGCCATGAACGGGCCGAGCGACATTCCCTGTTCGCCCGGCTCCGCGTCGCGGGCCGGGCGCAGCTCCGGACGGTCTCGCAGGACGTTCAGCTCCTCCTCGGCCCGGAGCGCGGCCGGACGGCGGCCGGGGAAACTGTGGTCGGGGCCGCCGACAACCTTGATCTGGATGCTGCCCTTCACGACCCGGACGCGGTGCAGACGATCCCAGGGGATCCGGCGCGTACGCCAGGCACCCGTGACCCAGATGCCCTGCTGATCGGCGGTGATACGCCAGCTCAAGGCTGCCGACGCGTCTCGCAGCGCCAAGGGCGCACCGATGATCAGGAGCATCGAGAGCCAGGAGAAGCTGTCATTCAGGAGAATCCACACGCCTCCGGCCTGGACCAGCAGCAGGAAGACGCCGACCAGCCGGGAGGTGGTGTCGGCGGAGTACGAGACCGGGTCCGCCCCGGTCGCCATGCCGGCCACGATCTCCTCCGCCGAGCGGCGCGGACGACGCGGGCGCCGGCTCCGCCGTCCGCCGGGGAGGTACGGGAGCAGCGTGTCCTGGAGCTTCGGCACAGCCGGGCGTACCGGGGTCGCCCCCGTCTCCGCCAGCGCGATGCCCGGCTCCGGGGCCGTCACCAGGACGAGTTCGCCGCCCGCGTGCGGGGATCCGTAGAGGACCGCCTCGCACGGCCCCGTCCTCGCCATGTGCTCCCAGGCTTCCGCGTCCTTCTCGTACTTCTCGTCGTCCTCGTACTTCCCGTCCTCGGCGTCATCGTCGTCGCCCTCCGTGGCCGGCACGGTGAACAGGCTCAACACCGGCCGCTCCCCCGCCGGATCGTCCGCCGCGTACACCCACGTCCGGAAGTCCTTACGGTCCCTGCGCACGAGCACCTTCAGCACCGGCTGCGGTGTGGTGTGCAGCCGGGACGAACTCGCCCGGCCCGTCACGCCGTTGGCCAGGAACGCCAGGCCGGCCACGATCGCCGCCACCATCAGCAGCTGCCATCCCTCGACATCGTAGGGTTCCGCCACCAGACGGACGTACTCTCCGTCCACCACGAGATCGACGGTCGTGCCCACCGGGAAGTCCTCCGGATACAGCGAGTCGGCCCGGTGGACCTCACCTTCCTGGGACTTCACCGTCAGCTCGGCCGCGTCGTCGCCCTCGCCGCCGCTGATCCGGACGACCGTAGCGGCGACCTGCCGGCCGTTCGCCGCGTGGTCCTCGTACGCGGAGATCTCGTCCGACGCCATCCAGTAGCCGAACGCCGCCACCGCCACCAGTACCCCGGCGGCGCCGAAGGAGAGGCGCCAGCGCCACCGTGTCCCGCCCGGTACGGGGAACCGGGCCTCGCCCGCGGCCTCCTCCGCGCACCGCCGCTGCCGCGCGGCCACCGACAGCCGGTGGAACGCGGTCGCCGCCGCATACGCGATGGCCGTGAACCACAGGTACACCGACGGTCTCGTGAGGACCCCGTCGGACTCGGCGTCGGTGAGTGTGACCGCCACGAGCACCACCAGGCACGGTAGGGCGAGCCCCGGCAGACGCCACAGCCAGTACGGCGTCAGCAGCAGCACCACCCAGGGCACGAGGCCCCACCAGCCGGCGTCACACGGGCTGCTGGTGGTGCAGATGTCGCCGGGGGACGGGGGCGAGAACGCCACGAGCCAGATGAAGCCGGCCACCATGGCGACGGAGGGCAGCAAGGGGTGCGACCATCGCGGCGCCGCCATGGCGCGCCAGCGGCCGGCGTCCGTGGAGCGCCAGTCCCGGGCCCCGGGGGGTATCGCCTCGCCGGGGAGGGGAACAGGGAGAAGACTCACCGGCGCATTATCGACGTAGGGACCCGCTTGCGCGAAAAGGATTCCCCGGACGCCAGTGCCCGGCCTACGGTGTTTCCGGGGTCGCCGGGCGGTACGGAGCCGTACTTCCCCGCGCCACCACCGAGGTCGGGAACTCCACATGCCACGCGCGCCCGCCCGCGCCGCCCTCGTCGGTGGCGGCGCGCTCCTTCCGTCCATCCGTCCCGCAAAGGAAACCCGTGTCAGATCAGCAACACCCCTCCGCCATCCTCACCCCCGCCCCCGTCGACCGGGACTGGTGGCGCCAGGCCGCGATCTACCAGGTCTACCCCCGCAGCTTCGCCGACTCCGACGGTGACGGCCTCGGTGACCTCCCGGGCATCACCTCCCGGCTGCCCTATCTCGCGCGGCTCGGCATCGACGCGATCTGGCTGAGCCCCTTCTACCCCTCCGCGCTGGCCGACGGCGGCTACGACGTGGCGGACTACCGCGATGTGGACCCCCGGCTCGGCACCCTGGACGACTTCGACGCGCTGGTGGCCGGGGCGCACGAGCGGTCCATCCGTGTCATGGTCGACATCGTGCCCAACCACACCTCCAACGACCACGTGTGGTTCCAAGAAGCGCTGGCGGCGGCCCCCGGGGGCCCCGAGCGCGACCGCTATGTCTTCCGCCAGGGCAAGGGCGACAGCGGCGAACTCCCGCCCACCGACTGGGTGTCGTGCTTCGGCGGGCCCGCCTGGAGCCGGCTGCCGGACGGCTGGTGGTACCTCCACCTCTTCGCGCCCGAGCAGCCCGACCTCAACTGGGACAACCCCGAGGTGCGCGCCGACTTCCTCACCACCCTGCGCTTCTGGTCCGACCGCGGTGTGGACGGCTTCCGGGTCGACGTCGCGCACGGACTGGCCAAGGACCTGGCGGAGCCGCTGCGCGACATCGGGCCCGTACGGAGCTACGAGCCGGCGGATCTCCCCGAGGACGGCAGCCATCCGCTCTGGGACCGCGACGAGGTGCACACCATCTTCAAGGAGTGGCGCCAGGTCTTCGACGAGTACGAGCCGCCCCGGGTCGCGGTCGCCGAGGCGTGGGTACGTGACTCGCGGCGCACCCCGTACGCGAGCGCCGAGGAGCTGGGGCAGGCGTTCAACTTCGACTTCCTGAACACCCGGCCCGACGCCTCCGCGCTGTACACGGTGATCGACAAGGAGCTGGCCGCGGCGCGGGAGTCGGGCGCGTCCGCGACCTGGGTGCTCTCCAACCACGATGTGATCCGGCACCGTACGCGCTACGCGCTGCCGGACTCCCTGGACGCCGCCGCCCGTACCGCCTGGCTGCTCGGCGACGGTCACACCCCGCCGGCCGACCTGGAGCTGGGGCTGCGCCGGGCCCGCGCCGCGACGCTGCTCATGCTGGCCCTGCCCGGCTCCTCGTATCTCTTCCAGGGCGAGGAACTGGGCCTGCCCGAGGTCGCCGACCTGCCCCACGCCGTGCTCCAGGATCCGACCTGGGAACGCAACAGCCACCGGGACAAGGGGCGCGACGGATGCAGGGTGCCCCTGCCGTGGACCCGTACGGGCCCCTCGTACGGCTTCGGTACGGGCGCCGCGCCCTGGCTGCCACAGCCGGCGGTGTTCGGCGAGCTGGCTGCCGAGGCACAGGACGGGACGCCCGGCTCCACCCTGGAGTTCTACCGCGAGGCGCTGCGGCTGCGCCGCACACTTCTGCGGGACGAGTCGCTGACCTGGCAGGGTACGGACGGGACGCGGTCCGCCGGGGTCCTCGACTTCCGCCGCGCCGGCGGCTGGCGCGTCGTGGCCAACCTCTCCGATCACCTGGCCGAACTCCCGCCGGGAACCGTCCTGTTGGCCAGCGGACCGCCGGCCGGCACACCCACGGACGCGGGCGGCGTACTGCCCGCGCACACGACCGTGTGGCTGCGCACCGAGGAGTGACCCCCGTGGGCCGCGCCCCGCGGGGCGCGGCCTGCCGTCACCAGGCGACGGGAAGCTCGTAGATGCCGTAGGCCTGCGAGTCCTCCTTGAACCTGAGCTCCGAGAAATCCGTCGCCAGCCGCAGCGTCGGGATCCGGCGGAACAGGGTACTGAAGACGACCTGGAGCTCGACGCGCGCCAGCTGCTGTCCGACACACTGATGCGGCCCCCAGCCGAACGCCACATGGTGTGACGCCTTCCGGGTCAGATCGACCTTCTCCGGCTCGGGGAACGCCTCCGGGTCCCAGTTGCCCGCCGGCAGCGACGCGATGACGCCTTCCCCGGCCCGGATCGTCTCTCCGTCGATCTCGATGTCCTCCACCACCGCCCGGCGGGCCAGGAGATGAGGGATCGTCAGATAGCGGAGCAGCTCCTCCACCGCGTTCGCCACGAGCTTCGGATCGTCGCTGTTCTCCCGCAGCAGTCCGAGCTGACCGGGGTTCTCCAGCAGCAGGGCCGTGCCCAGCGTGATCATGTTCGCGCTGGTGTCATGGCCGGCGACCAGCAGAATATGACCGAGCGGAGCCGCCTCCTCCATCAGGAGTTCCCCGGCCTTCACCCGCTCGCCGAGGTCCGAGAGAACGTCCTCGCCCGGATGGTCGATCTTGGTCTCGATCAGACCCGCGATGTACTCCCGCAGCACCCGCGTCGTCTCCGCGCCCTGTTCGGCGGTCTTGAACCGCGCGTTGGTGGCACCCGCGTGTTCCTGGAAGAACTCGTGGTCCTCGTACGGCACTCCGAGCAGTTCGCAGATCATCAGCGACGGGAGCGGCAGGGACAGCGCCTCGTTCAGATCCACCGGATTCGGCCCCGCGAGCATCTTGTCGATCAGGTCGTCGGTGATCGCCTGAATCGCCGGGCGCAGCTTCTGCATGCGAGGGCGCGTGAAGGAACTGGTCAGCATCCTGCGCCAGCGGGAGTGTTCGGCTCCGTCCGTGTTGTTGATCGACGGCTGCATCTGCGCCGCGTGCTCCTTCATCGCCTCTGTGGTGTGCGGATAGCCGGGCGCGCCGATGTTCGCGCTCAGCCGGGGATCGGAGAGCAGTTGGCGCTCGGCGGCGTGGGTCGTGGTCACCCACGGCGTCGTGCCGTCCCAAGTCTCCACCCGGACCACGGACTTGCCCGTGTCGCGCAGCGCCAGCAGTTCCGGCGGCGGAGCGAACGGGCACCCCGCCGCACGCGGCGCCGGATATTTCGGCAGACCCTCCGGCACCTCGGAATCAGCCACCTTCTCGGCCATGACCTGTACTCCTCTCATCGATGTGCGCGTCGGCTCACCCTGCCCGCGGGCCCGTGAGGCCCCGGGATCACCCGAGGTAACGTCCGCCATTGACACTGACCGTCTGCCCGGTCACGTAGGAGGCCTCCTCCGAGGCCAGATAGGCCACCGCGTGCGCGACGTCCTCGGGCAGGCCGGCCCGCTTCATCGGCATCGTGGCGGCGGCCGTCTCCACGTCGACCGGCCCCTGGCGTACCAGTGGGGTGTCGATGAAGCCGGGCGGTACGTGGTTGACGGTGACGCCCGTGGCGACGTACTCGACGGCGAGCGCCCTGGTGAGGCCGATGACACCGCCCTTGGACGCCACGTAGTGCGCCATGGAGGGCGCTCCCGTCTGCGCGGACGAGGAGGAGATGTTGATGATCCGGCCCCAGCCCGCGTCGAGCATGCCGGGCACCAGCTCCTTGGTGACCAGGAACGGTCCCTTGAGGTTGATGCCGATCATGCGGTCCCAGGCGTCCTCGGAGATGCTTGTGAACGGCTGGTACGCCGTCGTGCCCGCGTTGTTGACGAGGATCGCGACGGGGCCGAGTTCCGCGCGGGTCCGAGTGGCCGCCGCGGCCACGGCGGACGCCTCGGCGGCGTCCCCCGGTACGGCGATGGCCGTTCCGCCCGCCTCCCGTATCGCGGCAGCGGTCTTCTCGGCGCCCGGGCCGTCCAGGTCCCACACCGCGACCGCGGCACCCCGCGCGGCGAGCACGAGGGCGATGGCTTCCCCGATACCACGGCCGCCGCCGGTGACGACGGCCACCTTTCCGTGCAGTGACATGGCGTGCTCCTCGGTGTGCGTGACGCCCGCGTCACGCGGACAGGACCTCGCGTACGACGGCGCGTGCGGCCGTCGCGCGGGGGAAGCCGGCGTAGCCGGCGGTGTGATAGATGACCTCGGCGATCTCATCCTCGGTCAGTCCGTTCGTCACCGCGATACGGACATGGGTCCTCAGCTCCGCCTCGGCCCCCAGCGCGATCAGAATCCCCAGGGTCAGCAGGCTCCGGTCGCGCGGACCGAGCCCCTTCCGGGCCCACAGCGCACCCCAGACACTGGTCAGACCGATCTCGACGAGATCCTCCCCGAGACGCCCGTCCCGCAGATCGGGATCGTCGTCCGGAAACACCCCGGGCAACGCCGCCCGCATGGCTTCCAGCCCCGCGCTCCGCAGATCCGTGGATCCCTGCGCATCCTCAGCCGTCATGTGCGACTCCCTTGGCACAACACAACATCACGTATCCGCCCCGAACGACATCCCCCCGGAATCGAAAGTTAGACCCATCGGTCGGTACAATCAATCCCCGTGCAGAACATTGATCGGGCCACTCCTCTCCTCTACGCTCGCCATATTCAATCGACCGGTCGGTCGATTTAACTGATCGGGCCCCTGTCATCTGGAGGGCAGATGAGCGGAACACAACACCAGCAGTCGGATTCGGACCAGGCCGGACCGCTGGACATCGTGGTCGTGGGAGCGGGGGTCACGGGCATCTACCAGCTCTACCGGGCCCGCGAGGCCGGCTTCTCGGCGAAGCTGCTGGAGGCGGGGAGCGGTGTCGGCGGCGTCTGGTACTGGAACCGCTACCCCGAGGCCCGCTTCGACTCCGAGAGCTACAGCTACGGCTACCTCTTCTCCAAAGAGCTGTGGGAGGAGTGGGAGTGGAGCGAGCAGTACGCGGGCCAGCCGGAGATCGAGCGCTACTTCAACCACGTGGTCGACCGCTTCGGCCTGCGCGACGACATCACCTTCGACGCCCGCGTGACGTCCGCCGTCTTCGACGAGGAGACCGGCGTCTGGACCGTCACCGCCGACAACGGCAGTACGCTGCGCACCCGTTACCTCGTCGCGGCGACGGGCAACCTCTCCGTGCCGTTCATCCCCGCCATCGAGGGCCGCGAGGACTTCCGGGGCGAGCAGCACCACACCAGCCGCTGGCCGAAGACGCCCGTCGACTTCACCGGCAAGCACGTCGCCCTCATCGGCACCGGCTCCAGCGGCGTTCAGATCGTCCCGGCCATCGCCGACGGGGTCGCCTCACTGACCGTCTACCAGATGAAGGCGGACTGGGTCACCCCGCTCAACAACCGGCCCATCACGACCGGCGAACAAGCCGCGCTCAAGGGCGACTTCGAGCGGATCCGCGACACACTCGCCACCTCTCCCAGCGGTTTTCTGCACACGCTCAACCCCGTGAGCGGCACCGATGTCCCCGCACAGGAGCGCCAACAGTTCTACGAGAAGATCTGGAACGGTCCCGGCTTCACCAAACTCACCGAGCACTACCGGGACATGACCACCGATCCCGTCATCAACGGGGAGTGGTGCGACTTCATGGCCGCCAAGATCCGCACTCTCGTCAAGGACCCCGGCACCGCCGAGAAGCTCGTCCCCAAGGACGGTGGCTACGGCGCCCGCCGCCCCCCGTTCGGCACCGGCTACTACGAGGCGTACAACAAGCCCGCCGTCCGGCTCGTCTCGCTGCCCGAGGAGCCCATCCTCCGCATCACGGGTGACGCGATCGAGACCGGCGAGGGCCCGTACCCGACCGACATCATCATCTGGGGCACCGGATACGACTTCGGTACGGGCGCGCTCAACCGCCTCGGCGTCCGGCGGCGCGACGGCGTACCGCTCAAGGAGTACTGGGCCGAGGGCCCCCGCACCTACCTCGGCATCGCCACCGCCGGGTTCCCCAACTTCTTCTTCCCCGGCGGCCCGCACGGCGCCACCGGCAACAACCCCCGCTACGCCGGGGACCAGGCGGACCTCGTCCACGACATCATCGTCCACGCGCGCGATCACGGGCACAGCGTCGTGGAGGTGAAGCCGGCCGCAGAAACCGAGTGGACCGGCCTCATGAACGCCGCCGACTCGTACTCACTGTTCCAGCGCAGCAGCTACTTCTACGGTTCCAACATCCCCGGCAAGGCCGTGAGCCAGCTCCTCAACCCCGCCGGCCGCTGGAAGCTCCAGGAGCTCATCACCGAACTCCACCACAACGACTACGCGGCCTTCGACTTCACGAAGTCCCGCGCCACCGACGCCTGACCACCCGCCCTCATGGCGCGCCGGGGCCGGTCATCCGCTTGGCGAGGAACTCGCTCATACGGTCCTCTACGTCGTCGAACTGACGGCCGGCACCGGCGAAGCCGCGGAAGAGGGTCGCGCAGTAGGCCCGCGAGAGGTACTCGGCGTCCCACTCACCGTCGGGCTTGACCCACTGGTAGGTGTGGTTGTGCAGGTTGAGGAACTGCAGCGTGGCCAGTCGCGGGTCCAGCTTGCGGAACGAGCCGTCGTCCATCGCGGCGACGAGCAGCTCCTGGACGATGTTCTCGAACTCACGGCGCTGGCGCAGCAGCCGCGCGCGGTTGTCCCCGTGCAGGTTCCGGTAGTCGTGCTCGTAGACCCAGACGTGGTCGAGCCGGGCCAGGATGTTCTCCAGCAGCGTCTGTGACAGCATGCGCAGCCGCAGCACCGGTTCCTCGTCCAGGCCGGCGATCCGGTGGACGGAGGCCAGCATCGGGCGCATGACCCGGTCCTGGATCTCGACGAGGAGATTCTCCTTGGAACCGATGTAGTAGTACAGGGCGCCCCTGGCCAGCCCGGCCACGTCCCCGACCTCGGCGATGCCGGTGGCGGCGTAGCCCTTCTTCGCGAACAGCGCGGCTGCCTTGTCGATGATCTCCTGACGCTTGATCTCGTAGCCCGGCCCGTGCCCTGGTGGTCTTGGCATAGTTCGACATTTTAGACCGACCGGCCCCGGTTCAGACCGCGGCGATACGGCGCACGGTGTCCGCGATCGTGTCGCTCGACGGCAGCCACACCCGTTCCAGCGAGGGCGCGTACGGCGCGGGCACCGGGGGCGGCGCCACCCGTGCGACCGGGGCGTCCAGGTGCCAGAAGCCCTCGTCGACGGCGAGCGCGGACAGCTCGGCGCCGACACCGAAGTCGCGTACGGCCTCGTGGGCGATGACCAGGCGGTTGGTCTTGGCGAGCGAGGCGAGGACGGTCTCGCGGTCGAGCGGAGCCACCGTGCGCAGGTCGATGACCTCGACACTGATGCCCTCGGCGGCGAGCAGCTCGGCGGCGGCGAGGCAGTCCTGGACCATGCGCGACCAGGAGACCAGGGTGATGTCGGTGCCCTCGCGGACCACCGCGGCCCTTCCCAGCGGAATCAGATGGCCGGCCGGCGGACGGGGGCCCTTGAGGCCGTACTGGAGGCGGTTCTCGACGAAGACCACCGGGTTCGGGTCCTGGATGGCCGCCCGGAGCAGGCCGTAGGTGTCGGCCGGGGTGGACGGCATCACCACGGTCAGCCCGGGAATGTGCGCCAGCATGGCCTCCAGGCTCTGCGAGTGCTGGCTGCCGGAGGAGCGGCCGGCGCCGAACTGGGTGCGTACGACCAGCGGCATGGCGGCCCGGCCGCCGGTCATGAAGCGCAGCTTGGCCGCCTGGTTGAGCAGCATGTCCAGACAGACCCCGATGAAGTCCATGTACATGATCTCCACGACGGGCTTCATGCCGGCCATGGCCGCCCCGACCGCCGTGCCGATGATGGCGCTCTCGCTGATCGGGGTGTCACGGACCCGGCCGGGGAAGGCCTGGGCGAGTCCGCGGGTGAGACCGAAGACGTTGCCGCCCGCGCCGACGTCGATACCGGCCACGAACACCGTGGGATCCGAGGCGAGTTCGTGCTCCAGGGCGAGCCGTACGGCGTCCATGGAGCGGAAGACCTCGGCGCCGGCCGGCGGCGGGGCCGGTTCGGGCACGGCGGGGCTCGGGGCGCGGACGTAGTCGTACAGTGTGGCGGGGTCCGGCTCGGGCAGACTCCGCGCCCACGCGACGGCCGCCTCGATCTCCTTGTCGATCTCCTCGTCCACGGCGTCGGCCAGGGCCTCGGCCACGCCGGCCGCCGCCAGCCGGCGCCGGGCCACCAGCAGGGGGTCCCGCTCCTTGGCCTCGGCGACCTCCGCCGCGTCGCGGTAGCGCTCGGGGTCGCCCTCGTAGTGGCCGTGCCAGCGGTAGGTCTCGGCCTCCACCAGCACCGGGCCGCCGCCCTGCCGCATCCGGTCCACGACGTCGGCCATGAGACCGGCCACCGCGAGCACGTCGTTCCCGTCGACGTGCGCGTAGTCGACGCCGTATCCGGCGGCCCGGGCGGAGAGGGGGGCCCGGTGCTGCTCGGAGGCCGGGGAGAACTCGGAGTAGTGGTTGTTCTCGCAGAGGAAGACGACGGGCAGGTCCCATACGGCGGCAAGGTTGACCGCCTCGTGGAACATGCCCTGCGCGACCGCGCCGTCCCCGAAGAACGCCACCACCACATCGCCCTCGGCGCGCAGTCTGGCCGCCGTCGCCACCCCGTCGGCGATCGGCAGTCCGGCGCCGACGATGCCGTTGGCGCCGTAGATACCGAGCCCCGGGTCCGCGATGTGCATCGATCCGCCGCGGCCGTGACACGTACCGGCGTCCTTGCCCATCAGTTCGGCCATCATGGACGCGGTGTCCAGCCCCTTGGCCAGCACATGGCCGTGCCCGCGGTGGGTGGACGTGATGCCGTCGCGTGCGGTCAGGGGCCAGCACGCGCCGACGGCACTGGCCTCCTGGCCGATCGACAGGTGCAGGAACCCGGGTATCTCGGTCGCCTTGTACAGCTCCGACGCCCGCTGCTCGAACCGGCGGATACGCCGCATTCGCCGGTACATCTCAAGAAGTTGTTCCGTATGCGTGGAACCCACGCCGACCATCCGCGATGCCACCGTCATGTGCGTCCTCGCTACGCTCGCGCATCGGTAATGTACCGATTGACCTAATGAAATGGAGGAGTGCGGGCCTCAGCCCTTGCCGATCAGGGCTCTGGCGATGACATTGCGCTGGATCTCGTTGGTGCCCTCGCCGATCTCCAGGATCTTGGCGTCGGCGTAGAAACGGGAGATCGGCGACTCCCGGACATAGCCGTACCCGCCGTGGATCTGCACCGCCTGGGAGGCAGCGCGGTTGGCGACCTCGGAGGCGTACAGCTTGGCCATGGCGGCCTCCATGGCGTGCGGGCGTCCCTGGTCGGCGAGCCAGGCGGCGCGGTAGACCATCCACCGGGCGGCCTGGAGCTCGGTGCCGATGTCGGCGATCTTGTGCGCGACCGCCTGGAACGCCGACAGCGGGCGGCCGAACTGGTGGCGCTCCGTGGCGTGCTGGACCGCCAGCGCCAGCGCCGCCTTGGCCAGCGACAGACCGAGCGCGGCGACGCTGATCCGGCCCTTGTCCAGCACGGAGAGGAACTGCCGGAGACCACCGCCCTCGTCCCCGATCAGATGGTCCTCGGGAAGCCGGCAGTCGTCGAAGAACAGCTCGCGGGTGTCCATGGCGTGCCAGCCCAGCTTCCTGAACTTGCGGCCGCAGGTGTAGCCGGGGGTGCCGGTCGGGACGTAGAAGGTCGCGAACCGCTTGCGGCCGTCGTCGTCCTTGCCGGTCACGGCGAGCAGGGTGACGCCCTGGCTGATGTCGGTGCCGGCGTTGGTGATGAAGGTCTTGGTGCCGTTGATCACCCAGCCGCCGTCCGCGCGGCGGGCCGTGGTGGTGATGCCGCTCGCGTCGGAACCCGCGTCCGGTTCGGTCAGGCCGAAAGCGCCGATGGCCTCGCCGCGGGCCAGCGGGGCGAGCCAGCGCCGCTTCTGGTCCTCGGTGCCGTAGGCCAGCAGCGGCAGACTGGCGATGGTGGAGTGCGCGTTCCAGGAGGACGCCACCGACTGGTCGGCGGCGCCCAGTTCCTCCATGACGGCGACATAGGACACCAGGTCGGATCCCGCGCCGTCGTACTTCTCGGGCACCAGCATGCCCATCAGCCCCAGCTCACCGAGCTTGGTGAAGACATGGGTCGGGAACTCCTCCTTCTCCGACCACTCGGCCGCGTACGGGGTGATCTCCCCGGCCGCGAACTCCCGGACCATGTCCTGCAGCGCCCGGGTCTCCTCGGGCAGGTCGAAATCCATGTCACAGTCCCTTCGGGGTCAGCAGAACCTTGAGGTGGCGGGCCCGGTCGGCGGCCAGGTCCTCAAAGACCCCGACGCCACCGTCCAGCGGGAACCGGCCCGTGAGCAGCGCGGTGGCGTCCAGGCGCCCGGTGCTCATCAGCCCGATGGCGCGCGGGATGTCGAAGCGGTAGCCGAGCGTGCCGAGCACGGAGCGTTCGTAAAGGACGAGCTGCCCCATGTCGATCCCGGCCTGTCCCCGGCCGACGCCGGCGAGCACGACCCGGCCGCCCCGCCGTACGGTGGCCACGGCCTGCCCCGCCAGGGCGGCCACGCCTGTCGCGTCGATGACCGCGTCCGGCCCGACGCGGCCGGTACGCAGGAACACCTCCCGGCGTACGTCGGCCGTCCGCGGGTCGAAGGTCTCGGTGACGCCGAGGCCTTCGAGCAGCTCGCGGCGGCCGGCGAGCGGTTCGCTCACATAGAGTCCGGCCGCCCCGGCGACGCGCGCGGCGAGGACCACGGCGACGCCGATCGGCCCGCCGCCGACGACCAGGACGTTGTCCCCCGGTGCCACACCTGCCCGGGTCACCGCGTGGAGGCCGACGGCCAGCGGTTCGGCGAGGGCGCCCATCTCGTCGCTGACGTTGCCGGGGAGACGGGTCAGCCCGGCGAGCGGTACGGTCACACGCTCGGCGAACGCTCCGGGCGACGCCAGTCCCACGGATCCGCTCATGGGGCAGATGTGGTACTCGCCGCGGGCGCACCAGTAGCAGACACCGCACCGCCAGACGGGGTCCACGGCCACCCGGTCGCCGACGGCGATGCCGGGGACCGCGCTCCCGAGCGCCAGGACGCTCCCACTGAACTCGTGTCCCAGGGCGAGCGGCGGCGCGGCGCCGGTGAGCGGGTGCGGACCGGTGCGGATCATGTGGGGGCCTTCGAGGAACTCGTGCAGATCGGTGCCGCACACCCCGCACCAGGAGACCTCCACCACCGCCTCGTGCGGCTTCGGCTCCGGCGGGTCGGGCACCTCGTCCAGCCGCAGGTCCCGTGCACCGTGCCAGCGCAGTGCCTTCACGTCGTACGCCCCCTCGTGTCATCACGCTCTTCCTCGTGGCTGTCCGGTGCCGCGCCCTCGAACCGCGCCTTTCCCGGGCCGTGTTCGAGGAAGGAACGCAGTCCGGTGGCGGCGTCCGCGGTCCCGAAGACCCCGGTGAACAGGGAGCGCTCCAGCGCGAGACCGGTGGAGACGCCGGCGTCGCCGCCGTGGTCCACCGCCTCCTTGATCGCCTCCAGAGCCGCCGCAGGACCCTCGGCGAGCCGTCCCGCGTAGGCCAGCGCGGCGCCGTACACCGTGCCGGCCGGGACGACCTCGTCCACCAGTCCGATCCGGAGAGCCTCCTCGGCCGGCACCGTGCGGCCGGTCATCAGCAGGTTCTTCGCGCGCGCGGGGCCGAGCAGACGGGTCAGGCGCTGGGTGCCGCCGGAACCCGGGATGATCCCGAGCCTCACCTCCGGCTGGCCGAGTACGGCGTTCCCGGCGGCGACCCGGTAGTCGGCGCAGAGCGCCAGCTCCAGGCCGCCGCCGAGCGCGTAGCCGGTCACCGCGGCCACCACGGGCATCGGCAGCCGGGCGACCTCGTCGAACGTCCGTTGCAGGGCCCGGTTCCAGCCCCGTACCTCCGCCGGCCCCATCGCGGCCAGCGCCCTGATGTCCGCCCCCGCCGCGAACAGCCGCTCGCCGCCGTAGAGCACCACGGCCCGTACGTCACGGGCGTCGGCCAGCTCGCGCGCGGCGGCGGCCAGCTCCTCCCGGAGCGCGGAGTCGAACGCGTTCACCGGCGGAGCGGCCAGGCGGAGGGTGACGACCGGTCCGTCGGCCTCAAGAAGAATGCGTGGCACTCGGCCCCTCCCTTTCCCGGAAATCCCGCCCCGCACAACGGTTGTCGCCGGCACGGGGGCGCCGTAAAGTGCGGCTACAGGTTTTATAGACCAATGGGTACACGAAAACTTTGCAGCGGGCAACAGACCGGTCGGAACATTACTGGTCACCGAACGAGAGAGTCGCCGTGCACAATTTCGCGAGCATCCTCGACTATCACGCGGACCAACGGCCCGACGCCGTTGCCGTAGTGCAGGACAATCAGCGCCTGACCGTGCGCGAGCTGCACGGAAGGGTCAATCGACTCGCGGCCGGCCTGTCCGGACTGGGCGTGGGCCGCGGTGACATCGTCGGACTGCTTCTGTACAACCGGCCGGAGTTCCTGGAGCTGGTGTACGCCGTCAACCGGATCGGCGCGGTCTTCCTGCCGCTGAACTACCGGCTGTCCGAGGACGAATGGCGGTACATCCTCGGCCACGCCCGGGCCGGAGTCCTTGTCACGGAGCCGGATTTCGTCGCGGCGGCGGACCGTATCGCCACCGGACTGCCCGGCCTGGAGCACCGGATCCAGGTCGACGGCGACACACCCGGGGCGCCCGGTACACGTGGAGTACCCGGAGCACCCGGAGCACCCGAGGCACCGTGGACCGGTTACGAGGAGCTGCTGGCCCGGCACCCGGGCGCCGGGGTGGAGCCCGTGGATGTCGCACCGGACGACCTCCAGCGGCTGATGTACACGTCCGGCACCACCTCACGGCCCAAGGGCGTGTGCATCACCCATGGCAATGTGCAGGCCAAGAACCTCGCCCATATCGTCCACTTCGGCCTGACCGCGGCCGACACCACGCTCGTCTGCGGGCCGCTGTACCACGTCGGAGGGCTGGACATGCCGGCCCTCGGGGTGCTGTACGCGGGCGGGAAGGTCGTCCTCCAGCGCAGATTCGACGCTGCCGACACCCTCCACGCGATCCAGGAGCACCGGGTGACCAACCTCTGGCTCGCTCCCGCCATGGTGAACGCGGTGCTGGAAGTGCCCGGCCGCGAAACGTACGACACCACATCGGTCCGCTTCGTGCTCGGCGGCGGCGAGAAGACCCCGGAACCGGTCCTGCGGCGCGTCATGTCCGCGTTTCCGCACGCCTGGTTCGCCGATGCCTACGGACTGACCGAGACCGTCTCGGGCGACACCTTCCTCGACCGCGAACACAGCCTGTCGAAGCTCGGCTCGGTCGGCCGCCCCGTGCCGCACACCCAGGTCCGGATCGTGGACGACACCGGCCGGGAGGTCCCGGCGGGCGAGCTGGGCGAGATCACCCTGCGCGGCCCGAAGGTCTTCGCCGGGTACTGGCGCGACGAAAGGGCCACGGCCGCCGCCCTGAAGGACGGCTGGTTCCACACCGGCGACATCGGGCACACCGACGAGGACGGCTTCCTCTATGTCGACGACCGCAAGAAGGACATGATCGTCTCCGGCGGCGAGAACATCGCCACGCCCGAGGTCGAGCGCGTCCTGTACGAGCATCCCGCCGTGCTGGAGGCCGCCGTGGTCGGCCTCGCCCATCCGCGGTGGGGCGAGGTGCCCCGCGCCTTCGTGGTGTTCCGCCCCGGCGGGAGCGCCGGGGCGGCGGAACTGCGCGAGTTCTGCCGGGCCCGGCTGGCGAAGTTCAAGGTGCCCAGCCGGTTCGACATCGTCGACGAACTCCCCCGTACGCCCTCCGGGAAAGTCCTCAAGCGGAACCTCCGCGACCTGCCGACGGAGCGCCTCGTATGACCGATGCGACACACAGGGCCGGAGCGACCGGTGCGACCGGCTCGACCGGCTCGACCGGCTCGACCGGCTCGACCGGCGAACCGCGCCTCGACGGAAAGACGGCCTGGGTGACAGGTGCGGGCAAGGGCCTCGGCCGCGCCATCGCCGTCGCCCTCTCCCGGGCCGGTGCCGACCTGGCCGTGACGGCGCGCACCGCGGACGACCTGGAGAGGCTCGCGTCCGAGCTCTCCGGCCACGGCGGCAAGGTGCTGGTGCTGCCCGCCTCCGTCGCCGACTCGGCCGCGGTGGCGGTGGCGGTCGGCCGGATCACGGAGTGGACGGGCCGGCTCGACGTGGTGATCAACTGCGCCGGTGTCAGTCCCCACTTCACCCGGAGCGAGAAGGTGACCGACGAGGCCTGGCGGCAGGTCCTCGACATCAACCTCCAGGGCACCTTCTACTGCTGCCGCGAGGCCGGGAAGGTGATGCTGGCGCAGGGCTCCGGCTCCCTGGTCAACGTCTCCTCGGTGCACGCGAGCACCGGCTTCGAACGGATCGCCGCGTACGCCGCCAGCAAGGGCGGTGTGGAGGCGCTCACCAAGTCCCTCGCCGTCGAGTGGGCGGCACGGGGAGTACGCGTCAACGCGCTCGCGCCCGGCTACTTCCGTACGGACCTCAGCTCGGGGCTCCTCGACAGCCAGTGGGGCGAGCGGATCGTACGGAGCACCCCCCTGGGCCGGGTGGGCGAGGCCGACGAGCTGGGCGGCGCCGCGGTGTTCCTCGCCTCGGACGCCTCCCGCTTCGTCACGGGAACCACGCTCACGGTGGACGGGGGCTGGACCGCCCGGTGACCGCCGCGGCTCGCGTGGACATGTCGGAACTCCGGAAGACGGAACCCGGGCAGACTATGCATCATGCACATAACGTGTAGCGAACACACTACATGCATGGTGCATGAGGCATGGCAGAATGGAGGTCAGCAGCCAGAGCGGGCGGACGCCGGCCGCCGGCGCGACCCCGAGGCGGCAGAAACCCATGAACCAACCGGCGGACGAGGTCGAGTTCGAGCAGATGCTGCTGAACCGCCACACGCTGCTCAGCCAGTACGGCGGTCGCCGGAAGGGGAGCATGCTCGACCGCAGCGCCTACGTCCTGCTCAGCCGCCTCCGGGTCCAGGGGCCCATGTCGATCGGCGAGTTGAGCGAGGCCTTCGGGCTGGACGCGTCCACGCTGAACCGGCAGACCGCCGCCGCCCTGCGGGCCGGGCTGGTGGAACGGATGCCGGATCCCGCCGGGGGCATGGCGCGCAAGTTCGGCATCACCGAGGAGGGCACGCGCCGGCTGGCGGAGGAACGCGAGGGCATCGTGGACTCGCTGAAGCGGATCATGGACGGCTGGAGCGACGAGGACATGATCTCGTTCACCGTCTTCCTGCGGCGGTTCAACCACGGCATCGAACGGCTCACGGGCCGGCCCTGGCCACGCCCCGGCGAGCCTGCCGGGGCGGCCGGGGCGGCGAGCGCGGAGCCCACGGAGCACGCGGAGTGGTGCGCGGAGCACCCGGAACGCACTCCGCAGGCGCGGCACTTCCCCGCCCCCGGGGTGTAGCGCGCTACACCCCGGGCGTGGGGCCCGCTCTCCTGTGCCGCGGCGCCGCCCCACCTAGCGTGAACACATGCCCCAGGTACGAACGGCCCCGACGCTCCACGAACCGCCGGCCCACGCGTCTCTGCCGGACGTCGTGAAGGTCCGGCCCGCGCCGGAGACAGCGATCCGGCACGCGGCGGACCACTGCGTGACCGGATCGCTTCTCCTCCTCTCGCTTCCGGCCGTCCCGTTCTTGCTCGCCTACGACGGAGTGCGGCGCGGCCTGGGCCGGCCGGCCGTCGCGCTCCCGTCGCTCCTCAGGGCGGTACGGCCCGTACCGGTCACCGGCCCTGCCGCCGCGCCGTCCGCCGCACCGGCTGGTGGGCAACTCGGCGCCGCCGTAAGGGACCTGGCCGACGCGTGCCCGCTGGAGGTGGCACTCGACGTGGTCGGCGACATCGACGGCCATGACACGGCCACGGTCGGGAGCGAAGCGGCACACGTCATCCGCACCGCGGTCGAGGAGGCGCTGACCAACGCCGCCCGGCACAGCGGTTCCGGCCAGGTGTCGGTCGTACTGGAACACACCGGGGACGGAGTACGGGCCATGGTCTGGGACGACGGCCTCGGCGGCGCCGACGCGGACCGGGGCACCGGGCTGCGGCGGATCGGCGGCCTGGTCACCGCCCTGGGCGGCGTCATGGCCATCACCAGCCCGCCGGGCGGACCGACCATGGTCGCCGTGGAGGTGCCGCGCGAGGAAGGCGACCGCACGCCGCTGATTCGGGCGGCCATCGCCTAGCGTGGGCGTTATGCGGAAAACGATACGCCAGGCCGCACAGGCCACGGTTCTCCTGGCCGGGGCCGCGGCCCTGGCCTTCGGCCTGGAGCTCTTCATCACCGTCCTGCTGATCACCGCCATCGCCACACTCGCGGTCGTCGGGGCCTGGATGCTGCCCGAGACGGTGCTGCTGATCCGCCGGATCGCCGGGTTGAAGCGGCGGCTGGTGGGCGAATGGACCGGCCGCGAGATCCCCGAGGCGTACACACCGCTGACCGGCACCGTGCGCGAACGGCTCCGTGCCACCGTCCGCGACCCCGGTACGGTCACCGACCTGCGCTGGCTCGGCGCCCAGTACCTCTACAGTCCGCTGGCCCTGCTGGCGGTGCCGCTGTGGGTGCTCGGGCTGGTCGTCGACGGGGTGTGGTGCGGCGCGGCGCGCCGGAACGCGGTCGTTCTTCCGCTGATCACACGCCTCGCGGACCTGGACGCCCGCTGGTCCGAGTCCCTGCTCAGGCCCTCTCCGAAGGCCCTGCTCGCCGTACGGGTGGAAGAGCTGACGCAGACACGGGCGGGCGCGATCGCCGCGCACGGCGCCGAACTGCGGCGTATCGAGCGCGCTCTGCACGACGGAACCCAGGCCCGCCTGGTCTCCCTCTCCCTGCGGGTCGGTCTGGCCAAGCAGGCCTACGGCGACGACCCGGAGGCCGCGCGCCGCATGCTCGACGACGCGCAGGACCTGGCCGACGAGGCACTGACCGAGCTGCGGCACGTCGTACGCGGCATCCACCCGCCGATCCTCACCGACCGCGGCCTCGCCGGGGCCGTCCGCGCGCTGGCCGCCGGCAGCGGGCTCGAGACGACCGTGGAGGTGTACGGGCTGGACGACCCCGGTGTGCGGGCACCGGCCGCGGTGGAGGCGGCCACGTACTTCGTGGTGGCCGAGGCACTCACCAACGCGGCGAAACACAGCGGATCCTCGCGGGCCGATGTCCGCCTGGAGCGTCTGCGTACCGCCGTGCGGGCCGTGATCCGGGACGAGGGCCACGGCGGCGCGGACGAGGACAGGGGCACGGGACTGCTCGGCATCCGCCGCCGTGTCGCCGCGCTGGACGGCACGGTGACCGTGTCGAGCCCGGCCGGCGGACCGACCGTGATCACCATGGAGCTGCCGTGCGTGTGGTGATCACCGTTCCGGCCCACGAAGCCCACGCGGCCCACGCGGCCTACGAAGCCGCGGAACCGGGCTTCTCCTTGAACTGATGCCCGAGGAACGCGCCCGTCCACGCCATCAGGTCGGAGGGGACGTAGTAGCCCTTCTCGTCGTTGATCGCGTCCCAGTTGTTCACCACGTCCTCGACGGTGGCGACTGCGCCGCCCTCGTGTACATAGCCCGGCGTGGACGCGACGAAGAACCGGGCGAAGCGGCCGGCGCCCGCCGCGTAGACCTCGCCGCTGACCGGGCAGCTCTCGTGCGCGAGGTAGGCGACGATCGGTGAGACCGCCTCCGAGGTCATGCCCGCCTGCCGGGCGGCGACGTCCGCCGCGGCCTCGTCCTCGATACCGCCCATCCTGGTCAGCGCGGCCGGGGCGATCACATTCACCTTGATCCCGTGGGGTTCACCGGCGAGCTTCGCGCTGCGGGCCAGACCGATCACACCGCCCTTGGCCGCCGCGTACGACAGGTTGTTGTCGGTCCCGAACAGCCCGGCGGACGTCGTCAGCACCACACGCCCGTAGCCCTGCTCCAGGAAGTGCGGCCAGGCGGCCCGCGTGGTGTTGAACGAGCCGAGCAGGTGGACGGCGAGATGGCGTTCGAGGTTGTCCAGGTCGACCTCGGGCAGCCCGGCCCACCTGATGATGCCGGCGTTGTTGATGAGGATGTCCACACGGCCGAAGGCGTCGAGCGCGGTGTCGACGACGGCCCTGCCACCCGCCTCGGTGGAGACGTCGTTGTTGTCGACGACGGCCTGTCCGCCGGCCGCCACGATCGCGTCGGCCACCTTCCGCGCGGGACCGGCGTCGGTGCCGTCGCCCTCCATCGATCCGCCGAGATCGTTGACGACCACCCGCGCCCCTCGTTCGGCCAGCAGCCGGGCGTGGGCGCGTCCGATGCCCCGTCCCGCACCGGTGACGACGGCGACGCGTCCTTCGAAACTCAACTCGCTCATGGGTGACTCCTGTCGTACGGCGCTGTACCGATCCGGAATTTCGGGCCTAGGGCCTGTGTGGGGTTGTGATCTGGATCAGGGAGCGGGGCGTGGTGCGTGCGATCGCAAGGCGCCGAGAGGCCCTCGTAGCGGAGCTACTAG